>JAPKFY010000019.1 GCA_026646335.1 Aequorivita sp. | reverse complement strand
AATACTGTAAGCCAATATTCTCCCGAAATGATATAGAGAGATTTGCCCAATTTTTTTTACATTATTGCTTCTGTCTACTGGCAACAGAAAGGCAATAGGGCCACACATCCCCACGCAGTGGAAGCTTCCTAGTAATCCGAATATGAGGGCGGTGTACAGCATTCAATGTTCAATGTTCGATTTCGATTTCGATTTCTAATATGTAATTTCTTCTTTATACAAATAATCTTCCCCCAAATATTTCCACCGAACAATAGTGTTCCAGCGGCCTGCCACCAAACGTTCGTCGGGGATGAGCAAATTGGGACCTGAGAGCTGCAACGGTATTTCAAAATCCAAATGTTTGTTGGATGGCCTATAAAGGAGGACCGTACCCTCTATTTTTGAGAAATCTATATTTTCCGGAAAAGTGAGCATCCAACCTTCGGGCGTTTTTTTGCCTGAAATACTTCCTTCCAAAGATTTGGAATTTTCTTCAGCATCAATTTCTTTTTGGTACACCATTTCCTTTTTATAGTATTCTTCAGTCACCAAATCATAATCATACTTTTTGTCGGTGCTAATTTTAATCACGAAATACATAATGAACGCAACAAAAAGGACCATTCCAATCGCCAAACCCCAACCCCAGTTTATTTTCATCACACTTTTATTTATTGATTATTCATAATATTTTTTTCCGCCATCCAGCAGCTGTCATCCAGCAGCTGTCACCAAGCACCCTGCTACTTATAATTCCGCGGCCCCAAAAACGTAACGCTCGTTGTTTCAATTAAATCATTACCGCTGTAAACTTCAATGACCGCACGGTTTTTATCACCACTAAGGGCTGCATTATTTATTTCGATAAAGAGGGTCCCTTCTGCCAAATCCTGCGCAGGAACCACAATTACCCCCTGTTTTACGGTATGGATTGTTCCCTTGGGCGATTTCAATTTAAAGTGAATATTCTCGATATTCTTTGTGGTTTTGTTCAATAATTTATAAGTGAAAACATTGCTGATAATATTATCTGCCTTGTGTTCATAAAGCTGCCCCGGCAAGCGGAGAATGTTTGCTTCCACATCGCTTCTTAAAAAGAGCAGTCCGGAGAGAACACCAATTAAAATAACCAAGACAGCTGTGTAACCTTTCAGTCGTGGCGTAAATTTGAACGGTGCTTTCTTTTCAATATTTTCTTCACTGGCGTAGCGGATCAATCCTTTCGGAAGGTTCACGGCTTCCATAATACTGTCGCACTCATCAATACAGGCTGTGCAATTAACACATTCTAACTGCGTTCCGTTGCGAATGTCAATCCCAGTTGGACAAACGTTTACACATTGAAAACAATCGATGCAATCCCCTTTTCCGGAAGCTTCACGGTCTTCGTTTTTCTTAAATTTTGCCCTACCCACTTCTTTTTCGCCGCGTTTATGGTCATAAGCCACCACGATAGATTTGGTATCGAGCAATACGCTTTGCAACCTTCCATAAGGGCACGCTATGATACAGACCTGCTCACGGAACCATGCAAAAATGAAATAGAAAACCCCTGTAAAAATAAACAGCGATATAAGCGTGCTTATGTGTTCCAAAGGTCCTTCAACAACGTATTGAATCAACCTATCACTACCAATGAAATAGGCGAGAAATATATTTGCAACCAAAAATGAAATAATAAAGAATACGATCCATTTCAAGACGCGTTTCTTTATTTTTTCAGCATTCCACTTCTGTTTGGTCAAACGTATTTGTGCGCCCCTATCGCCATCTATCCAATATTCTATTCTTCGGAAAACCATTTCCATAAAAATGGTCTGCGGGCATATCCACCCACAGAAAATTCTACCAAAGGCAGCAGTAAAAAAGATGATGAAAACCACGCCAATGATCATCATTATTACGAACAGGTAAAAATCCTGTGGCCAAAAAGGAAATCCAAAAATATTGAAACGGCGCTCCAGCACATTAAACAACAGAAACTGGTTGCCGTTTATTTTTACAAAAGGAGCGGCAAACAAAAAGGCGAGCAGAAAATAGCTCACATATTTTCTGTACTGATACAATCGGCCCGAAGGCTTTTTAGGATAGACCCATGCTCTTTTGCCTTCTTCATTTATGGTTCCTATACTGTCGCGGAACCTTTCATTCTCTGGAGTATCCAATTTAGATCTTAGATTTTAGAAGTTAGACTGTTATTGAAAATTGAAAAATATTAATTCCCTGATTCTATGTTATCAGAAACCGAATTGTTTGTTGCTTCAATATTAATTTGTGTAGAATCAACCGTCATTTCGTTTACCTCAACTGGAGTGTTCCCGTCGGTCCAAATTTCCCCTTCAGGCTCTTTACCGTCAGCAGGATTGGTGCCGTGGAGCGTCATAACATAACTTGCCACTTGCGCCATTTCGCTAGGTTTTAAATCGGTTTTCCAGGCAATCATTCCTTTTCCAGCACGGCCACCTTCACTGATGCTGTGGTAAATATTTTTAATACCGCCTCCTAGAATCCATTGGTCATCAGTAAGGTTTGGACCAATGCCTCCACCACCGGAGTCTTTATGGCAAGCCACGCAATTATCGGTATAAATGGTTTTTCCGGCAGCAATATCAGCGGGATCTGTCAATTGTTCAACAGTTTCAGCATCAATTAGATCTTTGTTGTTTTTCTTGAATTCGGCAACGTCTTCATTTGCTTGTGCAACATCAGTTTGATATTCGTCAATTTGGGTGTAGCCATCAAAAACCTCAAAACGGAGCAAGTAAACCACTGCAAAAATGATGGTGGCATAAAACATATATACCCACCACGGCGGAAGTTTATTGTCCAGTTCACGGATGCCATCATAATTGTGGTCCAATACAATTTCCTGCTCTTTCTCCATTGGTTTGGCACCGAGCATTTCTTCATATTTTCTTTTGAACCATCCAAAACGGTTTTCTTCCCTCACTTTTTCAGCAGCCAAAAAATTTTCTTTTACCTCAGGAGACAGTCCCGAAAAAAGAATACGCTGCAATGCTGCGGCAATTATTTCCAAAGCAATGGCGATTAAAAGCACCATTCCCAAAACTGCCCAAATAATTGGATATTTCACGATTGCCCACGTTTCGCCGGAATCAACGATTAGTTCCAATAGAAAAAAGGCGAGGACCATAAAACCGATGACCCTTAAATATGCTGTTGTGGTTTTCATAACTGATTTTCGTTTTGGTTGTTATTTTCATCTTCCAACGGAATGTTGCTCACTTCGGCAATGTGTTCTTTCTTTGCTGTGATTACCCAATAGAAAAGCACCACAAAAAAGACAAAGAATATTAAAAGTGAAATCATTGGATATATTTGAACATTATCAATGTTCTCGAGGTTTCCTTTTACAAATTTCAACATAACTATTGGTTTTTGGCTGAAGTGTTTTCAGCGTTTTCTACTTTAATATCGGTTCCTAAGCGTTGCAAATAAGCAATCATGGCCACGATTTCACGGTTTTTCATCTCAATGAAATCTTCGCCGTTCTCCTGTGCATATTTTTTACTGGCTTCATAAGAACTCACAAAATCGGGGTCGCTATAAAGGTTTTTCTCTATTTTGGTTCCCTGTTCGTCCATCCATTTTTGGGCATTGGTTATTTCTTCCTCAGAATAAGGTACTCCAAGAAGTACCAACGCTCTCATTTTTGCTTCGGTATCTGATTTGTCCAATTCTGAATTTATCAGCCATTTATAGGAAGGCATAATGGAACCGGAAGATGTACTTTGCGGATCGTACATGTGGTTTAAATGCCAGTTGTCTGAATATTTTCCACCTATGCGGTGCAAATCTGGTCCGGTACGTTTACTGCCCCAAAGGAATGGGTGGTCGTAAACATATTCACCCGACTTTGAATATTCGCCATAGCGCGCTACTTCACTTCTAAAAGGACGGATCATCTGTGAGTGACAGCCTACACAACCCTCACGTATGTATATATCACGCCCTTCTAATTCTAAGGGCGTATAAGGTTTGACGCTAGAAATAGCTGGCACATAGTCGTCTACCATTAACGATGGAATAATTTGTACCATACCACCAATCAAAATAGCGATAGTGGCGTAAATAGTCAATTTAATAGGGCGACGCTCCAACCAAGTGTGGTATCCTTCGCCAGCAGTTTGTCTTTTAGTAACCGGAGAAAGCGGAGCCGCTTCAGCTAGCTCATCAGTAACCTTGCTACCTCTTCTAGCCGTCATTACAATGTTGTAAAGTAAAATGAACGCTCCTGTAATGTATAATGTTCCTCCAATAGCGCGCATCCAGTACATTGGCATAATTTGAGTAACAGTTTCTAGGAAGTTTCCGTAAGTAAGCGTTCCATCTGGGTTAAACTGGTTCCACATAGAAGCTTGCATAAATCCTGCAACATACATTGGCAATGCGTACATTATAATACCTAAAGTACCTATCCAGAAATGTGCGTTGGCCAATTTGATGGAATACAATTTTGTTTTGAAAAGACGGGGCACCAACCAGTAAATCATACCAAACGCCAAAAAACCGTTCCAAGCAAGAGCGCCAACGTGAACGTGGGCAATAATCCAATCGCTAAAGTGGGCAATGGCATTTACATTTTTAAGTGAAAGCATTGGCCCTTCAAAAGTTGCCATCCCGTAACCGGTAATAGCCACTACCATAAATTTCAACACTGGATCTACACGAACTTTATCCCATGCACCACGCAAGGTTAAAAGACCGTTAATCATACCTCCCCAAGACGGAGCCAAGAGCATTATAGAAAACGCAACCCCCAAGTTCTGTGCCCACTCTGGAAGTGCTGTATACAATAAATGGTGGGGGCCCGCCCATATATATATAAAGATCAAAGACCAAAAGTGAACAATGGAAAGACGGTAGGAATATACAGGTCTATTAGCCGCTTTTGGCACAAAATAATACATTAAACCAAGGAAAGGTGTAGTTAGGAAAAACGCCACCGCATTATGCCCGTACCACCATTGCACCAGTGCATCCTGTACACCAGCGTACATCGAATAACTTTTTAAAGCAGTTACAGGGATTTCCATACTGTTAACAATATGCAAAACGGCAACGGTTACCCAAGTCCCTAAATAGAACCAAAGCGCAACGTACAAATGGCGTTGACGTCTTTTAACCATTGTCATAATCAAGTTAACCCCAAAAGCTACCCAAATAATTGCAATGGCAATATCAAAAGGCCACTCAAGTTCGGCGTACTCTTTTGAGGTTGTGTATCCCAACGGAAGCGTTATTGCCGCACCCACGATTATGGCTTGCCAGCCCCAAAAGTTTAGGTTACTGAGAAAATCACTCCACATTCGCGCTTTCAGCAAACGTTGCGATGAATAATAAACTCCGGCAAAGATTGCGTTCCCAACAAAGGCGAAAATAACAGCATTGGTGTGCAACGGTCTCAAACGACCAAAACTCAGCCATGAAATGCCATCAGTCATGTTTGGGAATAAAAACAAAAAAGCCAGCAGTAAGCCGACACTCATACCAATGAGCCCCCAAAAAATGGTTGCATGGATGAATTTTTTAACAATCTGGTTGTCGTAATAAAATTGTTCTGTTTGCATAGTCTTCGTTGATTTATTCCTGCGCTATGACAGGTTCGGTTTCTGGATTGGTTACTTTTTTAGTTGAAGTTTTATTTTTCTCTGAAGCTCCCTCTTTTATAAGTTCATCTTCAAAAAGCATACGGACGGAAGGAGTGTAAGTATCATCATACTGACCATTTTTTACTGAATAGAGAAACAGTACAAAAAAAATGAGTGCTACAAAAACACTGATAGCCAATAGCATATAAATTATGGTCATACCTGAAGTTTATTTTTCAAAATTATCGTTGTAAACGTCTTTAAAATATGACATTTATCAATTTTACTTATTTATATCCGTTCTTAATTTCTTGCCAATATATTGGGTTGCAACGGTTGTAAATATAACAATACTAATTGAACTTA
This sequence comes from Aequorivita sp., assembly GCA_026646335.1. Taxonomy (GTDB): domain Bacteria; phylum Bacteroidota; class Bacteroidia; order Flavobacteriales; family Flavobacteriaceae; genus Aequorivita. Next base: position 26,078 of record JAPKFY010000019.1, on the reverse strand, counting down.
AAGGCATTAATATTGCGGCCACTACCGGTCTTAAATGTCCCGTAACGGCAAATGACAACCCTATTAAATTGTAGAACAAAGAAAAGATGAAAGCCCACTTAATAATCCTAACCCCACTTTTTGAAAAGTTTAAATAGTCAGCAATTTTGTTGAATTGGGATGCGTCCAAAATACCATCGCAAGCAGGTGAAAAAACGTTTGTGTTTTCTGAAATTACAAACCCAACATTGCTTTGCTTCAACGCTCCAGCGTCATTAAGTCCATCTCCTATCATCAATACCTTTTTGCCATTTTGCTGAAGGTCTTTAATGAAACTGAGTTTATCATCGGGTTTTTGATTGAAGTAGAGCAATGTACCTTTTGGAAGCAAGGTTTCCAAACGATTGCGCTCTCCTTCGTTATCGCCGGAAAGCACAATTACTTCTTTGTCATTTCCCAACTGTTCAAAAAGTTCCGCAATACCTTTTCTATATTCACTATTGAAAATGTAGCAACCTTTGTACACTTGATTAGCACTGATGTGAACGGTGGTTTTGTTCTTTACTTCGGAGGTCATTTCATCATAAAACCCAACAAATTCATACGAACCCACTTTTATGGAATTATCGTTGAAAGTTGCTGAAATTCCCTTTCCAACTTCTTCTTCAAAATCATCCAAAGTTTGGATGTCATTTTTATCAAGAATACTATAAAGCGAACGGCTCAACGGGTGACTGGATGCACGAAGAGTGCTGGTCAGCAATTGCTTTTCTTCCGCAGAAAGCGCCAAACCTTCATACGTAATCAGGTTTTTTTGATTGGTGGTAAGCGTTCCCGTTTTGTCAAAAACAACGGAGTCCAGCTTCGCCATTTGTTCAATTACTGAAGCTTCTTTCAAATATAATTTCTCCCTTCCGAAGATGCGCAGTACATTCCCCAAAGTGAACGGTGCCGCGAGGGCAATTGCACATGGACAGGCCACAATCAACACCGAAGTGAACACATTAAATGCTTTTGAAGGATCAACAACCAGCCAAAAAATGGTTGAAATAAAAGCTATTGAAAGAAGGACCACCGTAAAACGCTTGCTAATGCTATCAGTTATATTCTCAAAAATCCCTGTTTTGTCTTTGCTGAAAACATCGTTGCTCCAAAGCTGTGTCAAATAGCTCTGCGCTACGGGTTTTAATACTTCAACTTCTAAAATCCCTGCTTGCTGTTTGCCGCCAGCGTAGAGTTTGTCGCCACTTTGCTTGGAAATGGGTTCCGCTTCGCCAGTAACAAAACTGTAATCTATAAGGGCGTTTCCTTTGATTAAAATAGCGTCAACGGGAATAATTTCGTTGTTGCGAATTAGCAGACGATCGCCTTTTTTCACGTTATAAACCTCAGCTTGTTCCTCCACGGTTTTTCCTGCTGTATTTTTGAAAAGCCTCGTAACCGCAATTGGAAAATATGATTTATAATCGCGTACAAAAGATAGATAGCTGTAGGTTTTTTGCTGAAAAAACTTCCCGAGAAGCAAAAAGAAAACTAGGCCAGTAAGGCTATCGAAAAAGCCCGTGCCCAAATCCATCACAATATCTATGGTGCTTCTAATAAATAGAACTGCAACGCCCAATGCAATGGGGACATCGATGTTTAAGATTTTGGAACGAAGTCCTTTATAGGCCGAAGTGAAATATCCGCTTGCTGAATAAAATACAACTGGAAGTGAAAACGCGAACATCAACCAGCGGAAAAAGGGTTTGAACTGATCCAACCAAAATTCAGAATGTTCGAAATATTCGGGAAAAGACAGGAACATCACATTTCCAAAGGCAAAGCCAGCGATACCTAATTTATAAGTAAGGCTTCGGTTGATGTATTTTTCCTTTTTTTCAGAGTCGTCTAATGAGATGTAGGGTTCGTAGCCAATTCGGCTTAAAAGAACAACAAGGTTTTTGAGTGAATTTTCCTTAGCCGTAAAAGTTATGTGAACTGTCTTTTCAGGAAAATTTACAAGTGAAGATTTTACGGCAGGATTAAGTTTGTTCAGGTTTTCAAGAATCCAAATACAACTGCTGCAATGTATGGAGGGTATTAAAAAGGAAACGATCTGTGTGCTTCCGTCATTGAATTCAAGTAGTTTTTCAACAATGGCCTCATTGTCAAGAAAATCATATTTACCGGCGATTTCCTTTGGAGAAATTCCCGGCGTTTTTTCAAGATCGTAATAATAACTTAAATCGTTGTCGTGCAGAATATCAAAAACCGTCTTGCAGCCATAGCAGCAGAAGGATTTCTCCTCATGCTTAATTTCAACGTCCAAACACGGATCGCCGCAATGGAAACAGTTTACCATCAATCTTAAATTTGCTCGTTATACCTGTTGCAAAGTTTGGTAATGTCCACATTTTAAAAAATGATAAATATCACTAAACCTAATCATCACGCTATTTTAACCCTTTCTGACCTTACATGTATTTACCCCCAAAAGTGTGTAAAGCGGGCAAAAACTAATAAAACTAGTTAAAACAAAAATAGCAGCAACTACTAACAATACAATAGCCGAAGTTCCGTCAATAACATCAAAATAATACAAAGCCACCAGAATTGCAGCTATTAGAAGTCGAATTGTACGGTCTGGGCCGCCCATGTTTTTTTTCATATCTCGAAATTTATTGGTTAATAAACATCAGTAAATGTGGCAAATAAAAGAATTGAATGTAAGCAATTTTAACCATTTTTGGAATACTCCGGAAAGATATTTTTAAAAAAAAGAATTGACACCGCTATCGGAAAGCTCAGACTCAAAATTGCCAATAACATATAATAGTTTGAAATAAACGGAAGTTTTAACCAAAGAGCGAAGGCATTATAAAAGACTAAAAGTTCAGTAGTTGCAAGAGAAAAAATGAAGGTCCAAATAAAGCTTTTGGGAATTTTTATTAATTTAAAATAGTTCAAAAAAGCAAGTAATGTTGTTATTACGATGCCCAGAAAAACCAAATGAAGATATCCTATTACAAAATCTTTTAGCTGAAAGGCCAATCTTGCCACATATGGGTGGGCAGAGAAAAGTTGAATCAACAGTTTTGCAACAAGTAAACCTCCGGCTATTTTCAGGAGAAAAAAAGCTCCGGGTGCAAATGATTTTTGTACGCGAGGAAAATGGTCTTTGAGAAGCAAATAAAGTTCATAAAAAGCAAGCCCTTGGGCCACAGCCCCAGCTAATCCGACCAAATAAAAAACAATGGGCGGAACAAACCAAAGTGCCGAAAGGAATAAGGTAAACAACACGCCAAAATTCAGAAGCAGGAAAAATGATTTCAGTTTTTCAGGGTCAAACTGAATTCCCTTTTCTTCAAAAATATAAAACAAAACCCCCAAGAGCGCCAAGATAAACCATCCGTTATATTGAAAATGAAGATAAAAATAAATGGATGTTTTGTACCAAATGGATTCCGTGCCCAAGGTTGCCATCACACCGCCAATAGCCCACGGCCCAAGGCTGGAAATAACAAGATACCAAAGCGAAGTCTTTATGAGTTTCCAAGAAAAACGATTTTTGAAATGGGGCGGAATGTGCTTTATCGAAAACCAGGCAAACCAATAGGAAGCGAACAAAAACAGCGTTGAAAAAATAATGGAGAACAATGCATAACCCTGAATGGGAAAGGTTACTAACATTCCTAAAATACAAATATTTGTGAAGAGGAAGATGCGCTTGTAATGTTTCGATTTTTCTGCTACAGAAAGAAAAATTTTGTAAATCAAGGTTGCCAATCCCAAATAAATCCAGCCCAAGAGAGCAGTGTGGGAATGTGCGTGAAGGAGAAATTTATAATTGAAGGGAAGTGAGGTAACAACATAAAACCTCAACAGAACACCCATTAATGCTACGACCAAAAAATAAGCCAAGGCTATGCCTATATGTTTTTTTAAATCTATCAAGCCGTAAAATTAAAAAAACAGTCCGGAATTTGGCAGCAAACATTCATAATTGCCAAACTTCCGAACTGTCCTAAAAACCAATTAAATAAAAATCAAGATTTGGGGATGGGGATACTAATTTATAGAATTAGTTTTTTTTAAGTTTCTTTTCCAAATTCAATGCTTTTGGGAAAAGGATATTATTTTCTAAATGTATGTGTTGGTGCAGATCCTGCTCAAACTCTTCAAGCTTTGCGTAAAATGCACGATAGGTGTTGCAAGCGCCCTGTGGTGGGGTATAGTTGTTGCTCAATTTTGAAATCCTACGCAAAATCTCGCCAGCTTCCTCGTGTTCCTCCTCCATCATTTTTATAGGGTTTTCAACAGTACCGAAATGAATTGTGGGCACTTCGCTGTTTTCGCGTTCGGCGGTTACAAGTTTTTTGATAAAAGGGAAAAGTATCAATTCTTCCTTTTTCAAATGTGCGGCCAATTCCTGAACAACCTTTGTTACCAAACTCTCTATCTCCGCAAGTTCAGTATAATGATGTCCGTGAACATGGTTTACACGTTTTGAATATTGCAAAAGCAATGGGCTGCTTTCCTCAACGTAGTGATGGTGCACATTTATGATATGGTCCGTCAAAAAGTCGAGTTTCCAACTGTTATAATCATAGGCGCGGTCCTGTACTGTATCCAGATTTAGAAGTTCTGCTTCTAAAATTGAAGGATCTATCTTCGCCTTTTCACAAGCCCTTTTAATGCTGATTCCGCCGCCACAGCAAAAGTCTATGCCGTGTTTTTTGAAAATGTGTGCAGCTTTTATGTTTTCGGTAACCACATCGGCTACGGTTCGTTCTTGAAGTGTTGTCATTGTCATATAATTTTAATGAATAATAATGACGCAAATTTCATTAGAAAAAAAGTAATAAAGTATGACTTAAATCATAAAATGACATTTTTATCAGAAATAGATTTTTGCATATAACTCATTAGTAATTAACAAATAAAATAATTTAATAAAAAGATGTTATTCCCAAAAGGGATCGTGGTAATCGGGAGATTTTTCTATACCGTTGTGGATTTTCTCAATTTTTTCAAGTTGTGTCTCAGTAGCAACTTTTTGTATTTCATTGAAAAGTATGCGTTCCTCAAAACGAATGTGAGCATCTAGTTCCTCTTCCAAGCAATTTAGGGACTTCTCAGGATTTCTTATATCATTAAACAGTCGCATTATTCGTCTGTGTTCCTTCAAAGCGCGTTCAACTAATTCGTTGTCTTCCTCAAGTATTGGAAAAAGATATTTTTCCTCGTCCCTGAAATGGGGTTTTATTTCGTGTTCATAAAACCACTTTGCATATTCCTGCATACGGTCGATGTCAATATTTTTGCTAAACCCTTTTCGAATCTTCCAACTGAACAGCAGCCCAAAATGATGTTGTCTACTCAGCGGTTGCAATGCTTTATGGCGTTTTATAGGTTTTTTCTTTTCCATAGATTTAAGAGTTTTCTTTATATTTAATTCGCTTACCGCCACATTCTGGACAACGCTCAACGATTCTCTTTTTATTTTTAAATCCATCCACATGTTCCATCATAAATTTTCCAACTTTAACGTATTTATCCTGATGGTTTTTCACATCTATATACTTATCTTTTGGCAGCAACCTTATTTTTTCATCATATTCTTGGTAACCCCAACAAAAAGAACAATTTTGCTCGCCAACTGGTTCTTTGGTCTCTTCTTTCTCTTTATTCTTAAAAAACGCAAGAAAACGATGAATATAGTCCATTTCTGTTAAATTAAAAAATCAAATACTTTTCCTAAAATAAAATTATTCAGGCGCTCTCGGGTTTAATGGCCGAACGGTCATCTCGCTTATTAACATATTGTCCGGTGTTTTTAGAATGTGCAACATAGTTGACGCAATGTCTTCAGCTTGAAGCATATTGCTATGAGCTTGTATTCCAGAGCTTTTGAAAAAACTGGTATCGATGGAGCCAGGGTTTAAGCAGCTTACTTTAATATTGTATTCCCGTAATTCCTTAAAAAGCGCTTCACTAAAACCACTTATCCCATACTTTGTTGCACAATAGGCAGCACCTTCGGCACGAGTTGTGGTGCCTAAAATGGAGCCAATGTTAATAATGTGCGAACTTTCTTTTTTGGCTTTCATCAACTTCACAATTTGGGAAGTGATACAGTACATCCCGTTGAGATTCGTATTTATCATTTTGTACCATTCATCGGAAGGCATTTCGTCAATTTTTCCGAAGCAACCTGTTCCTGCATTGTTGACCAGTATATCTGGGGATTTTTCATCTGAAAAAGTTTCGAAAACCCAATTTTTTACAGCTTTTTCTTCTGAAATATCAAGCGTTATTGGAATAAAATCATTGCCCAATTTTTTTTGCACCACTTTAAGCGCATCACTATTTCGAGCAAGTCCGTAAACTGTTGCGCCCTCTGCTACCAAGGCATTGGAAATGGCTGCCCCTAACCCACTGCTGGCTCCTGTGACGATTGCAATTTTATTGGGAATTTTCATCTTCGTTATTATTTAAAATAAATTATCTGAAAACCAATTTAAGGATTGTAACTTCCAGGTTCTACCCGAAATCCTATGGCCAAACGGTTCCAGCCATTGATGGCGATAATTGTCATTGTTAGCGCCAGTTGCTCTTTTTCGCTGAAATGTTTTCGCATTTCTTCATATAGTGAATCGGCAACATCGTTCTCAGAAATTAATGTCAGGGCCTCTGTCCAAGTTAAAGCAGCGCGTTCTCTCTCTGAATAAAATGAGGTTTCACGCCAAGCCGATAGTGTATAAAGTCGCTGCTCAGTTTCACCTGCTTTGCGCGCATCTTTGGAATGTATATCAATGCAATAAGCACAACCGTTGATTTGCGAAGCACGGAGTTTTACCAATTCATAAAGACTGCGCTCAAGACCTGAGCCCGCAACATACTTTTCGATTTCTAACATTCCCGAAATGGCTTTCGGATCCGTTTCATAATAATCCAATCTCTTTTTTTGCATAATGTGTGTTTTTTACGGACTAATAAGAAACAACCTAAAATTCTTCTTTTACAATTTTATCAGCCGGAACTTTCAAATTTATCAATTGTTTTTCCACTGCATCCATCATCGATGGTGGACCACAGAGATAAAAATATGAATTCGAGAGAGTTCCATTCTTTTTTATAAAATCTTCCGAAATCTGTCCATAAGCATATTTTTCAGTTTTTTCACTTGAAAGAATATTGATGAATTTATCGCCCAGCATCTTTTCAAATTCATCTTTCAAAATGATATCGGCCTTTGTCTTGTTGGCAAAAATGAGTTTGTTATTTCCAAGTGAGTTCTTTTCCCTTAAATAACGGAAAATTGAAATAAAGGGAGTAACCCCTGCCCCACCTGCAATGAAAACCCCTTCGCCTTTATATTCGATGGCGCCGAAAATATCGTTCACTATCAAGCTGTCCCCTGCCTTCAAACTCAGCAATTCATTGGTAACCCCTTTCAGTTCGGGATAAGTTTTTATAATAAATTCAAGATAGTCATCCTTGGGAAGACAGGTAAATGTGAAGGGCCTGCCCTCGTTTTGCCAGCCTTTTTTGTCTATAAAAATTCAGTTGCTTGACCGGGTGTAAAATCGGTTCCAAAGGGTTTTTCTGTTACAATCTGCAATACATCGCGTGTAAGGCGCTTGATAGTTTTTATTTTAACGGGTTCATTTTTCATAATCAATATTGTTTAATTTGCTCCAAACCTTTTCAACTATTGAAAGTTTTAATGGCTGTGCTTCTCCATTTCCTCCATAGCAAGGCTGGCGTGTGCATAAGCAGCTCCTGCGCGCATTTCTGCGGCTACCCAAATGGCTTCCATTATTTCTTCTTTGCTTGCGCCTTTGCGCATTGCTTGTGGCGTATGGGCACGAATGCAGTAAGGGCACTGGGTAACGTGTGCCACTGCAACGGCAATGAGCTGTTTTGTTTTTTCATCCAAGGCCCCGGCCTGAAATACCGTTTTACTGAAATTTCGCCAAGCTTCTATATTCTGCGGAGCAAGTGCTGCTTTTTTTTCTCCCAGTTCGCGGGTAGTTTTTGGGAACATTTCTGAGTTTTCCATCATTTTTATTTTATAAAATTATTATTATTCTAACCTGATTCAAGTTAATGAAGTCTTAACTTTCAAATTCAATAATTGAAGCATTTTCCATGATCGCAATTGCGTGAAAATCAGCAGTAATCTTCAGGCTGTGCTCTACCATTTGCGGAATAATAAAGGTAGAACCCTGAAAAAGCGTATGCTGTTTGTCTTGCATTTTTAAAATTGCTTCGCCCCTCAAAACAACGACCACGGCTTCTTTGGTGCTGTGATGAATTGGCATTTCCATTCCAGTCTTGGCAGTTATGTCGAGTATTTTGAACATTTCACCTTTTTTCAGCGGTGTCATTTCGGGTTTGTTTGAGGCTTCCATTTTCTTACCTTTTTATCATAAATAGTTGTAAAAAAAAATTATCGCTTTAAAAAGGACATTCCGTCATCCACTCCATGGGCTAGTTCATAAAGACTGGTATTGTGAAGCATTCTTTTCAAGTCGTCCCGTATTCCCGCAAACTTGTTGTGCATAGGGCAAGGTTGGTGTGCATCGCATGAATCAAACCCGAGGGCACAACCCATATATATAGAATCGCCATCTATGGCAGAAACAATATCACTCAACTTAATGGTCGCTGCCCTACCCTCAGGTATTACAAAACCACCCGTGGGCCCTTTTAGCGAATCGAGAATGTTGCTCTTGGCTAATTGATGCAGGATTTTTGCGGTAAATGCTTCGGGAGAATTAACATTAAAGGCGATGTCCTTCAAACTAACGCGATTGCCCAAAGAGGATTGCGAGGCTATATATACCGTTGCTTTTATTCCATATTGACACGCTTTTGAGAACATTACCAATTTTTTATTAAGCAAAGGTACGTAAAATCCCTATTTCTGATAAAGTTATCAGAAATAAATTATTTAAATCTTTAGAGTGGTCATAATGATTATAGTTTCAAAAATGTTTCCCCTTTCCGAAGTTTTTCAGAAAGTTGCATAACCGTAGTATTTTCACACATCTTTTTCAAGCCCTCCCGTACGTCATTAAACTGATCGTGAACCGGGCAAGGATGCGCTGAGGAACATTCAGGAAGCCCTAAACTACAACCTTTAAAAATAGAGTCCCCATCAATACAGGCAACTATTTCCGCGAGAGTGAGATTGGATCCTTTTTCTAAATAGAAACCGCCATTAGGACCTTTCTTTGAAAGAATTATCCCCGAACGCGCGAGTTGCTGACAGATTTTTGCGGTAAATGGCTCCGGAGAATCAACTGCTTTGGCAATTTCGACAATATTGGGTCTCTTATCTAGTTGCGATTGCTCTGCTATGAAAAGGACCGATCTTATTCCGTATTCGCACGCTTTTGAGAACATATATTTTTTGTTTTGTTCAAATTTAAAAAATTCCAGCAATTAAAAAGTATAAAAACACCTTAAAGTCTATGTATGAAGATTCTTAAATTGAAGAAAACAAAAAATATATTTAAAAAAAATTAGTGAAACCGTTGTTTCGCAGCCCTCTCCAATGTTTCCCGATGATCTGGGTGTGCTATGGAAATAAGTGCTTTTGCACGTTGCTCCAAACCTTTTCCAAAAAGATTCACTACTCCGTATTCAGTGACCACATAGTGCACGTGAGCCCTTGTGGTAGTGACGCTGGCTCCTTCTTTTAAAAATGGAGTGATTTTGGAAACACCTTTATTGGTAATAGAAGGCATAGCAATAATGGGCTTCCCTCCTTCCGAAAGTGAAGCGCCTCGGATAAAATCCATCTGTCCGCCAACGCCGGAATATTGATACATCCCAATACTATCGGCACAGACCTGTCCGGTTAAATCAATTTCAATAGCGCTATTAATTGCCGTCACTTTTGGGTTTTTCCGAATGATGGCAGTATCATTTGTATAGGCTGCTTCTTTAAAATGTACAATTGGGTTATCGTCAATAAAATCATATAGCTTCTTAGTACCCATCGCAAAACAAGTAACTATTTTACCTGTTTTTATTTCTTTGTCCTCGCCAGTGATAATTCCCTTTTCTACCAAAGGAAGTATCCCGTCACTAAACATTTCGGTATGTATTCCCAACCTTTTATGGTTGCCTAAATTGTGAAGTACCGCGTTTGGAATATTGCCTATGCCCATTTGCAGCGTGGCACCATCTTCAACCAATCCAGCAACATTTTTTCCAATTATAGACTCAATTTCAGTCGGTTCTCCTATAACGGAGGCATAGATTGGTGTGTTTGTTTCCACTCCAAAATCTATATTTTTTATATGAATAATTCCGTCGCCGTGAGTTCTGGGAACATTTGGATTTATGAGCGCAACAACAAGTTTTGCAGTTTGAATGGCAGGCAAAGTAACATCAACCGAAACCCCCAAAGAGCAATAGCCGTGCTTATCCGGTGGCGAAACCTGAATGAAAGCAACATCCAGCGGCAGAATATTTCTTCTGAAGAGCCAATGGATTTCACTTAAAAAAACAGGAATATAATCTCCGTGAATAGTATTTACACCTTTCCGAACATTATCGCCCACAAAGCAACTTGCAAGCTGGAAAGCTTCGGTATATGGAGCAACGGTATATTTTGCATCCCCATGGGTATGGATTTGGATTATCTCAACGTTTTTCAGTTCACGGTATCTTTCACACAAAGTGTCTATCAACAGATTGGGCGTCATTGCGGCTCCCTGAAAAAAAACACGATCATTTGATTTTACTATAGATACAGCCTCTTGGGCAGAAACGATTTGCATAAATTTAATTTTTTTACTCCACCATCAAGGCTTTGGAGAATGAAGATGCAAAGGTTGGGTATCTATTGCGTTTTATAAATGATATTGGTCAGATATTTGCGAAAATGGACGCTTTGAAACAAGACTCAGGACGATCTGGGATTTTAAAAATATAGTAGCTCTTATAATAATGCCCAATCTGTCTTGAGACAAAAAGTCTTTGTCCTCTTTAGTCGGGGTTCCTGATTCCTTTTAAGCCTTCACCTCTAAAGTTTCCGTAATATCATTCACAATAGAAACCCCATTATCGTTATTATACCAAACCTGCAGCATTTCCTTAAAAGCATCGTCTATTTTTCCGTGGTGAATTTTATAATCGCTCACTAATTTTGTGGCAGCCTTGGAACGTGGACCAAAAGTTTGAAACACGTTGAAATCTTCATCAAGCATAATAACCACGGGAATGGACTGCGAGCCATTGGTCAAAAACTGATCCATGAGCTCTGGGTTTTCATCGCGAAGTACAATTTTTAAATCTATATTTTTTGAAATTTGGGCAATTTTATTCAGGAAAGGAAGCGTTTGTGCAGCATCGCCGCACCAAGGTTCGCTGATTACTAGCCAGGTTTGCTTTTCGGCAATGTTTTTGAAAACGGCAATACTTTCTTCAGAAATTTCAGCTGTTTTATCCAATCTTTTAGTGCGACTGTAATTCAGTTTTGTATAATCAATCTTTTCCTGCGTCTGCTCGCCAGTAGTTCTACCTTCTTCTACCAATTGTTTGAAAAGCAAGTTGTACTGCGCGTAATCCATTGCTTTATTGGTGGAACTTTCTATCAAATTCTTCATATTGTTTCTTTTAAGTGTTTTTATCGTAATCTTCATTAAAATATCCGCCACGGTTTTCTTTTCGTTTTAAGGATTGCTGAATAATTAAATGCGCCACGTTTACCATATTCCGAAGCTGTGAAAGTACCGTGTTGAGCTTGTGTTTTTGATAAAGTGCTTCTGTTTCAAAATACAATATTTCAAGCTGGACAGAAGCTTCCATTAAGTCTTTATTATTGCGCACAACACCAGCAAATCTCCGCATCAACCGTTGCAATTCCTCTGTTTTTTTTTGAAGGGTTTCAGAACTTTTCAATAAAACCGTGCCTTCGTCATTCCATTCAGGAATGGCCTTGGTCGTCCGTGAAGGCAGATGTTTACAGAGATAATTAAAAATACGGTCCGAATAGACCAACGCCTCCAGTAACGAATTGGATGCCAATCGATTGGCGCCATGCAAACCTGTGCATGAACACTCACCACAGGCAAAAAGATTTTTCAACGAAGTTTTTCCGTCCATATCAACAACAATTCCGCCACACAAATAATGCGATGCCGGCACTACGGGAATCCAATCATTTGCTACATTGATGTTTCGCTGCAAACAAGTTTCATAAATGTTCGGGAAATGATGCTTGAAATCGTCAATATCAAGATGGGTACAGTCCAAATAAACGCATTCATCCCCAGATTTTTTCATTTCGGAATCTATGGCGCGCGAAACGATATCCCGCGAAGCCAATTCGCCTCTTTCGTCATAATTCAACATAAAACGCTCTCCTTTTTTATTCCGAAGAAACGCTCCAAACCCACGAACCGCCTCAGAAATCAAAAAGGAAGCTCCGTTTTTTCCATCGTAAAGCGCAGTGGGATGAAATTGGATAAACTCCATATTTTGTATTCTCGCCTTTGCACGGTAAGCCATTGCAATTCCATCGCCAGTGGCGACAGCAGGATTTGTGGTGTGACCATAAACCTGTCCCATTCCGCCCGATGCAAGTGTTGTGCAGTCTGCTTTTATCGCAAAAATACTTCCCGAAATCTGGTCTAAAACATAGGCGCCATAACACGAAAGTTCTTCAGGTTCCCTTTCTGAAAAATGATGCTCCGTTATCAAATCTATGGCAAAATGATGTGGAAGTATTGTAATATTTTTCAGTTGGTTGCTGCGTTCCAAAAGCGCGCGCTCAATCTCATTGCCGGTGGTATCTTTATGGTGGATTACCCTAAATTCGGAATGGCCTCCTTCCATACCCAAAGTGAGTTCGCCATCGGCATCGGTGTCAAAGTTGGCACCCCATTCCATGAGTTCTTTCAATCTTTTGGGACCGTCTTTTATTACCATTTCCACCACGGCTTTGTCGCAAAGTCCGTCGCCAGCAATAAGCGTGTCCTCAATGTGTTTTTGAAATGAATCTTCCTCTAAATCGAAAACTGCCGCCACGCCGCCTTGGGCATATTTGGTGTTCGATTCCGATTGGTGGGCCTTGGTTACAACCGTTATTTTTTTCTTTGGAAATTTCTCGGCAAGTTTCACAGCAAGTGTTAAACCCGCAGCTCCCGAACCGATAATCAAAAAATTGGTTTCCAGCATTACTTTGATAATTCCAGCATTCGCTCAATTGGCAGAATAGCTTTTTTTCGTATTTCTTCAGAAACCTCTATCTGCGGGGTTTCGTTCAGCAAACAGTCATACAATTTTTGCAAGGTGTTCATTTTCATAAAAGCACATTCGCTGCAGGCGCAAGTGTTGTCCTCTTCTGATGGCGCGGGAATCAAATCGGCTTCCGGCACTTCCTGCTGCATTTTATGAAGGATTCCGGCTTCGGTGGCTACAATAAATTTTTCCGTTGGATGTTTTTTCACATAATCAATCATGCCAGCAGTGGAACCGACATAGGTCGCTGTTTCTAAAATATGGCTTTCACTTTCTGGATGTGCAATAATTTTGGAACCGGGATTTTCTTTGTAAAGCTTCAAAAGTTTGTCCATTGAAAATGCTTCGTGCACAATGCAAGCGCCATCCCAAAGCAGCATTTTTCTTCCAGTCTTTTTCTGGATATATTTTCCTAAATTTTTATCGGGTGCGAAAATAATGGGTACATCTTTCGGAACGGAATTCACTATTTTTTCGGCATTGGAAGAAGTGCAAATAATATCGCTTAAAGCTTTTACTTCCGCAGAGCAATTAACGTAAGTAATCACCGTATGGTCTGGATGGGCCTCAACTAATTTCTGAAAAGCATCCGCCGGACAAGAATCTGCCAAGGAACAGCCCGCCATCAAGTCGGGCAATAAAACTTTTTTTGTGGGGTTCAATATTTTGGCGGTTTCAGCCATAAAATGAACACCTGCGAAGACGATAATCTCCGCATCCGTTTCAGCCGCTTTTTGCGAAAGGCCCAAACTGTCACCCACATAATCCGCCACTTCCTGAATTTCGGGCACTTGGTAATAGTGCGCAAGGATAACGGCGTTTTTTTTCTTTTTTAGTTCGGTTATTTTTTGATGTAGATCCATCATACTTATGATTTAATTTTTTGAAGAAATGCTTTGAATAAAGGGTATGCTACAATCGATAGCGAAACGAAAATTGCAATCCCGAAGATAAAAAACGAAATGTAATATGGAATGAGCGAATCCTGCATTTCAGAAAATGCCCCCTCTTTTAAAACAAACATCCAATAACTTCTTTTAGCTCCCGCAATTATGAGGGAAACAAAAAATATAAATAATGAAATATTGAAATAAACAAAACCTCTTTTCACCCATTTTCTATCTGTTCTAAAGTCTGGATAAAGCTGATGTACTATAAAAAATAATGCTGAAAAAAGAATTGTCGTGTTAATCCCGATAGTTGTTCCCATGGAATGTGCCACCGTTATATGTGTGCCGTGCGTAAAGAAATTGATGGCGGGAATGGAAAACAACAATGCGAGAATGATATTTATAAAAATCCAAAAATCCGTGGCCAGTAAAAAACGGTATGCCATTGGATTATTATCCTTTTCAACCTTTAAAACCGAGCTTTTCCAGTTGTAAATGATCGATGCCAAAACAATCCACTCCGTCATACTGATACCGTACGCCACATAGCGAATCCAGGGTTGTGTGGGCAAGAGATAGGTGTGGTGCGCCCAGCCGAACATCAAATTGGTCAGTCCCAAGAAGTAAAAGAAAAAAGCGGCCTTGTTTGTAGCCACATTGCTATCCTTCTTTATTTTGGACATCAAATAAATAGAAATTCCATAAACCAGCATATTCCACGAACCCGTGAACGAACCGGTTGATTTCCATTGCACGGAAAAATCCTTTATGAAATTCAGCCTAAAAAAATCGAACAGCCAAAAGTGCGCTTCCATCAAATGGTAACACATAAAGGCGATGCCCGTGCCCCACATCCAAAAATAGATGGGCCAGCCCCTCATATTGGCGTAAAGTGTCTTGAAATAATTGATGCCGAACAATATCCAACCAATTAAAATAGGAATTATCAAAATTGGTGCAAAGGCAAAATACTCGCGCCCTTCCGTAAAATCAAAAGCAAACGAAAAATATATGACGATGCCCGTTAAGAGAAAAATGATGAAGTGAATCTTCGCTAACAAAGGCGAGAAAAGCTTGAATTTTTCAACATAAGTAAGGAAAAAATAGATGCTGCCCGTAGCGCTGAGCACAATCCATGAAATGACCGATGTAACGTGAAAAGGGCGCAGTTTTGAAAAGGGTATCTGTTCTTTTAAAAATTCGGGCATCAAATATTGAAATGATGCGGTCATTCCGAAGAACATTCCCAAAAATAATGCGATCATCGCAAATACCAGAAAATAAATCGGGGCCTTACTATTCATCTGCCTATAATATTTGTTTTTTTAAGCCCATACTTCGACTGCGCTCAGTAGAGGTATGGAACATCCAATTAGTCATTCCGCTATGTGTTTAAAAATTAATCCTTGGATGTTTCATTTCGATACTTGATTTTTACCCATCCCGAGGCTTCAATTTCGGCGTCGTAGTTGGGGTAGATTCCTGTTTCATCCACCAGCCTCAGATACTCCACCAACGCATCTTTTTCTTCTTCGGAAAAATTAAACTGTGGCATACTTTTCACACCGCTGTTTAAAAATGCTTTTATATAGTTGGGACCCTTGCCCTCGGAAGAATATATATTGGTCAAATCTGGTCCAAGATAACCGCCCAAACCGTAAAGTTGATGGCAGGACCAGCAACGGTTGCTTTGGAACAATTGTTGGCCTTTTACTGCAGTTGGCGATAGTTTTTCAACGGCAACATAGCCATCAGTGTTGTAAACAACGTAATTGTAAAAGCCAAATAGGGCAAGTAAAATTGCAATTACAAATATGTAAGGTCTTGAATCAGTGGACATTTCGAAATACCATAATTGTCGTTAAAAATACCTCTTCACAATTGCCAAAAATATGACTTTTATCAGTTTTTAAGATGGAAGTATCTTTTAAATTCGCTTACCTTCGATATTGAGTCGATTTCGTTTTAATTTTTTCGCAAATATGGTCAACAAACAACTGCTCGATCCAAAATCCATTGTAGTAATAGGCGCTTCCAACGATGCTAAAAAACCTGGAGGCAATATGCTGAAAAACATCATTTCTGGTGATTTCCGTGGAAGTTTGTCCGTTGTTAACCCAAAAGAAGAAAAGGTACAGGGTATTAAAAGTTATTCGGAAGTAAAGGATATTCCACCAACAGAACTGGCCATTCTTGCAATTCCCGCCAAATTTTGTCCTGAGACCGTAAAAATTTTGGCAGAAGAAAAAAACACCAAAGCGTTCATCATAATTTCTGCAGGTTTTGGTGAAGGTGACGAACAAGGAAAGCAATGGGAAGAGGAAATTAAAGAAACGGTTAACAGTGTGAAAGGTTGTTTGATTGGCCCCAACTGTATAGGCGTTATAACTGAAAATTACAAAGGTGTTTTTACAGCTCCAGTGCCACAATTCAATCCGAAAGGTTGCGACCTAATTTCAGGTTCGGGTGCCACTGCAGTTTTTATTATGGAAGCGGGAATGGCTTTGGGCGTTTCGTTTGCAAATGTATTTTCAGTTGGAAATGCGGCACAGACAAGTGTTGAGGATATTTTGGAATATATGGACACACATTTCAACGCCGAAACAGACCCGTTGATAAAATTGCTTTATTTGGAAACCATTTCCAACCCTAAAAAACTATTGAAACACGCTTCATCACTCATAAAAAAAGGTGCGAAAATAGCGGCTATCAAAGCAGGAAGTACCGCGGAAGGCAGCCGTGCCGCCACTTCGCATACGGGTGCTATCGCCAGTAGCGATATGACGGTGAGAGCGCTGTTCAACAAAGCGGGAATTGTTTATTGCAGCAGCCGCGAGCAACTGTTGAGCGTAGCTTCCATTTTCAACTATAAAAAATTGGTTGGGAAAAACATCGCCATCATTACCCACGCGGGTGGCTCTGCAGTGATGCTGGCCGATGAGCTTTCAAAAGGAGGCCTAAAAGTTCCCGAAATATCAGGGCCTGATGCAGAAAAGTTGAAGTCGTTCCTCTACCCAGGATCGTCCGTTAGCAATCCCATAGACTTTTTAGCCACGGGAACAGCGGAACAGCTGGGCATCATCATCGATTACTGTGAACACAAATTTGAAAATATAGACGCAATGGCCGTGGTTTTTGGCAGTCCCGGGCTCTTCGACGTTGAAAATGTTTACAATGTTTTGAGTGTGAAATTGGAAATCTGCAACAAGCCAATTTTCCCCGTATTGCCTTCCGTGGTGAACGCACAGCGCGAAATTCAATCATTTTTGAAAAAAGGGCATATCAATTTTCCCGACGAAGTGGTTTTGGGGAAAGCGCTTTCCCAGGTTTTCAATACACCAGAACCAATTTCAGAAAAGATTGCACTTCCGAAAATAGACATTAAAAAAATTCGCTCCGTTATTGATCCTGCTCCTGAAGGCTATCTGAATGCCGCGGAAACTGAAAAGTTATTGGACGCCGCAGGAATTCCAAGGGTAAAGGAAATTGTTGAAGATTCAAAAGAAAAATTGCTCGCCGCGATGGATTCCATGGAATTTCCAGTGGTGATGAAAGTGGTTGGTCCGCTTCACAAATCAGACGCTAAAGGTGTGGTGCTGAATATTACTTCCAAAGAAGAAGTTTCGGAAACTTTTGATGTATTGATGAAAATAGATTCCGCTAAGGCGGTTATGGTGCAGCCACAATTGGCGGGACTGGAATTGTTTGTGGGCGTAATAAAAGAACCTGGTTTCAACCACACCATTCTTTGTGGTTTGGGTGGCATTTTTATTGAAGTGCTAAATGATGTGGCTGCCGGATTAAGCCCCATATCAAAAGAAGAAGCACAGAAAATGGTGCAATCACTTCGCGGTTATAAACTTATTCAAGGTGCGAGAGGCCAACAGGGTGTGGACGAAAACCAATTTGTGGATATTATCCAGAGGCTTTCCGCTTTGGCGGAAGCCGCCCCAGAAATCACGGAAATGGATCTCAATCCATTGATTGGCACGCAAAAGGCTATTACAGCGGTGGATGCACGTATAAAGATTGGAGATTAACTTTGACAAAGTTTTAAACTTTGTCAAAGATGATGATGAACCTTTAAACCGCCCAAACAACAGTAAGCAACAACCCCAAAAACGCTACAAGAAGCACTTTCCAAAAAACATTCGCCTTTTTCAGTTCCATAAAGAAAAACGCCACTCCTATAAATTTCAGAAATGCCAGCCCAAGAATTATAATAGCGATATATTTCATATCGAGATTAGCGAAAACGGCTGTTAATATTGTAAGAGCTATTAAAAATATCCAAGTAATATTAAAACTTCTTTCCATATTTAAAACAGTAAATAGATTATTGGGAAAAGCAGTAGCCAAATCAAATCGCACATATGCCAAAAGGTAGCGCCTGATTCGTAATCTTCAATTTTTAGGGTCTCAGGTTTTTTGCGGAGTGTTCTTGCGGACAATGCTAAAATCACAATTCCCACAATTACGTGAACCACGTGAAACAGGGTAAGCATCCAATAATACCCAAAGAAATCATTATAGCCAATGGTAAGTCCGGCTTCCACTTTATCGTAATATTCCACACTCTTTAAAGCGAGAAATAGAAAGCCTCCAAGAATAGTTAGATTTAAAAATAATTTGCTTTTGCTGAAATTTCCTTTCTTCAGAAAATGCACAGATTGCGCCATGCACCAACCACTGCTAAGGAGGAAGACAGTATTGATTGCTCCGTAAGCGGTATTTAAAAGCAAACGCGACTCGTGAAACATCTCTGGTTCGGCTCTTGCGTTCAGCGCCATAAAGACCAAGGCAATCCCGAAAGTAACGAGTTCGAGGTAAATAACAATCCACATCAATATCCCGCCCGGCGGGTAAAAAACATTTTTGTAATCTATTTTAAGAGTATCAGCCATATCAGCTTTGGTGTTTTATTTTATCGTACAATTTTACCAGCGATTGCAGCAATTCCACAGGCGTAGTCAAAATCTGGAAATGGTTTTGCCCAAACATTTGCGGCAAATAATATTTTGCCTGCGCTTCGATGGCCAAGGCATACGAATTTATGTTCCGCTGGTTCAATTCCCGAAGTGCTTGTTTCACATCGTTGATGCCGTATTTACCTTCGTATTTATCGTAATCGTTGGGTTTTCCGTCTGAAATTAGGATCACCCATTTGTTTTTTGTGTCGCGTTTGTCCAGTAAAGCACCAGAATGTCTCAGCGCAGTACCAATTCGGGTATAACCGCTGGGCTGCAATGCGCCAACTTTGTGCCTTGCCTTTTGCCACGGTTCATCAAAATCCTTTAAAGTCAAGTAAGTGCTGTGGTTGCGGGTTTTGGAATAGAAACCGGCGATGGAAAAATCCACGTTGAATTCATCCAAAATTTCCCCAAAAAGGATGGAAACCTGTTTTTCAACATCTATCACCCTGTTTCCATCGGCATATCCATCGCTGGAAAGGCTGCTGTCCAAAAGCATTAAAATGGAAAGGTCTTTTTCTTTTTTCCGTTTTGAGAGATATATGTTTTCCGAAGGCGTGTGCCCCGTGTGGACGTCCACATATAAATCAGTCAATGCGTCGAGATCAAATTCCTCGCCTTGCAATTGCCTGCGTTGCTGTTGATATTTATTGTTTACCGAAGTGAGCATTTTCCGCAATCCCATCAAAGTAGAAGCGTTCTCTCGGAGGGTATTTTTGTAATAATCAGAATCGATTTCGGTTTGCGTTTGCGGAAAAACTTTACAGAAATCCGGTTTATAAACCCGTTTGGAACAATCCCATTCGTCATAAAAAATATGATGGGCAGTGGTCGCAATTTCAGCACTTTCTGAAATTGTGGTATTTTCAATAAAATCCGCTTGATAGATGGAATGTGTGGGATCATCCACCCGCACGGTTTGTTTCATATTCAAATCTTCCAGCGCATTGGCGTGGTCGTCCAGTTCGTCCTCGCCATCAAAATCGCGCCAACCGCCCTCCCATTCTTCTGCGGTTTCTGCTTTTTCAAAGTTATGGGTAAGTACATAGTCTTCCTGCGCCTTTTTATCAACTTCAATGGATTTTATTTCTTCCACCGCATTGGCTTTCAAAATGGTGTTTATCTCCTCTTCAATGGCGGATTTCACTTTTTCTGAAATATTCTGAAGCACTTTTTTCTTTGGAATTTCGGGGGAATTCTCCATCCATTTCCCATAAATAAAGGAATAATCGGGTGGATTTTTTTCCGAAGTATTTTCCTCAATTAGAACCAATAATTCAGTATAAATCTGCTCCGTTCCCGGGAATTGGTTGAAAATTTCCTTCAAGACTTTTTCAGAATTCTCTTTGGAAATTTTTTGGGCTTCTTCCAAAGTATGTTCATCACCCAATTCATAATTGAGATGGAAACTTTTCTGGATGGAAAGATAGAGCGTCCTAAAAATATAAAATGCAAGATTGTTTTCTGAAGTGTCAAAACCTGAAAAGCGTTCGGGCAAAAAGAAGCTGTTGTTTTTGTAGCCACCCTCGCGTTCCGCCTCAAATATTTCTATTGCATGGCCTGTAACGGCGCGAGCTACCAATGTTAGCCGAGGTTTTATTTCGCTAAGTTTTACGGTGTGCGCAATTGCTTCCTTCGCACTTTTTTTTCGGTGTTTTAGGAATTTTGCAACCTTGGCAAAGATAAACTCATCGGGTTCGAACATGGCTTTGGCTTAAATCATCAAATCGCACAAATCTGTTAGCGCTTGGGTAATTTCAAGATCATCTGTCAAAGGTTCCACAATTGCCACTTTCACGGAAAGTCGCTTCGGAAGACCACTGTTTATAAGCATTGCTGCATCAACCAACAAACGGGTGGAGACGGTTTCGGTAAGTCCTAATTCGGTAAGATTCCTAATTTTGTGGGCAATGTTTACCAGTTTTTTTGAAGTGTCATTGTCCAACCCGGTTTCAGTTGCCACTATTTCAGTTTCGTCCTTTGCAGTTGGATAATGAAAGGAAAGCGCCACAAAACGTTGACGGGTGGAAGGTTTTAGTTCCTTAAATCCTTTTTGGTAACCAGGGTTGAAAGACGCCACGAGCATAAAATCTGGGTGGGCTTTCACGGTAATCCCTAGTTTGTCTATATAAAGTTCCTTTCTATGGTCTGTAAGTGAATGTATTGAAACAATTACATCTGGGCGGGCTTCGGCTATTTCGTCTAAATATAGAATGGCACCTTCTTTCACAGCTTTGGTCAACGGGCCGTCCACCCATATGGTTTCTGCGCCTTTGATGATATAACGCCCAATAAGGTCTGTGGAAGATGTTTCTTCATGGCAGGAAACGGTTATGAGCGATTGCTCCAACTGATGTGCCATATAATCAACAAAACGTGTCTTTCCAGTTCCTGTGGGACCTTTCAGCAATATTGGCAATCTGTTTTTGAAAGCGTGTTGAAAAACTTCAATCTCGCGGTGAACGGGTTTGTAGAAAGGAATAATTCCTTTCCCCGAAACTTCCTCAGTAGAAATCTTCGCCTTTGGTTTTGTATTTATAGTTTCTGTTGTTGCCATAATTCTTCAATATTAAATTGTCTGTTCAAGTCTTTCGGCTTCGCTCAAGATAAACAGTCTATTTAAAAGGCCTGAAAAACGGTTTTTTTTTGGAAAGAAAACTTTAAGTGTTTTATATGAAGTTGGACTTCCCAGGGTTTTCAGGTATAAGAGCGTAACCGAATTCAGGCCTTTTTTGTTTTTATAAAAAATTGTTCTCCTCGGGCTCCAAAGCTTCATCCGTAGGGAGACCGTGTTTGTAGAAATCGTATATATAGGTTAAAATTCCGACGGCAAACAAACTGGCACAAAGCAATAATACCACAAAGTGGATGCTTACTTCATTTTGTACTTCCATAAAATCCAGTTTGTATTTTCTTTCTAGATAGACTTGTGCTACACCCGCTACACCAAAGGCCATCGTCATCCCGATCATCCCTATATTGGTGGTCCAAAAAGCAAAGCGACCGCGAGTTCCGTCATACAGTTTGCGTCCGGTCATATTGGGAAGACTGTAGCTAATGATAGCCAATACAATCATTGCATAAGCGCCCCAAAAAGCCAAGTGGGCGTGCATTGCGGTAACCAAGGTTCCGTGGGTGTAGAGATTGGTCTGTGGCAATGTATGCGCAAAGCCTAAAAGTCCAGCACCAACAAAGGATACAATGGCAGCTCCAAGCGTCCAAAACAGCGCAATTTTGTTTGGGTGTTTCTTTTCACCTTTGCGATACATGTTTACAGCAAAAAGCGCCATTGCAAGGAAAGCTAAAGGCTCAAGCGCAGAGAAAATTCCACCTACAACAAGCCAAATTTTGTTTACACCTATATAGTAATAGTGGTGACCAGTACCAAGAACGCCCGAAAGGAAAGTAAGCCCTACGATTACATAGAGCCATTTTTCAATAACCTCACGATCCACACCGGTAAGCTTAATTAATAGGAAGGCGAGAATACCACCCATAATAAGCTCCCAAACGCCTTCAACCCAAAGGTGAACTACCCACCAGCGGAAAAAACTATCGGTTACTTGACTGTCAAATGGCAACATTCCCGGCAAATAGAGCAAAGCTGCAAACAGCAAGCCCATAGTAAGGACCAAAGCCGTTGTAGTTTTTCTTTTTCCTCTAAAAAGTGTCAAGAGAATAAGCGCCAAAAACAGCAAAACGTTCGCTACCACAAGGTAGTCTAGTTGATGCGGAATTTCCAAAAACTTTCGTCCTTCCCATATATTAAAGTGAAACCCAACAATGGCGGCAACGCCTACCAATGCAAGGGAAATTAATTGAACGTAGGCCAATTTTACACTTACGAGTTCGCGTTGTGCTTCTTCGGGAATAATGTAGTAAGCGGCGCCCATAAAACCGGAGAGCAACCAAACCACAAGTAGGTTTGTGTGAACGGCGCGTGCCGTGTTAAAAGGAATATATTCGTGCAGGCCGTCCATCCCAATACGGGCGAAACCCATAATGAAACCATAGGTCAACTGCAATACGAGCAGTAGCATTGATAGGGCAAAAAACCAATAGGCTACTTTTTGAGATTTATATTTCATAATACTAATTTTCTGGTTGTTTATTAAGTAGTTGTTTGTCTTTTGCCAAAGGCGATACAATGCGGTCAAAGCCGTTTAGGTCTATCTCGCCTATCCAGTTAAAGAAGGCAATAACGTCATCGGCTTCTTCGGCAGTAAAGCCATAGGCGACCATTTTTCGGCCGTTTGGTTCCCAGGCAACGGGAGACATCAAAATTGCCTTAATGAGGCCTTCACCCCTTCGTTCAACAACTTTGGTAAGTTCGGGCGCATAATAGGCGCCTTCGCCAAGAATGGTATGGCAGCCCATACAGTTGTTTTGTTCCCAGATAACTTTTCCTCGCACTACTTGAGGTGTAATGTTTTCATAGTTGGTTTGATCTTGCCCATCACTGAAGGAATAAATGGTGAGGCCAATAAAAATCAAAAAGGTTACGAACGTTCCTACTAAGAAAAACGCCCGCGCTTGTTGTTTGGATAGCATATTGGTTGGTTTAAAGTTAAGTATATTAAGACTTTTAAATCTTAAAACAAAATAAAAACAATCAGTGAATATGGAGTATGACCATTATCATATTAAGTAAGATTTTTTAAGAAATTTTTGGGAAATTAATAAAAGCGGATGTGGGTGGAGGTATGTGGTGGGGCTTGGAACATATATAAAAGGGTTTGGAAAGGGTAAATTTGTATATTTGAAGTTAAAGATACAATGGGGATAAATGCAACAGTTGCGTTTATCCACAAGTTGTGGTTAATTTGAAAAATGAACAGTCTACTAAAACAAATATCAGAGAAAGCGATTGAATTAGCTGATTTTGAGTTTACTCAAGAGCAGACTGAAAATAAATGGTTAGGAACAAAACCTGTTTCAGAAACTGAAATAAAACTGACCGAAAAAAGACTCGGAATTGAATTCCCAACCGACTTTAAACAGTTTTTATCAATTACAAACGGATTTTCTGCACCAAACGATATCGAACCGACTTTTGAATCGATTGGCAAAATTGATTATCTTAAAAATATAGATAATTTTTTAGTAGAAGTATGGAATCAGCAAGGAATCGCTGACATCGGAAAACAATTAGAACGTAGTATCTTAATTGCTGGAATTACTGAAGAGCAATATTTTTTGATAATTCCCCCAAAATCTGATTTAGAAAAATGGATATATTGGAAATTCTCTTCTTGGCAACCTGGAGAAGTAGAATATAAAGATCTGGAACATTACTTTAATGACGTGTTGGAATTTATAAATGAACAAATTGAATCGGAATAAAAAACTAACCACAACACGAATAACCATCGCACAACCCCATAATTTTTAAAAACCGAAATAATAAAAGCCGCTTAAAGCGGCTTTATTTTTTTTGTTAAGGCTTGAAAATGCACAATTTTCAAAACCACTACCCTAGCTGTAACTGAGACTCCTGTATTTGGAGGATTTCTATTTTGGCATCCTTCAAATCCTGTTCAAATTGGGCTCTATTGCCTAAAATGTAATTTGCTGCCAAGCCGTGATAATGCTCAATGCCATCCAGAAGGTTCTCGCTAAATTTTTCCCAAGATTTAAAATCTCGCGCAGAGGGCGATAAAGCGCGTCCTATTTCCTTTTTCAGAAAATCTATATAGAGCCTTAATTCAGTAACAAACATCGAGGCTCTATTGGGGTTTTGCATACTGTCTTTTCGGCCATAAATATGGTCTGTCATTTCGCGCAAACTGGTAACCTTTGAAAAATTGACAATGTTTGGCCCAGGACATATTGTAACAGCAGTCAACTTTTTAAGAAACGGAACATCATAACTAATGGCAGCCGCATTGCTCAGACCTATACAGAGACATTCCTTGCTCAAAACATCGTCGCGTTGCTGTTCCAATTCTTCCTTGGAAAGATTTAGGGTTTCCAATTGCTTCAGTTTCAGCTTTTGGTATTTACTTGACGCCGTACAAATTGGTTCTTTGGTAAACTCTGTGTTTGAAACCAATAGTTTTTCTGTACACGGACTTCCAGGTTTATCTTTCACTATTCGGTCCAGACGTTCCTTTTCAGCCGTGGTTCCCTTTAAATAGTTGAACTCCACCCCTAAAGGCGAAGCTTTGCTGCGAACTACATCATTTTCTTTGGATTGGCGCAGTAGCTCAAGCGTATTTTCATCAACGGTTGTCGCTTCTGGGCATAGCAAAAATGGCGTGCCCCAACCAGTGCCGTCCACTTGGTAAAATTCGCGTAGCAAACTGTCTTCCTCATAAGTGCCAATTCCACCCTGTACCGTTATTTTTATGGGATGGGGTTGGGTAAAACTGGGTTTTCCTTTAGCGATAAGAGCAGGATTGTAAAGCTCAAAAAGGCTGTCCTCTAATTCTTGCTTTTTATCCTTAAATTCTTGAAGGATCGGCCCCATTAGCAAGCCTTGGGTAGCAAAAACGTGGCCGCCACAATTAAGCCCAGATTCTATTCGGAACTCACTGACCCAAATTCCCTTTTTCGCCAAATATTTTCCTTGAATCAAGGCCGAACGGTAATCGCTAACCTTAATGACTACTTTTTTATGAAAACAGCCCCATTGGTAAGCATCAAAGTCTGAAAAACTTTCCATATAGTTGTAAAGACGGGGGTTCATTCCAGCAGAAAAAATGAGGGACGAATTGGTCAGCTCGCTTTTGGCATATCCTTTTAAGGCAGTCAGCGCATCGGAACCATTTTCTATTATATCCTTGTTTTTGTCCAGATTGTCCTTGTCAACCTTGGTCATTATATTGACCTCAATAGCACCGGGCACCACTAGTTTAAGTAGAAATTTTTCCAATATTCCCTTTTTTGCAGGATTTGATGTAAAAAGCCATTCGTGGTACTTTTCCTTAAGTTCGCTTGCATCTGGAAGCATTTCAAAATACTTGGCAAGATCTGATCCGGCTTCAAAAGTCGC
>JAPKFY010000018.1 GCA_026646335.1 Aequorivita sp. | reverse complement strand
TTACTGTTTTGGTATTCTGATTCAAACCTAACAGGTTTTAAAACCTGTTAGGTTTACAATTTTAATTCGTGAATTTGTGGTAAAAAACCACTGTTGAAAACCCTTAAAAAAATTCTATACAACCCTTTAACCAACTTATATATTTAAAGTATTTTTGCCTATGCAAAACAACGTCCTCATTTTAGATTTTGGTTCGCAGTACACCCAATTGATCGCGAGACGCGTGCGGGAGCTGAACATTTACTGCGAAATCCATCCTTACCATCACATTCCAGAAAACTTGGAGCCTTTTAAGGCCGTAATACTTTCGGGCAGTCCGTTTTCCGTTCGCGCGGATGACGCTCCACACCCCGATCTATCACAGATTCGCGGCCACAAGCCCCTTTTGGCAGTTTGTTATGGCGCGCAGTATTTGGCACATTTCAGTGGTGGAAGCGTGAAACCCTCCAACATTCGCGAATACGGAAGGGCGAAACTTTCAATGATAAAATCTGGGGAAGATTTCTTTAAGGATATTCCCGAAAACACTAACGTTTGGATGAGCCATAGCGATACTATCTCACAACTTCCCGAAAACGGAGTGCGTTTGGCGAGCACGGTTGATGTTTTGAACGCAGCTTATAGAATTGAGGGCGAGGAAACCTACGCAATACAATTCCACCCAGAAGTTTATCACACAGAACACGGCAAGCAATTGCTGGAAAACTTTTTGGTAAACATTGCCGAAGTTCCACAAACTTGGACACCTGCGGCTTTTGTGGAAACGACGGTTGCAACTTTAAAAGAGCAGATTGGTGATGGCAAAGTTGTTCTCGGTTTGAGTGGTGGCGTAGATTCTACTGTGGCAGCTATTCTTCTGAATAAGGCCATTGGCGAAAATCTGTACTGCATTTTCGTGAACAACGGTCTGCTTCGGAAAAACGAATTTGAAAGTGTACTTCACCAATATAAAGATATGGGGCTAAACGTGAAAGGCGTTGATGCTTCAGAACGTTTTTTGAAAGCTTTGAAAGACGAAAGCGATCCCGAACGGAAACGCAAAGCCATTGGCAACGCTTTCATCGAGGTTTTTGATGATGAAGCACATCAAGTAACCGGCGTGGACTGGCTTGGACAAGGCACCATTTATCCAGACGTTATAGAAAGCGTTTCGGTTAACGGGCCTTCGGTTACTATAAAAAGTCACCACAACGTTGGTGGCCTTCCAGATTTTATGAAACTTAAAATCGTGGAACCTTTGCGAATGCTTTTTAAGGATGAAGTGCGACGCGTTGGAAAGGAAATGGGCATTGACCCAGAACTTTTGGGAAGACATCCTTTCCCCGGACCAGGTTTGGCCATCAGGATTTTAGGTGATATTACTGCCGAAAAAGTTCGTATATTACAAGAGGTTGACGCAATCTTCATCAATGGATTAAAAAAGTGGGATCTTTATGACAAAGTATGGCAAGCTGGAGCAATCCTTTTGCCAGTAAATAGTGTGGGCGTAATGGGTGATGAAAGAACCTATGAAAAAGTTGTTGCATTACGAGCTGTGGAATCTACAGATGGAATGACAGCCGATTGGGTGAACCTTCCTTACGAATTTTTGCAAGAAGTGAGCAACCATATAATAAACCGCGTGAAAGGCGTTAATAGAGTAGTCTATGACATCAGCTCAAAACCGCCCGCGACCATTGAGTGGGAATAAAAAAACGAATGCGAGACTATGTTTGACAAACTTAAAAAATTGATTATCCCTATGTTGAAGTGTTTAATATACGTTTCAGTGACCTTCCTTTTTATGGTTAGTTGCGGTTCTGCCGCGCAGCAACAGTACAAAAGCCATGCTGTTCAAAGAGGTGAAACGGTTTACAGCATTGCAAAGCAATACAATATTTCCGAAGAAACCATTTACAACCTCAACCCTGATGCAAAATCCGGATTGAAGGTGAATAGTGTGCTAATTCTCCCTTCCAGCAGCATCATTAGTTCAGGGACCAACAATAACAATTTTCGGGAGCACAAAGTAAAAAATAAGGAAACGCTATACGGGATTGCACAATTATACAACGTTAGCGTTGACGATATTAAAAAGGTGAACAAGGAATTGTATTCCCGTGGTTTGAAAAAAGGCGAGCGATTGTTGATTCCTGCGGCTTCCAAAAACACGGAGCCAATTGGCTCAACCACTGGAAACACCTTGCCCGGAACGCAGAAATATACTGTAGGGGCAAAAGAAACAAAGTTTGGGATTGCCAGAAAATTCGGTGTTTCAATTGCTGAATTGGAAGATTTAAACCCAGATATGGGCGAAAGCATTAAAATAGGAGAAACCCTTATTGTTCCTGATAAAACAGTAATTGAAAATGCTGAGATTGATGAAGAAAACTTTCAGTATTACGAAGTAAAACCAAAGGAAGGTTTTTACAGATTGAAAGTGAAATTCGGTCTTTCCGAAGAGGAAGTTATCGCCTTGAATCCGTATGCAAAAGATGGTCTGAAGGAAGGAATGATCTTAAAAATCCCTAAAGAAGAAACTACAATTTCACAGGAAGACATTTCAACAGTCAATCTCGAAAATAGAATTGACAACAAAAAGATGAAAACGGTAGCGTTGATGCTTCCCTTCCGCTTAATACGCAGCGCAAGCGATACAACGAGCAACGACAACGATTTGTTGAAAAGGGATCCGACCCTTCGGGTGGCGTTAGATTTTTACAGTGGCGCACTGATGGCTGCCGAATTTGCAAAGGATAAAGGAATTTCGGTAACACTGAACGTTTATGACACAGAAAATAGCGAAAGCAAAGTTGCTTCCATAGTATCAAAAAGCGAATTCAAAAACGTGGATGCCGTTATTGGCCCCTTACTTCAAAAAAATGTTGAAAAGGCTTCCGATATTTTGAAAGACGAAAAGATTCCAGTCTTTTCACCCTTGAGCAATAGAGAGTTGTCGATGAACGACAATCTTTTCCAGACGCTTCCCACAGACGCGGTACTTCAGAAAACGATGATTCGCTATTTAAAAGAGCACAGTTCAGGAAAAAACATCATAATAGTTTCAGATTCCAAAAGAGCGAAACAACGCGAAATGATCCAAACCGCAATACCAACGGCCAAAACCGTATCGCCTCGTGGTGGAGGATACATTCAAGCTAGCGATATAACATCAGTAGCTTCTGAAGGTATGGAAAACTGGGTTATCCTTGAGACACAAAACCCTGTGTTGGTGAGTAGTGCCGTAAATGTACTTTCCTCAATGCCGAATAATTATAGAGTGCGTTTATTT
Source organism: Aequorivita sp. (assembly GCA_026646335.1). Classification (GTDB taxonomy): domain Bacteria; phylum Bacteroidota; class Bacteroidia; order Flavobacteriales; family Flavobacteriaceae; genus Aequorivita. Next base: position 28,923 of record JAPKFY010000018.1, on the reverse strand, counting down.
ACTTTGAACAAAAATGAGGCGTTTGAATGGCATGAGGTTTCCAGTACGCGATTGGCAAAACTGAACTTCACCTTCCCTTCAGTGAATAGAAATATTTCTGAAGACGACCGGAACCCTTTTTTAATAAGCTATAAAAATAAATACGGCATTTTGCCAAACAGATATGCCATTCGCGGGTTCGATGTAACCTACGATGTGCTGCTTCGATTGGCTTCGGAAAAAGATATTTACGATGCCATAATGCCCGAAAGCGAAACGGTTTATATTGAAAATAAATTCCGATATGAAAAATCGGGCACGCAAGGCTACTGCAATGAAGCTGCCTATATTTTAAAATACAACAACGAACTTAAATTTGAAGTAGTAGAATGAGCACCTCTAAAGTAACCTATTTGGGAAACCTTCGCACCGAGAACGAACACTTAAAATCGGGGAATAAATTTATCACAGATGCCCCAACGGACAACAACGGGAAGGGCGAGGCTTTCTCCCCTACAGATACCGTGGCCACTGGGCTCGCCAACTGTATGATTACCGTGATGGGCATTAAGGCACGAGACATGCAAGTGAATATGGATGGCACCACGGCGATGGTAACAAAAACTATGGCCGCAGACCCGCGCCGCATTTCTAAGGTTGAAGTGATTTTGGATTTTCCTGCCGGAATTGACGATAAGTCTCGAAAAATCCTTGAAAACACAGGTAGGACCTGTCCTGTACTTTTCAGCCTTCATCCTGATATTGAAAAGGTGATTGTTTTTAATTGGGGGTAAACTCCCCTCGCAAGAGGAGCATTAAAAAAGGTATTATTTTTGATTATCCGTTGCTATGAAACTACTTTTCCTCTCATTATTTTTCTTTCTTTCTATTCCGAAGCTCAATTCGGAAAAGATTATTTGGAATGAAAACCAAAAACTCAGCTGGGAAGATTTTCGTGGAAAACCTATGCCTAGCGCCAGTTTTGTTGCGATTACCAATTCAGGCATCAGTTTTCATTACTCCTACTCCATAAAAAATGGAGTGATGGAGGTGGAATATTCCGTTGAAAGTTTTTTTACACCTGAAAGCTCTTGGTATATTCCCGATCGCGTAACCCCTCATATTTTAAAACACGAACAGGCCCATTTTGATATTTCAGAATTGCACGCGCGGATGCTTCGGAAAAATTTAGCGGGAAGAAAATTCTCAAAAAAAATAAAGTCTGAAATAGAAAGTATCTATCAACAAGTGGAACAAAAAAGACGGGCTATGCAAACCAAGTTCGATGCTGAAACAGATCATTCCCGCAACGAAGAAAAAGAAACTTTCTGGCAGAAATACATCGCCCAACAACTCGCCGAACATGAATCTTGGAAGTAGCCCAGACCCAAACCATTTGGTGGAACTCGCAAATTACAAAATGCCATTCGGCAAATACGAAGGCTATTATTTGGCCAATATTCCTGAATACTATTTTGTGTGGTTCAAACAGAAAGGTTTTCCTGAAGGAAAATTAGGCCGGATGATGGCCGAAATGTATGAGTTGAAGCTTAACGGGCTGGAGGGATTATTGAAAAAACTTATAAAAAAATAGTAGTTGGAAGTTGCGGTTGGCGGTGAACTTTGACAAAGTTTGAAACTTTGTCAAAGATGTTTGGAATTTGGCACTTGATTTTTGAAATTTACCCCTTTCCTTTCCACAATAAAAATGTACCTTTGCATCCCGTATAGTCATTTCAGCACAGGCACTCATGAGCACTACAAAATACATCTTCGTTACGGGCGGGGTTTCATCTTCATTAGGAAAAGGAATTATCGCAGCATCGCTTGCTAAGCTATTGCAGGCCAGAGGATATCGCGTTACCATCCAAAAACTGGATCCATATATCAATGTAGATCCAGGAACATTGAATCCTTATGAGCATGGCGAATGTTACGTAACCGATGATGGCGCTGAAACCGATCTTGATTTGGGTCACTACGAGCGTTTTCTGAACGTAAACACCTCACAAGCAAACAACGTTACCACCGGTCGCATTTACCAAAGTGTAATTGAAAAAGAACGCCGTGGCGAATTTTTGGGAAAAACCGTACAAGTTGTTCCACACATCACCAACGAAATTAAGGAGCGCGTTCAATTGCTCGGAAATACGGGCGAGTACGATATAATCATCACCGAAATTGGCGGTACTGTGGGCGATATTGAATCATTGCCTTACATAGAAGCCGTACGCCAAATGAAGTGGGAAATGGGCGATGACAACGCTTTAGTGATTCACCTAACGCTTATACCCTACCTTTCCGCTGCTGGCGAACTTAAAACTAAACCCACGCAGCACTCCGTAAAAACCTTGATGGAAAGCGGAATACGCGCAGACATTTTGGTTTGTAGAACAGAGCACGAACTTTCGGACGATTTAAGAAGAAAACTAGCGCTTTTTTGTAATGTAAAGCAAGAAGCTGTTATTCAATCTATAGATGCTTCCACTATTTACGATGTGCCCAACATGATGCTTGAGGAAGGATTGGACACCGTTACACTTCAGAAATTAAACCTGAAGAATTCAAAAAAGCCGGATTTAAAGCAGTGGAACAAATTTCTTCAAAGACACAAAAACCCTAAAGGCGAAGTTCATATTGGCTTGATTGGAAAATATGTGGAGTTGCAGGACAGCTACAAATCCATTCTTGAATCTTTCATCCATGCAGGTGCAGAAAACGAGGTGAAGGTAAAAGTAGAATTCATTCATTCGGAACATATAAACACTAAAACCATCAGTAAAAAACTATCAAAACTCGATGGAATTCTAGTCGCTCCAGGTTTTGGTGAGCGCGGAATTGAAGGAAAGGTTGCAGCAGTAAAATACGCCCGAGAAAACAATTTGCCCTTCTTGGGAATTTGTCTGGGAATGCAAATGGCAGTAATAGAATTTGCGCGAAATGTACTGAAATTGAAGGACGCCAACAGTACAGAAATGAATCCACAAACTGCAGATCCCGTAATCAGTATTATGGAGGATCAAAAAAACATAACCAATATGGGCGGTACCATGCGTTTGGGCTCTTGGAAGTGCGATTTGAAAAAAGGGAGTATTGTCAGCAAGGTTTACAAAACTGAAACTATTGAAGAACGCCACCGTCACAGGTACGAATTCAACAATAAATACCGTGACCAATTTGAGGCCGCGGGCTTGATTGCTACGGGTATAAACCCTAATACGGGGCTTGTAGAAATAGTTGAAATCCCAGGACACCCTTGGTTTGTCGGGGTGCAATATCACCCTGAGTATAAAAGTACGGTTGCCAATCCGCATCCGCTTTTTGTGGCTTTTGTAAAAGCAGTGCACGAACATTCCTTAAAAAAGAAATAGGACAATTTGACGCAATACCAAAAAAGGCGGGATTATTGCCTTGCCATATAAAATTAACGATAATACACTTTTGAAATATTTCAAAAGAAGAAATAAAAGATGGAACAAAAGAAATTTGACCTTAACTCACTTATAGGATTTTTATTGATTGGTGGCATCCTAGTCTGGATGCTATACCTTAACAAACCTACCGAAGAAGAACTTCAAGCTGAAAAAGCCAAGACAGAAGCCGCTGCCAAAGAAGAAGTAGAAGCTGAAAAAGGCAAGCAAGACATTACCCTTGCACAGGCAACTACTGATACGATGGATTCTGTAAAACCAGGAGATTCATTGGCTTTAGAAGAATTAAAAAATAAACTTGGCTCCTTTGCATATTCAGGAACGCTTCCTTCGGCCACCGATGACACGACCGTTTTTGAAAACGATGTACTTTATTTGAAAGTGAGTAACAAAGGTGGATACATTTCTGAAGCGCTTCTGAAGAATTTCACTAAATATGATTCCGTTCCAATTTATTTGATAAAAGACGGAAATGCCTCATTAAACCTTCAGTTTACATCTGAAAACAGAACCTTAAACTCCCAAGACCTATATTTTGAACCTACCTTGAGCAAAAATGGCGAAGACCGCGTGCTCTCTATGAAGCTAAAAACTTCTGAAAACGGGTTTATTGAATATCGCTATACGCTGCGCCCAGGTGAATATATGATGGATTTCAGCATCAACAGCCAAGGCTTGGATGGGGTTATCAATACTTCACAACCAATGTATTTGGATTGGAATTTGAAGGGGTATCGCCACGCGAAAAGTATTTCGTATGAAAACCGCTATTCGCGCTTAACGTATGAGTACGATGGCGAAAAACATTCAAAACTTTCCCCTACAGGTGAAGATGACGAATTGGAAAAGGACGTTACTTGGATGAACTTTCGCCAGCATTTCTTCAGCTCCATGCTGCTTACCGACACTCCATTTAAAGAGGTGAAACTTACTTCGGTAGATTTGGTAAAAGATGAAGAAATAGATACAATCTTCACCAAACAATACGGTGCAAAAATGCTTTTAGAGCCCAAAAATGGTGCTTTAGCGCAAAATATGAATATGTATATTGGACCGTCTGACTATCAGATTTTCAAAGAATACGACCGCAATCTTGACGAAGCCATGCCACTTGGTTGGGGAATATTTGGAATGATAAACAAATACATCATTATTCCGGTATTTGGCTTTTTAACTGACTTTTTACCAGCGGGAATTGCCATTATTGTCTTGACCATTTTGATAAAGCTTTTGCTCTCACCAGTCCAGTACAAACAATACTTGGCACAAGCAAAAATGAAGGTTTTGAAGCCTGAAATGGATGAATTAAAAGAAAAGTACAAAGACAACAAACTGAAAATCCAGCAGGAAACCATGAAGCTTCAGAATTCCGCCGGTGCCAGTCCGCTGAAAGGGTGTTTGCCAGCCTTACTGCAGATTCCCGTGTTTTATGCGCTCTTTACATTTTTCCCATCGGCCTTTGACTTGAGGCAGAAAAGTTTTCTTTGGGCAGAAGATCTTTCCAGTTATGATACGGTAGCGGAATTGCCGTTCCACATTCCATTTTATGGAGACCACGTGAGTTTATTCCCTATTTTGGCATCCATCGCCATCTTTGTTTATATGATGATGACCATGGGTCAAAGTATGCAGCAAACCCAGCAACCGGGAATGCCGAACATGAAATTCCTTATGTATCTTTCACCACTGTTTATGTTGGTATTCTTCAACAACTATGCGAGTGGGCTTTCATTGTACTACTTTGTTTCAAACTTGATTACTATTGGTATAATGCTTGTAATAAAGAACTTTATCATAGATGAGGATAAAATTCACGCTAAAATCCAAGTGAAAAAAGCCACTCCAAAAAAACAAAACAAGTTTCAGCGCAAAATGTCTGAAATGATGGAACAGGCTGAACAGCAGAAAAAAGCTGGAAAACGTTAATCTTCTGTTAGGAATAAAACGATTTGAAAAATAGAATGTGAATTTCAACGTTTGCTTTTTAAGTAAATAAACAATGAAAAAAACTGCTTTAATTTTCTTCTTAGGAATAATTTTCTGTTCTCCTATGGTTTTTTCACAAAGTGAAATAAACCAAATGGATGCGCAGGGAAAGCGTCACGGCGTATGGAAAAAAACTTTTGAAGGAACAGATCAGCTTCGCTACGAGGGTGCTTTTGAACACGGAAAGGAAGTTGGCGAATTCAAATTTTATTGCGCAGAATGTAAAGACAAACCTACGGTAACCAAAAACTTCAACAGCAAAGACAACATTGCCGAAGTGAAATATTTCACCATCAAGGGAAAACTGGTTAGCGAAGGAAAAATGGAGGATAAAGACCGTATTGGGGAATGGGTTTATTATCACGAAAAGTCGAAAAACATAATGACGCGTGAACATTACGCCAACGGCAAGTTGGACGGGAAAGTGATTACTTACTACCCAAACGGAAAAATCACACAGGAAACCACTTATAAAAACGGCATAAAAGAAGGTGAAGACAATTATTACTCACCCGATGGTGTTTTGCTGAAAAAATTGATTTATAAAGAAGACCAACTACAAGGTATAGCGCTATACTATGATGCCTACGGCAATGTAGTAATTGAAGGTTTTTACAAGGACGACAAAAAACACGGACTTTGGAAATACTACAAAGACGGGAAAGTGATTTTGGAGGAAACCTATCCAAAACCTGATAAATAATTTTTTTAAAATTCCAAATCACAAATTCCAAATCACAAATTCCAAATCACAAATTCCAAATCACAAATTCCAAATCACAAATTCCAAATCACAAATTCCAAAAACCGCATATTAAAATTCACTTATAGTTTGATTTTTAACATTTTGTGATTTCTTTGGAATTTGGAATTTGGAGTTTGGTACTTCCAAGCCGTATCTTTGCATCTTCGCAAACTGAAGATATTTAAGGCAAAGGTTTACACATTTAAATTTTTATGAAAAAACGAGTAGTTGTCGGACTTAGCGGAGGCGTAGATTCCAGCGTTGCAGCCTATCTTTTAAAAGAGCAGGGCTATGACGTTATAGGCCTTTTTATGAAGAATTGGCACGATGATTCGGTAACCATTTCTGACGAATGCCCGTGGCTGGAAGACAGTAACGACGCTATGCTCGTGGCTGAAAAACTTGGAATCCCGTTTCAAACCGTTGATTTAAGCGAAGAATATAAAGAGCGCATTGTTGATTATATGTTCCGCGAATATCAAATGGGCCGAACGCCAAACCCAGATGTACTGTGCAACCGCGAGATAAAGTTTGATGTTTTTATGAAAATCGCCCTCGGTTTGGGTGCCGATTTTGTGGCAACAGGGCATTATTGCCAAAAGGGTACAATTATAAAAGACGGCAAAGAAATCTATCAACTGCTTGCCGGAAAAGACCCAAACAAAGATCAATCCTACTTTTTATGTCAGCTTTCGCAGGAGCAGCTTTCAAAAACGCTCTTCCCAATTGGGGAATTATTGAAACCAGAAGTCCGAAAAATTGCTTCAGAACAAGGTTTGATTACTGCCGAAAAGCGTGATTCGCAAGGTTTGTGTTTCATCGGAAAAGTGAGGCTGCCTGAATTTCTTCAGCAAAAATTGGCTCCAAAAGACGGTGCTATTGTGGAAGTTCCCGCTAGTTTTTCAGAATATAAATTGAAAGCCCCCACTTTTTCTTCCGAAGAAGAAAAGCTGGAATACCTTTCAGCAAAACGCAATTATTCACAAACCGATGGCAAGCAAGTGGGCATTCATCACGGCGCGCACTATTTTACCAAGGGCCAACGCAAAGGTTTGGCAGTAGGCGGCACCAAGGAACCATTGTTTGTAATTGACACCGATGTGGAAGAAAACGTAATCTACACAGGCCAAGGCAAGGACCATCCTGGCTTGTATCGCCGTGGTCTTTTTGTTAAAAATGAAGAAATTCACTGGATTCGCGAAGATCTAAAACTTGCTGAAGACCAAATAATGGAGGTCATGGCACGCATTCGCTACAGACAACCTTTAGAAAAAGCAACATTACACCGCACAGTTTCCGGACTTTATATTATATTTGACAACCCACAATCCGCCATTACCGAAGGCCAATTTGTTGCTTGGTACGACGGTCCAGAATTACTTGGAAGTGGCGTAATCTCTTAAAAAAAATATGATGAAAAAATTATCCCTATTATTACTTGTTTTTGTTTCAACCTTTAGTTTTGCCCAAACCGAGGATGCTCTTGTGTTTTTGGAAGCTAAAGATCCAGCTGTGGTTTCAGCAGCTTTGGCTGCCCCAATAACCATTATGACCCAAGCGGCTATTGACAGAAAAAATGCACAAGGCATTGCAATAGATGATCGTGACGTACCCTTGAACGAAACCCAAAAAGCTGCTATTAATGCTGCCTCAGGAATTACCGTTCTTGCAAAATCAAAATGGCTGAACGCTGTTTACGTACGTGGAACCGAAAACAACATCAACAATCTTTTATCGCTTCCTTTTGTGACCGATGTGGAGTTTGCTGATAAAAGCTTAAACAGACCTACTGCAGGAAAACAATTTACAAAAGATAAATTTGAAATTGAAAATCAAGCCAGACCTGTTTATAACTACGGAAGCGCAACCAACCAAACAGAAATGATCAACGTGGATTACCTTCACGAAAACGATTATATAGGCCAAGACATTATCGTGGCTTTTATGGATAATGGTTATCCAGGAGTATTGACCAACCCAGCCTATGCAACCCTTAGAAATGAAGGCAGACTGTTAGGTTATTACGATTTTGTAGATAGAACTGTAAATCCAAATGGAACTGGAAGTCACGGTGCTGCAACTTTCAGTGATGCCGCTGGATTTATGAACGGTCAATTTGTTGGTACTGCGCCTGGCGCATCTTATTACTTGTATATCACAGAAGACGGTAATGAAGAGACTCCAGCTGAAGAAGCCTATTGGGTTGAAGCATTGGAACGCGCTGATAGCTTAGGAGTATATGTAACAAATACTTCATTGGGCTACCAAGATTTTGATAATCCATCATACGACCATCAATATGTAGATCTTGACGGGCTGACAACTATTGCCGCTCGTGGTGCTAACGCCTCTTTTGACAAAGGAATGATTACTGTTACCTCTGCTGGAAATGACGGCAATGGTTTTGGGTATGTAGGTACACCAGCCGATGCAGCTGGATCATTTACTATTGGTGCCGTTGATGCCAATAAAAATTATGTGAGCTTTAGTTCCTACGGACCTAATTCTGCTGGGCTAATTAAACCAGACGTAATGGCCAAGGGTCTTGACGCAGCGATAGTGAGCCAAAACGGCAATGTAACTACCGCAAGTGGAACCTCGTTTAGCTCCCCTATTACTGCAGGAGCGGTAGCTTCTTTATGGAGTGCGGTTCCCAATTTGAAAAATGATGTGGTGATGCAGGCCATTCGTGAATCTGCGGATAGATATAACAACCCTACGGATCAATATGGTTACGGAGTTCCAGATTTTGGTTCCGCTTTGAATGCCCTTTTGACCATAGGTGTTGAAGAGCAAATGCTTGATACTAATTTTGCACTATATCCAAACCCAGTAACCACAGAAATAAATATTTCTTTCCCAAAAAATTCAGAGAATGCTGAATTTATGCTTTTCAATATTTTAGGCGAAAGAATTCTTAAAGCAAATATCACTACTTTTAAGAACCGTATTGATGTATCTGGACTTGCCTCTGGAATGTATATTGCTTCAATTACGTCAAACAATAAAACAACAAGCTATAAAATTATCAAGGAATAGTGAAAAACCGGATTACCGAACTTTTTAATATTCAATACCCTATAATTCAAGCTGGAATGATTTGGAACAGCGGTTGGCGATTAGCCACCGCTGTTTCCAATTCTGGCGGTTTGGGGCTTTTGGGCGCTGGGTCCATGTATCCTGAAGTTCTTCGGGAACACATTCAGAAATGTAAGAAGGCAACTGATAAACCTTTCGGCGTAAACGTGCCGATGCTCTATCCTGATATTGAAAAAATAATCGATATCATCATTGAAGAAGGTGTAAAAATAGTTTTCACCTCAGCTGGCAATCCAAAAACCTATACATCAAAACTGAAAGAACACGGAATTACTGTTGTTCACGTGGTAAGCAGTGTGAAATTTGCATTGAAAGCACAGGAAGCAGGCGTTGATGCCTTGGTTGCCGAAGGCTTTGAAGCTGGCGGACACAACGGTCGCGAAGAAACTACAACCTTCACGTTGATCCCTATGGTAAAAGAACAACTGGACATTCCTTTAATAGCCGCTGGCGGAATAGCCACTGGCCGTGGAATGCTCGCAGCAATGGTTTTGGGCGCAGATGGCGTACAAGTAGGCAGTCGTTTTGTTGCGTCGGAAGAGGCTTCTTCCCATCGTGCCTTTAAGCAAATGGTGGTAGATGCCAAAGAAGGCGACACACAACTTACTTTAAAAGAATTGGCTCCCGTGAGGATGCTGAAAAATAAATTCTTTGAAAGCGTAATGCAGCTTTACACAACCAACCCAACTAAAGAAGACCTAATAAAACACTTGGGCCGAGCCCGTGCCAAACGCGGAATGTTTGAAGGCGATCTTGAAGAAGGTGAATTGGAAATTGGGCAGATTGCAGGGCTTATCCACGATATAAAACCTGCGGCACAGATTTTAAAAGATATGATTGACGAATTTGAAATTGCCAAAAAGGAAGTGGGTTCACTTTAAATTGTTTTCCTCTAAATTTAATTGCAGTAAAAAGTTACATTGGTAAGATCCCTATTTTTCAAAACTGCTGAATAATTTCTTGAAATAGCATTCGGACACACTTGCGTTTGAAAATCTCCTGAGGAGATTCTATCTGTATATTCTACTAAAAAAACTGCTTTCCCTGCAGATATAAATGGAGTCAGTTCTTCATAAAATTCATCTACAAAAGCATCTTCCGTAAGAATCCAATCAAATTCATCGTACAAGCTTGGAATCAATTCCTCCGAATTTTTTTGACCCATTGATAAACCTCGACTGTGCGCCTGCCCTATCAACCAGCGAGAATATGCAATAGCATCTTCTTCGGAAATATCAAAACCTGTATTGTTTTGGTAGCCATTCATATTATCGGGTTCAATACCATCAAAACCTTTGCTTTTTACCATATTGAATCTGGCCTCCATAATTGGCGCCAAAAGTTCAATTTCACGAATATCCAACCATTTTTCATCGGGATAACCGTCGTATTCATTTCCTATTACGCCTTGGGGAAAATCGCTTGCATCCGGACGGTAATTTTCAACGCTCCCCACAGAAAGATACGCGATTACGGTTTTTCCCTGCGTCTTTAAATTAGCCACTAATTCGGGTGTTGCTGAAAAAGCATCTATGTCTATAACATCAGCGGTAGTTGTGTAATTATTGGTAAGGCTGTCCAATCGCCATTCAAAAGTTTTTCCCGTGGGAATTACATAGTTTGAATTGGGCTGTTGGATTTCAGTGCTTTCATCGTCATTATTGGAGCAAGCAATTGTTATAATTGCCAAAATAAAAAACGTATATATTTTCATAATTTGGGGATTAATACTTCCAAACGATAAAACCAAAATTAAAATTGCAATACCATTCAAAAGAAAAAACCCTTCCGAATTTAATCGGAAGGGTTTTCATTTAGATTAAAATCTATTGCTTACTCCTTAATAAGCCTCTTGGTTATCTCTCCGTTTTCACCTTGAATAACTACAAGGTAAGTAGCGGCAGCCATTTCAGAAACATCAATTGCTTTTTCAGCTCCCATATTTCGCAGGTCGATGGTTTTGATCATTCTTCCTCTGATATCGAATATCCTTAGATTTTCAAGAGAAAGACTTGCTGGGTTTCCAATCATTACCGTATGCTTGGCAGGGTTTGGATACATTTGTACACTTCCTAAATCAGCATTATGATCGCCCGCACCCAATACAGACATAACTGTAAGTTCAAACGAGCAAGTGGATACATTTCCATATTCATCCTCTGCAGTTAAAGTGATGGGATAAACACCATCAGGTAACGGTGTACCAGCAACTGGATCTTGCGAAAGTATTGTAACTGGATCTGTACAGTTATCAATTGCTGTTGCTTCACCAGTTGCGAAATAATCTGGAAGAATGTAGAACAAATTACCAGCTCCGGGATCAACGGTTTGATCTGCAGGACAAGTCAATACTGGTGCCAATAGATCTACAACCGTAACCACTGCAGTACAAGTGCTTAAGTTACCGTTCACATCGCTCGCGAATACTTGAACCGTTACAGGTGTACCGATATCTGCACAGCTAAATTCAGTAATATCTACTGCAATAGTTGCGATACCGCAATTATCCGTATTGCTTGCTATTACGTCATTTGGATTAAGCGTGGCTGTTCCATCAGCCCCAAGTTCCAACGTAAAGTCTTGACATACGAGATCTGGATTGGTGTTATCTTCAACAGTTACGATAGCAGTACAAGTGCTGCTGTTACCGTTAACATCAATTACTGTAAGTACAACGGTGTTGTCGCCTATATTTGAACAATCAAAAGTATCGATATCCAAACTATAGGAACCTATTCCACAAGCATCGGTACTTCCGCCGTCAACGTCTGCTCCGGTAATAGTCACTGTACCGGTCACCGGATCCAATTCAACAGTAATGTTCTGGCAAACTGCTACTGGTGGGGTAACATCCTCTACGGTTACAATTGCCGTACAAGTATTTGAATTTCCGTGAATATCAGTAACTGTTAACACCACTGGGTTATCGCCCACATCGCTACAATCAAAAGTACTTGGACTGACCGATATACTTGCAATTCCGCAGTTATCTGTAGAACCTCCGTCAACATCAGCAGCAGTAATAGATGCGTTTCCTGAAGCATCCAACTGAATAGTGATGTTTTGGCAAACCATAGTCGGCGCTTCATTATCAACAACTGTTATTGTAAAGCTACAGACTGCAGTGTTTCCGCTTCCGTCAGTAGCTGTAAATTCAACAGTGTTAACTCCTACTGGGAAGTCACTTCCACTTGAAAGACCGCCAGTTTGGGTAGCTGTCGCACCACAATTATCCAATACCAATGGCATTGGGAAGGTAACTATCGCACTGCACGTTCCCGCATCGTTATTGACAGTTATGTCTGCAGGGCACGCTATTGTTGGCGGAAGGTCATCTTCTACCGTAACAACCGCGACGCAAGTGCTTGAATTTCCGTTAACATCAGTTACCGTTAAGGTTATGTTGTTAGGGCCAATGTCCGCACAAGTGAAATCTGAAATGTCAATAGACGTGCCAGCAATTCCACAAGCATCGGTACTGCCTCCATCCACATCACCTGCAGTAATGGAAACATTTCCGGTAGCATCCAGCTGAACGGTTATGTTTTGGCAAACAGCTGTTGGCGCTACATTGTCTTGCACCGTTACTGTAGTAGTACAAGTTGAACTTATACCATTTACATCGGTTACAGTTAACGTAACGCTGTTAGGGCCTACATCCGCACAAGTGAAACTACTTGGAGAAACGCTTAAAGAAGCGATTCCGCAATTATCTGTACTTCCATTATCAACATTAGCGACAGTAATATTTGCCATTCCATTGGCATCCAATTGGACGATAAATGGAGCTACGCAATTTGCAACTGGTGCTTCAGTATCATTTATTGTTACATCAAAAGAACAGGTTTGTACTGGATTCACACCATCGTCATACTCAAAAGTATTGGTGGTTGTTCCCACAGGGAAAGTGCTACCGCTTGGCAGGCCTGCTGTTTGGGTGATGGTACCGCTAGCAGCATCAAAAATAATATAGCCAACCCACTTAGTGCCATCAAAAAACCATGCCTGACCATTTTCATAGGTAAACTGGAAATCAGCAAGTTGTGGTGTGGTCTGCCCAACTGAAGTAGAACCAGTAAACGCTCCACTTAAATCATACAAATGGGCAGATAGTGTAGCATTATCATATAAAATATACTCATAACCAGTTTCACCTGTATATCCAATAGAATATGACTTATAAATTGTACCCGGTGGAGTACCTGTTAATATATCAGTTCCTACAGTCACACCTGTTGTTCTATTAACTCGTGTAATGGCGCCGGAATTATAATAGATTATTTCATTACTATCATAGTTAAAATCTCCACATGACTGTATGTCTGGTTGGTTTCCAGTCTGTTCTGGATTAAAACCTGTCACAGGACAATCGCCACTTAAAATTAAACTTACAATTCCAGTAGAGCTATATCCGTTTGCTTCTGCCTGGTTTAGAAAAGGGTTCCACCAAGCTCCTCTAAAATCAAAGTCTGCAGTAGTACTACTAATGGAAGCTCCTGTTGTTCCATCAAAGCATTGTATGTTAGAACCGGTATTAAAGCCGCCATTTACGCTGTAATACTTATCTACATTTGGATTGTAACATAAACTAATATTATAATCACCACCAGCGATTGCGTCTGAAAGAACGAGTCCTGGTATGGCTGTTGCCAAAGGTCCAGAACTACCGCCACAACCCGAAGGAGAATCAACTGTATAAGTTATAACTGCGCCGCAAATGCCTGGATCGTTGTCTTGGGTAATATCTCCTGGGCAAACAAATGGACCGCCGCCGCCGCCGCCAATAACGTTTACAATGGCCGAGCAAGTTGATGTTGCGCCGCTATCATTGGTAACCTCAACAGCAACCGTATTCAAGCCTATGTCTGAACAAGTAAAACTAACCGTTGTAGCCAAGGGGCTTCCAGCAAGTACCGTATAACTTCCACAATCAACGGTAACACTGAACAGTAAATCTTCAGCATTTACAGTTGCGTTGCCGCTACCGTCTAGGGTAACATCTAAAACTGGTGCAGTTACTTCATAATCATAATCTATTCCCCAACCGTTAATTGTGCCTATATCTGCACCCGCATTATCAGAAACTATAAGCTGCCAAATACCCAATGTGCTCTCACCATCAAATATAGACAATGGGTTATTTGGTATAAATGATCCATTAATAGTAGGCACTGATCCTGCACATTCACTTTCAACAGGAGTAGCCGCTTCATCATCTAGAGTTGCCAAAATATTATTTCCAGAGCAACCAGCACCAGAAGTTGTTCTTCCAGGTCTATCTACAATTACTGCCATAGTACCCGCTGGTGATTTTATTGTAACAATAAGGTCACCTACCCAAGTATGTGAGATGTTTAAATTGACATCCAAATCTGTAATGGAGACATCTTCCGTAACATTCATATTTACAGTAACGCCTGTAGGGTTATTATCTGGAATCGCTGTTCCCGGACTGCTGGATTGGGAGCCAGTCATCGGTATATTCCCTGTCCCCAAACATATAATTTCAGGTGGGTCGTTGGTTACATTAATATCGTCTGTTAAAATTGTTGGAGCGCCAGTACAAAAGTCATTAACTGTATAAGTAACAGTCACTAAACCTGGGCCTCCCACACTTGGGTCAAAAGTAAATGTACCGCCATTATCGGTTACGCCCGGGCCACTGTAAACACCTCCAGCTGGATTACCACCAGAAAGCCCAGTTTGAATTCCATCGGAAAGACATACTTCATCAATAACATCTAAACTGGAAAAAGTTGGTGGCAAATCAAAAGCTTCGGTACCATCTGTTTTGCTTGCCGAAGAACCTTGAATGGCGCTATAGCCAAGACCTCTTCTAGCAAAGGCATTCCAAATAGCACATTGATTGGCTCCGCCGTACATTGCCATATCTGCTGCCAAGATTGCGTCTCGTCCATTTACAAAACCGGGTTGGCTTACCTGTAATTTTAAGCCTTCGGTAACCAATGCCAATGATATATTATTTCCTCCGGTTCCATTATAAAAATCTGGATCAAAACCATGGATAGCTATAAGCTCCCAAGTCATTTCCCACAACATTTCTGCCCATACCGAGCCAACGCCGTGTGGAGCTACTTCGGTTTTAATATCGTCATAAGTATGCGGGTTTACCCCAAAATTAGTACTGTATGGCCAAGTTCTTATACCTGCGCCTCCTGGACCTTCGCCAATCAACCAAGTTCCCACACCTCGAGAATCTGGCCCGGCATCTCCACTTTCCATTGTTAGCAATAAGCCATAATAATCACTCCAACCCTCACCCATTTGTTCTTGGCCACCTAATGTGCTCAATCTGTTCGAAATTCCATGACCGTATTCATGAATGATTACCATATTATCCAAGTCACCATCCCTAGTATTACAAACATACATCTGCATACGCGGTCTGTTACCGTCTCCAGGAGTGGCAAAATTTGCATTACAAGTTCCCGATCCATCTTGGGCCTCAGCATTTACAGGGTCATTCCCAAGTCCGCCGTTACCGTAGTTATTATGTTGAAAGTTTCCACTGGCTTCATCAAAACCATATTGATAAGTTACATCATGAATGATGTTTGTCCAATAAAATAAATTAGTGATAGCCGCACTTTCAGATTGGTTCCCAGCGCTATATGTAGTGTTCAGGGGAAAATCAAAAACTAAGTTTCCGCCAGGGCTGAAAGCATATTTACCATCTGGATTATTGTTTGCGTTATCATCATCATACGCATCTACATTGTTTCCGCGGCTATTGGTAAATTCGGGAGTGTCATCTCCGTTTGTATCATGCCATCCAAAAGGTGAGGCGGTCAAATTCTCTGGATTAGTAACCAAAGTACGTGTTCCGAAATTTGGGCTTTCAATAGGCATAGCATACACCCTGTAGCTTGCAGCTGGGGGTGCTGCCATATTTGATGTGCTCGCAGTATTGTAATTAATTGGTTTCTCCATTGGGCCAACAAAAGGAGCTATGTCCTTAGCGGAATGTACATGGTCTTCGTGATCACCCAAAATATTACAGGAAATAGTCCAATTGTCTTTGTCTATTATTTTTCCTGTGGCTGCGTCAACGCGGAAGTTCCACCAATCTGATGAAGTTTTTTCGGCTACGGAAAGTTCCCAAACCAAGTGGGTCCCGATACCTTCTCTGTAATAATATATTAACTTGGCAGGAATATCTTCGGAAGAAATGCCTGCTTTATTAAATACAGCCGCTTTATTCTTACCTCCTATACTTTTTATTTCCTGAAGGTTTGCAACCCTATATCCCATTTGGCCAGCGACAGAAGAGATTGCCTGTCGAGCTGAAATTCCTTGGGAACTGCTCTTAACGGTAGCTTGTATATCCGCCAAGAACTTATTGTGCTCCACTATAAGTTTTCCGGTTTTGTCAAAATGCACGCTGGATTCGGTTCCGTAAACCTCAAGCCCATTAATGGCCTGACGTAAATATACGTGGCGAATACCACTGATGCTGCTTACGTGTTCTTTAGTAATTACATAAGAATCACTTTTACTTGTAATGAGTTTTTCTAGCGAAATGGTCGATGGCTCGGTGGCCAATCGCGCTGCTTCCTTTTCTTTTTCTGGGTTTTTGTGCTGCGCGGAAAGCTGAATAGTCAGCATGCACAGCACCATCAAGAGTAGTGTTGATTTTTTCATTTTGAAATTTGATTTAGTTAGTTTTATAAATTTATAATATAATCGTTAGAATCAGGCATTTGTCATCATAAATTTCAAAATAAAATCTTTCCAGAGAAAAAAGGGCAAAAAAAAAGCCTCCCGTTTGGGAGGCTTTGTCTTAAAAAAATTGTGTGTATTAAAGTACTTTTACGTTAACCGCGTTCAATCCTTTTTTTCCTTCTTGAAGATCAAATTCTACTTCGTCACCTTCACGAACTTCGTCGATTAGGCCTGTAACGTGTACAAAATGTTCTTTGTTTGTTCCTTCTTCAGTGATAAAGCCAAAACCTTTGGTGTCGTTGAAGAATTTTACTGTTCCTTTGTTCATTGTATTTAATTAAAAAATTTATAATAAGCTGCAAAGATAGAACTATTATTGACAAATACGCTTTTTAGCAATATTTATTTTAAAAACCAAAAAATCAAAAGAGTTTTTTAAGTTTTAACATATTATATCTAAAATGAATAGTATCAGGTAGATATGGATGTACCTGATACTATTCTTTAAGCATATTGAAATACAATTCTTGTTAACATTTACAATCTCCATTTTTCATTTCAATGTCTAAAGAAATCTTTTTAACCTTAACGCTCTTGATTTCTTGATTAGAAAGTTTAAGACATCTTAAGAGCTCTTCGGCTTTAGAATTGCATTTTGTTCCGCAAGGGTCACCAGCATTGATGGGGGCTTTCATATTGGCATCCAAATAATAGGTCATTCCTCCTATCAGGGCCCCGTCCGCAAACAGTGATACGGTAATGTCCTTATTTGCGTTGGCCTCAACCTCGGCCTTAGTAAAGTCCTCACCTACTTTTAGATTATAAATAAGTTCCTTTTTTTCATTGGGCCTTAGATGGAACTCGTTATTGTGTATCCCAGGAAATGAAATGCTCCATTTCTTGCTTACCAAAAGCCGAGGCAGCTCTACTTCAACAGTCATTTTCGCCTTTTTTGGATTGGGGTTTCCAGCCCAAAAACTTTTGTTGTGCAGTGAAGCGACCAAACCCTCCGTACCGCCACCACCAGCAACCGGATGTACATTGCGTTGACCAATATTATTGTCGTTTGGCACCAACCGCCACTCCTGAATTACTTCACCCGCAATAAAGTGGTCGATATTGCTCGAGTCATTGGTGGCGCTTGCAATCATAAGTATACAATCGTGACCATAGGCGTTTATATTGGGCACCCATTCAAATGGTCCTACCTGTATTTCTTCGGTACTGTTTGGGTTTATGGTGCCAATGGTACCGCCGGTATAGGTCATTTCAACAAAATCATTTGGCCAGAGCAAGCCTGCCCCGGGTTTGCAATGAAATGCCCTTACATTGACGCCCGTAGCCGTTTGGGTTCCACGATTCTTGAGTTTTACGTAAGCCTTGTTAGTTGCCCCCAAAATTGGCTCTTCGTGAGTAGGACTAAAAAGGGTGCTTCCATTGTTGTTCCAAATGGACAGACAATTCCAGTGAACCCCTTGGTATTGGTATTCGCCCGCACGCCCATCTTCAATATATACATCTACTGCAGGAGGGGCGCCCTCCGTTGTAACTGGAGTGGGAGCTCCGGTTGGCTGGAATAGCCCTTGTTTCTCAAAAGACCAACGTATCACTTTGTTATAGGCACCACCATAAATTCCCCTAGAGGTCCAATTTAATAAATCCGTAGCCATCATAGCGGTGCAAAAAGGAAGTGCGGTTGCTGGATTGGTTCCCGGCATGAAAGTTGATATGGTCCTAAGCATTAAGTAAGCCATCATTTCCGAAGCGAATTTCCTGCGATTCAAACTGGTGGAATCGCCACCGATGGAGCGGTAAATCCTGAACATAGTTGTTGACAAAATTTGTTCCCTTTGATATTTATAATAAGTGTCATTAATATCTATGGTGCCTCCCCATGCCCAAGTGGAAACGGGCCGATCACTCCTCCTAACTATTACAGGAACAAAAGGTGCCAGCAAAAACCTATCTGGCGCATTGGATTCGGGGTCGCTCACAATCATCGCAAAACTGTCGCCCGCACTGTGCGAGAAGCCAAAATTTGCGGAATCTACATGTTCATATAAAATACCATGGCCTCCCAATTCATGCAAATGCACCCGCCAATCGGCAGCAATGCCCATTGGGCTTGAAGTGTCGCTATTATCCGCCAAAAGGAAGCAGCAATGGCCTATGCCACCTGAACCATTGCCCACGCAGTGGGCGTTTATCTCATTGCCCGTTCCACTGTGCCCAGATCCTTTTCCTCTATGATCAACGGGAATTGGAAAGGTTGTCTGATCAAAATAAGTAGAAATAGGAAATCCTAGATCCTCTACCATTGAAAAAAACCTATCGGTATGATAATAAGCATTTACAGCTGCAAAATCATCGGTGCGCACCTGATAGTTAAAGTTAGAACCAGAAGGTCTAGTGGGGATGGTGGGATTTGGGTTTACCACATTGGAAATTTCAGCATATACACCTTTTAAGTGCTGTGTTCCACTAACGGGAGCGTCCAGATTGTCCAAGGTATCGGAAGTACGGAATGGATTCAGTACCGCATTGCTTTGATTTGGTGTGTTGGTGCCCACTCCCGAACTGGTAATGGGGTCTTGGATGAAAACCTGTCCATTGACTCCCGAAGAAAGTGGTTCAATATAAAGCACGGAGGAGGTCTGGACATCAACGAGTATCAAATAAACAATTTTGTTGTAGGAAAATGTTATCTCCGCAACCAAATAATAGTTACCGTCCTTTATGGAGGAATCCACTTCTGGTAAATCAAAATGGAACTCGTGTCCGTGTTGCAGAACTTCCCCAGTTTGTATAGGAGGTTCCGTTCTTTGCCTGTTGGCACTATCGTATTTGTACATATAGAATCTTCCGCGGACAAGTTTTGCAGGGATTTCATTGGTACTCACATTTGATTGTTTTGATTTTGATTTCGACTTAGGTCTTATTCCTAAAATATCGTTCAATACAATGTCAGATTCGGAATCCTTCGCAAGACCATCGGTCAACTGCCCCTGGCCGTCGTCTGATTTGCCTTGGGCAATAAACTGCTTGAATCGGTTGATGTTCTCTTCCTTTGGCAATTTCCCCTTTACATCATATTTGCTATTGTTTGTCAGCATGACAATCCTGTTAGGACCGTGTTTTAAAGTAACGGAAAGTCCTGTGCGCCAAATGGGAACGTTGAGATAGGTCTGGTAAAAACCGAAAGTGGTAGAATCAAAAAAAGTTTTTTCTTCGGAAAGCCTATATTCCACCTCCTGATCCATCGGATGGATATAAGATACTTTTTGATAGGCATTTTTCAAAGTTTTCGCAGGAATTTGTAAAACATCATGGATGTCATTGAGATATTCCAAGGCTGCTATTCTTGGAGTATCCTTTTCACTTTCGTAAAGTTCACCGGTGTGGTTGATGCCTCTAACCACCTCAGAATCATCTAGTGAGAGCATCGCTTTTAATCGAGGGTCAAATACTGTTTTCATTTTTCTTGATATTAAGGTTACGCTACGTGTGCCAACTCAATGGTTGTTGCAGAGCTATTGAATAGGAGAATGCCCTGCCACCAGCCGAAACTGGAGATCGGTTTGCTGTAATCCCATTTATTTTTGGGATTTGGGGAAGAGGAGAAAACTTACGCCGAATTCAGAATATTTATAGTTTCCAAATATGGTGAACATTAAAAACGACGTATTTTCAATAAGAATTGAAAGGTCAAAATTCGCGAATAAAAAGCAGGGTTAAACCTTATTTTTTACTAACTGAATGCTTTAAAAATTATTTTACAATCTTAACTTAAGAGGAAAAGAAAAACTATTTAAAGTATAATAAATGTACGGAAAGAATATTTTCAATCAAAAGAAACAAGAAAATTTAACACTAATAACATATTGATTATCAGTCAAGGCGGAGATTCCAAGAAAAAATTATCCAAATATTAAATAAAACCTCCAGAAAAATTTGAAGTTTATATCTCAATCGCAATTTGGTTTTTCAGAATATCATCAAAAGTTTCTCTTTTCCGAATCAAATGGGCCTTTCCCTTATACCAAAGCACTTCCGCTGGGCGATAGCGCGAATTGTAATTGCTCGCCATAGTGAAGCAATATGCCCCAGCATTGTGGAAGGAAAGAATATCGCCTTCGTGAATTTCGGGAATTCTTCTATTATTTGCGAAAGTGTCGGTTTCACAGATATAACCCGTTACAGTGTAAAAACGATCCCTTCCGTGTGGACGGGAAACGTTTGAAATTTCGTGCTGCGAGCCGTAAAGCATCGGGCGGATCAAGTGGTTGAAACCGCTATCAACTTGAGCAAATACGGTAGAAGTGGTTTGTTTGATCACATTCACTTTTACCAAAAACTGGCCAGCTTCACTCACTAAAAACTTTCCTGGCTCAAAAACTAAGGTTAGTTTTTTACCGTATTTTTTACAGAATTCATTAAATCGCTTGCTCAGTTTTTTGCCGAGTTCCTCTACGTTTGTTTCAATATCGCCTTCTTTATAAGGTACTTTAAAACCGCTTCCGAAGTCAATAAATTCAAGGTTATCAAAATTTTCGGCAGCGTTGAAAAGAATTTCCGAGGCATAAAGAAAAACATCAATATCCAGAATATCACTTCCCGTATGCATATGGATACCGTTGATGTTCATTCCGGTGTTTTCAACAATTCTTTTCAAAAGTGGCATTTGGTGGATTGAAATCCCAAACTTACTATCAATATGACCAACGGAAATATTTGTATTTCCGCCAGCCATAACGTGCGGATTTATGCGGATGCAAACAGGGGTTTTGGGATGCTTGGTTCCAAATTGTTCCAAAATGGAAAGATTGTCAATATTGATCTGCACGCCAAGTTTTGCGGCTTTTTCTATCTCGTCCATAGAAATTCCGTTGGGGGTGTAGATTATATCCTCAGGTTTTGCGCCAGCTTCCAAGCCAAGCATTACTTCCTGTATGGAAACGGTGTCCAAACCACTGCCCATATTAATGAGCAATTTCAGCACTGAAATATTTGAAAGCGCTTTTACTGCGTAATTTATTCTCAACTTCTCCACCTTATCAAAAGCGCTGGTCAAACGTTTATACTGCTTTTCAATTTTAGCGGCGTCATAAACATAAACAGGGCTTCCGAATTCTTGGGCAATTGCCAAAAGGTCTTGATTTTTCATCGGTAAAAGAATAAATTTTTAAAAATTAGGGCGTAAAAATAGTGATGTACTTATAAATACTTCATTAATAATTACATAATTTTTCAGTTTCAGTTAAACAATATATGAGTTGCGAATTAATGCCTCAAAAAACATTAGCGCAATCCTATCACATTTGTTATTTTTGCAATCCATAAACAAGCCTGCCTGCCAAACAGGTAGGTACAAAACCGCAACTATGAATTTACACGAATATCAGGGAAAAGAAATTTTAAACAGTTTTGGCGTTGAAATACAGCGCGGTATCGTGGCCACCACTCCAAAAGAGGCAGTGGAAGCCGCAAAAAAACTTACCGAGACCACAGGAACCGGATGGCACGTTATCAAAGCCCAAGTTCACGCTGGTGGCCGTGGAAAAGGTGGTGGTGTAAAACTTGCAAAAAATTTGCAAGAAGTAGAAACTATTGCTGGAAATATCATTGGGATGGATCTTATTACGCCCCAAACTTCTGCTGAAGGAAAGCGAGTTCACCAAGTATTGATAGCTGAAGATGTTTACTATCCTGGCGATAATGAGCCAGAAGAATATTATATGAGCGTTCTTTTAAACCGTTCCACAGGAAGAAACATGATTATGTATTCTACTGAAGGTGGGATGGATATTGAAACTGTTGCCGAGGAAACTCCACATTTAATTTTTACTGAAGAAATTGACCCAACAGTTGGCATTTTAGGATTTCAAGCCAGAAGAATTGCCTTCAATCTTGGCTTGAGCGGAAAGGCTTTTAAGGAAATGACAAAATTCGTTACTGCGCTTTACACAGCTTACAACGAATCTGACTCTTCGCTCTTCGAAATAAACCCGGTATTAAAGACAAGCGACGATAGAATTATCGCGGTTGACGCAAAAGTGAGTATTGACGATAATGCACTTTACCGTCACAAAGACTATTTGGCAATGCGCGACATACGCGAGGAAAACGCCATAGAAGTTGAGGCCCAAGAAAAAGGACTTAACTACGTTGACCTTGACGGAAACGTGGGCTGTATGGTTAACGGTGCCGGACTTGCAATGGCAACGATGGACCTTATTAAACAAGCCGGTGGTGAACCAGCAAACTTCCTTGACGTTGGTGGAACAGCAGATGCAGAACGCGTTGAGGCCGCTTTCAAGTTAATTTTGAGAGACCCTAACGTAAAAGCAATTTTGGTTAATATTTTTGGTGGAATTGTTCGTTGTGACCGTGTTGCGCAAGGAATTATTGACGCCTATAAAAATATGGGAACTGTTAATGTTCCAATTATTGTGCGTTTGCAAGGCACAAATGCCGACGTTGCAAAGAAAATGATTGACAACAGCGGTTTGGACGTTCAGAGTGCCATTGAATTCCAAGAAGCTGCGGACAAGGTTAAAGCTGTGCTTTCATAAAAACCCATAGCTATACAATAAAGCCCTTCGCACATTGCAAGGGCTTTTTTTTGAACTATTCTTATGGAAAGAAATCCCAAATCTTTACTGAGTGATTTAATAAATATGGTAATGGCCGACGGCAAGATAAATCCGTCAGAAGTTAAATTCATCCATAAATTGGCCAAGCGGATGGATATTGCCAACGAAGAAGTGATTGCCCTTTTCAATCACCCACAACCATCGCAACCCATTTTCAGCGAAGTTGACCGAATAACCCATTTTTACAAACTGATTTTGGTGATGAACGTGGACAACGAAACCCACGAAAAGGAATTGATAGCACTGAAAAATTTCGGGTTAAAGATGGGAATCCGTCCAATCGTAGCAGACCAAATCCTGAAAAAAGTGGACAGTTACGAAAACAAGATGGTACCCGCGGAAGAGCTTTTGAAAATTTTCAAAATATATTACAATTAGCCCGAAGCCTTTTCTGCTAATCTACAAGAACAGACAAAACGTCATTAAAATTATCTGGATATCGGCCAAAATGGCTTGTTTTTGAAATTGGAATTGTTATTGACCTTCCAGTTACAGAATTAGTCAAAAACTTAAACAATATTTAGATATGAAAACAGTTAATAAAAACAGTAATTGGTTGCCAGAACTTTTGGATAGCTTCCTTTTTGAAAACAAGTTGGATGCGTTTAATCACAATTATGAAACATTTAGCATTCCTACAGTAAATATTATCGAAAATTTGCCGAATTTTGTAGTCGAATTAGCTGCACCTGGATTGCAGAAAGAAGATTTCACCATTGAGGTTGAGGAAGATACATTGAAAATCTCCTCGAAAAAGGTAGAAGAGAAGACAGAAAAAACCAACGATTCTTCCTTTATAAGAAGAGAGTTTAACTACAAGAGTTTTGAGCGTTCTTTCAAACTTCCTGAAAATATCAAAGTTGAAGATATTCAAGCTAGTTACGAAAATGGAGTCCTTCGGGTTACCATTCCAAAGATGGAAGAAAAGAAAGCATTGAAGAAAATGGTTGAGATTTCATAATTGAAATTTAATTTGGTTAGTTAGTTGAAAATGACCGCGTGCTACTCAATCGGTGCGCGGTTTTTTCATGGTGCTATCTCGGCCCTCTTCTCCTTCTTCCCTCTGTGTTTTTTTCCTCTCTTTTTAATTTACGTTCTTCCCTTCTTTGTACTTCAGGCTTAATATTTTCAGGTTTTTGTCTTTTTTCTTTGTTCTCTTTTCTCTCTTCTTTTCCATAAACCTTTGGCTGTCCATCACTATCCTTTACGGAATCCCTTAGGGTTTTCAGCTCTTCCGCGGTAAGATCGCGCCACTGCCCTACTGGCAAATCGCCCAATTCCAGATTCATAATCCGGATTCGCTGTAAGGCAACAACTTCATAGCCCAAATATTCACACATTCTGCGAATCTGTCTATTTAGACCCTGCACCAAAAATATCCGAAACTCAAATCTGCTGACGCGTTCTACCTTGCAGCGTTTTGTTACCGTGTCCAAAATAGGGATACCGGAGCCCATTCGTTTTAGAAATTCATCCGTAACGTGTCTATCCACTTTTACAATGTATTCCTTTTCGTGTGCATTGCCGGCGCGTAGAATTTTATTGACTATATCGCCCTCATTGGTCAACAACAGCAAACCTGTACTGGGTTTGTCCAACCTTCCCACGGGAAAAATGCGCTCGGGATGGTTGACGAAGTCTATCACATTATCATCAAAACGGGTATCTGTCGTGCAAGTTATCCCAACGGGTTTGTTCAGCATAATGAAAACTTCGGCAGTGTTTTCTGTAATGAGTTTGCCGTCAACGCGTACCTCATCGCCGGGCATTACTCTATCTCCAAGCGTACTTTTTTCGCCATTTACGGTCACACGGCCTTTTTCAATTAAAGTATCGGCCTCACGGCGGGAACAGTAGCCACTATCGCTGATCGCTTTATTAAGACGGACTGAATCTGGATGGTTCATAATATTGTTATTGATAATTGTTTATGGCAATTGAATTAAACTGCTTCCAATTGTTTTTGATATGTCTTTATTTTATCGCGAAGCTTGGCGGCCATTATAAAATCTAAATCCTTGGCGGCTGTTTCCATAGCTTTTCGGGTGTCGCGTACTTTCTTTTCTATCTGGGCTTTGGTCAAGTATTCCACTTCTGATTCGGCAGCAAGGGTTTCGGCGTTTTCAAAAGAATAGGCTGCCTGTTTTGATTTCGTCAGCGAGTTTTCAAAAGACTTTTTGATCTGTGTTGGCGTAATGCCGTGCGCTTGGTTGTAGGCAAGCTGCTTTTCCCTTTTGTAATTTGTACTGTCAATCGTTTTCTGCATACTGTTGGTTATCTTATCAGCATACATAATTGCCTTTCCGTTCAGGTTTCGCGCAGCACGACCTACGGTTTGGGTAAGCGAACGCTCACTTCTCAAAAAACCTTCTTTGTCAGCATCCAAAATTGCAACCAAGGAAACTTCGGGTAAATCCAGACCTTCACGCAGGAGGTTTACCCCTACTAATACATCAAACAGGCCAAGACGTAAATCCTGCATAATTTCCACCCGTTCCAACGTATCCACATCACTGTGGATGTAACGGGTGCGGATTTGTACTCTTATTAAATATTTGGTCAATTCCTCCGCCATTCGTTTGGTCAAGGTCGTTACCAAAACACGTTCATCTTTCTCCACACGCAATTGTATTTCCTCCAACAAATCGTCAATCTGGTTTAGACTTGGGCGCACCTCAATGGGCGGATCCAGCAAGCCTGTGGGACGGATAATCTGTTCCACATATACACCGCCGCTTTTTTCAAGTTCATAATCTGCGGGGGTTGCACTTACGTAGATAACTTGGTTTTGCAGCGCCTCAAATTCCTCAAACTTTAACGGGCGGTTGTCCATTGCGGCTGGCAATCTAAACCCGTAATCCACCAAATTTTCCTTTCGGGAGCGGTCGCCACCGTACATGGCGCCTACTTGTGGGATGGAAACGTGGCTTTCATCAACTATCATTAAGTAATCCTTCGGGAAGAAATCCAACAAACAGAAAGGACGCGTTCCGGGCAGACGTTGGTCTAAGTAGCGCGAGTAGTTTTCAATACCACTGCAATAGCCTAGCTCACGAATCATTTCGAGGTCGAAATTGGTGCGTTCCTCCAAGCGTTTTGCCTCCAAATGTTTTCCTATTTCCTTAAAATATTCAATCTGTTTTACCAAATCATCCTGAATGTTTCTGATAGCGCCCTGTATCACATCCGGCGAGGTTACGAACATGTTTGCGGGATAGATATTCAAGCGGTCATACTTCGCTTTTATGTTGTTGTTTAATGGGTCGAAAACCTCAATCTCTTCAATTTCATCGCCAAAGAAGTGGATTCTGAAAGCATCGTCTGCATAGCCTGGGAAAACATCCACCGTATCGCCTTTGATGCGGAAACGGCCGTGGTTGAATTCCGCTTCGGTTCTTGAGTAAAGACTTTGCACCAAACGGTGCAACAATTTGGTGCGGGAGATGGTCTGCCCTTTTTGTAAATCGATTACGTTTTTTTGAAACTCGGCTGGATTTCCGATACCGTAAAGGCAGGAAACCGAGGAAACCACCAGCACATCCCTCCTGCCCGAAAGCAGGGACGAGGTGGTGCTAAGCCGCATTTTTTCAATCTCCTCGTTTATGGAAAGATCTTTTTCTATATAGGTGCCGCTGCTGGGTATAAACGCTTCGGGCTGGTAATAATCGTAATAGGAAACAAAATACTCCACCGCGTTTTCTGGGAAGAGGTTTTTAAACTCTGTGTATAGCTGTGCCGCCAGGGTTTTGTTGTGCGCCAGAACGAGGGTTGGCTTTTGCACTTGCTGCACCACATTGCCCACGGTAAAGGTTTTCCCGGAGCCAGTAACACCCAGTAGGGTTTGGTATTTCTCGCCAGCATCCAGACCTTCCACCAAGGCTTTGATGGCTTGTGGCTGGTCTCCGGCAGGTTGAAAATCTGTGGCTATTTTAAAGTTCATTGGTTCTTTTTCATTGCCCTACAAAGGTAGCGAAAATAGAAGTGAGTATTTAGTTGTGAGTATTGAGACGTGAGATGTTAGAAGTTTTTATTTTTTTTGGATTGTGCACGAGCGGGACGGTCAAATTATTAAGGGCTATTTGCGGATACCCTCTACAAATGACTTTCAATATCCATCATTTCATGCAAAATTCTTATGATTTCAAGTTCGTTGCGTTTTTTGTTTACTTTATAAAAATGAAATTTGACTTTACTTTAGCTCGGAAATAATCCTTTCTTATATGATTATAATCAAATGCAGATTCCGGCTTAAAAGATATATATTCAATTTCGTCAAATATCAAATTCAAGTAACGGTCAGCTTGTTCCATTGACCAAGTTTCAAAAGTATAAAGCCAGATATTCTCCAAATCATTCGCGGCCTCAATACTTAATCTATAATTCATTTTTTGAATGTTTTTTCTTTAGGGAGTCCAAAAAGGAATCACGATCAAAATTTTCTACAAATCCCGATTTTTCACCTTTAATCAATGCTTTAATCAGTTCCGCTTTTTTGTTTTCTTCCTGTTCAAACATTCTTAGCGCCGCTCTGATAACTTCGCTTGCAGATGTATATTTACCAGATTTAACTTGGTTGTTAATGAAACTGTCGAAATAATCGCCTAATAAAATGGAAGTGTTTTTAGCCATGACTTTTTTACCAAAAATACCAAGCGTTGGTATTAAAAACAAATATTTTATTGTAAAATTTTAACTTGGATTGTTGCCTAACGTTTTATCAATTGTGGTGTATCTCGGTAAGAACGCTTCACATAAAAATTGAATTTAGACACGAGCGGGAGGCTCGCGCTAGCGAGGCAACGCGTAGTTAGCCTTTATCAAATTTAAGAACTGGAATTGATCAGGTTTGTAGGCACACGTTGCAAACGTGCGCTAGCAGGGGCGGGAAGCCTTGTTTTGTTTTTTCTGCCCAAAATGGCGCTTCACAGACCTAAAGCATCCTTTTTAACGATTGCAAATACTGTCCATTTGCGAGACTGATTAAAAAATAAAGCCGCTTAAAGCGGCTTATATCGGTTCGGTTTTTAAAAATTAAGGGGTTGTGCAACGGTTACCATTGTTGTGCAACGTCTTTTTTCAGTCGCACTTGATAAATCGTTCCGAAAATTAGTCCGATTAAACCACCAATATAACTAAAATTATGCATTGTTCCGACTGTCAAAAATGCATTTCGGTCAGTCACATCTTTTGGAAGATTCCAATTTGTATCAATTGCTGAAATTATGAACTTACCAACTAATATTCCTAATCCCCGCTGGCACCGGCCCCTTCCCCTCCGTGGTCATGATCACCGGCTCGGGGCCGCAGGACCGCGACGAGTCGCTCATGGGCCACAGGCCCTTCTGGG
>JAPKFY010000017.1 GCA_026646335.1 Aequorivita sp. | reverse complement strand
AAAAATCATCAAGTTCACATTTTCAACATTAAATGGTGTTTTCAATTAAAATATTTTATTTTTGCCACTTATAATTAAATTTAAAAATTAAGAATTATGTCAGACATTGCATCACGAGTAAAAGCGATTATCGTAGACAAATTAGGTGTAGACGAAAACGAAGTTGTAAACGAAGCGAGCTTCACTAACGACTTAGGAGCAGACTCCCTAGATACGGTAGAGCTTATCATGGAATTTGAAAAAGAATTTGATATCCAGATTCCAGACGACCAAGCTGAAAACATTGCGACGGTAGGTCAAGCAATTTCCTATATAGAAGCAGCAAAATAAGAGTTCTTCTATGGAATTAAAGCGAGTTGTAGTTACAGGCCTTGGTGCCCTTACCCCTATTGGCAACAATATTGAAGAATATTGGGCCGCTCTTATTAGTGGGAAAAGCGGTTGTGCGCCCATAACCTATTTTGACACTGAAAAGTTCAAAACCAAATTCGCTTGCGAATTGAAGAATTTCAACGCAGAAGACCATTTTGACAGGAAAGAAGCCCGAAAACTGGACCGTTTTGCCCAATATGCCCTTGTATCTTCAGATGAAGCTATAATAGATGCGGGAATAAACCTCGATGAGGTAGATAAATTCCGCGTTGGTGTTATTTGGGGAGCCGGAATAGGCGGGTTGGAAACTTTTCAAAATGAAGTAATAAACTTTGCAGAAGGGGATGGAACGCCGCGTTTCAACCCCTTCTTTATTCCAAAAATGATTGCGGACATTGCTCCCGGAAACATTTCCATAAAGCACGGTTTTATGGGGCCAAACTACACTACGGTTTCTGCCTGCGCCTCTGCTGCCAATGCTATGATTGATGCTTTCAATTATATCCGTTTGGGCCAGTGTGATGTTATCGTTACAGGCGGAAGCGAAGCAGCTGTAACCATGGCTGGTATGGGCGGTTTTAATGCCATGCACGCTTTATCAACCCGTAATGAAAGCCCTGAAACGGCATCGCGTCCCTTTGATGCGACCCGTGATGGTTTCGTATTGGGCGAAGGAGCTGGAGCATTGATCCTTGAGGAATACGAACACGCTAAAAAGCGCGGTGCAAAAATTTATGCAGAAGTTGTGGGTGGAGGTATGAGCAGTGATGCTTACCATATGACGGCCCCACACCCTGACGGAATAGGTGTGGAACGTGTGATGCTTAACTGTCTCAGCGATGCCAATATGAGTCCAGACGAGGTAGATACCATAAACACTCACGGAACTGCAACCCCTCTAGGCGATGTTGCCGAATTGAAAGCTATTGTAAATGTTTTTGGCAAACACGCCAAGGACATCAATATCAATTCCACAAAATCTATGACCGGACACCTTTTGGGTGCCGCCGGTGCTATCGAAGCTATTGCCTCTATTTTGGCAATGAAATACGGGATTGTTCCACCTACCATTAATCACACTACGGTAGATGAAAACATAGATCCTTCCTTAAACCTTACCTTAAACAAAGCTCAAAAACGCGACATAAAAGTAGCCATGAGTAATACTTTTGGGTTTGGTGGGCACAATGCTTGTGTTCTCTTTAAAAAACTTGATGCCTAAAATAATTAATGGCCTCCATTAAAAACATATTTTCTTCCCGTACTGACAAGAACGGGGAATTTTTCAATTCCCTAAAAAAAATATTGGGTTTCAAGCCTAAAGATATTTCCATTTACAAAACTGCATTTACGCACCGCTCCACAAACGAGAAAAACCCAAATGGCCAACCCCAAAACTACGAAAGGCTTGAATTTCTGGGTGATGCCATGCTAGGTGCCGTAATAGCTGCACATTTGTTTAAAAAAGTACCAAGCGGCAATGAAGGCTATTTAACCAAAATGCGCAGTAAAGTAGTGAGCCGCGAACACTTAAACGAACTGGGCCGCGATCTTCAATTGGTGAAATTTTTAAAAACAACGGTCCCAACGCAACAATTCAGTGGAAATATTTACGGAAATGTTTTTGAAGCGCTCGTGGGTGCAATTTATTTGGACCGTGGCTTCAAATATTGTGAAAAATTCATCCAAAAAAGGGTGATAAAGCCTTATGTTGATATCAAAAAACTGGAAGGAAAGGTAATCAGCTACAAAAGCCTTTTTATTGAATGGTGCCAAAAATACAAGAAGCAGTTCAACTTTGAGGTCTATGAGGACAATGGCAAAGATGAATTGAAACATTTTGCCGTCCGCCTAAAACTTGAGGACGAAATTATCACTAAAGCCCGTGCAACCTCTAAAAAGAAAGCCGAAGAACGTGCTGCAAAAAGAGCTTTTTACAAACTTCAGATAAAGATTGACTCAGA
This sequence comes from Aequorivita sp., assembly GCA_026646335.1. Taxonomy (GTDB): domain Bacteria; phylum Bacteroidota; class Bacteroidia; order Flavobacteriales; family Flavobacteriaceae; genus Aequorivita. The sequence goes on along the minus strand of JAPKFY010000017.1, from coordinate 30,094 downwards.
AAAGCCTTAAATTTCAAGGTTATTTTTAGATTAATTGTTTCCAACATTCCCAAGTTCTTTAGTTAATACCTCTAAAGTTGCCTATTTTTGTATAAATACTTGTGGCAGCAAAACAATAGCATCCACAGCAACCATAATATCAACAACATCAAAGAAATATGGTCCATCACAAATTGGATATGGGAGAGGAATTTGAAGAACCCTATACGCTCATCGCCGTCCATTGCAGCGAAGAAGAGTATAAAGTGGCCTATTTGATGAACCGGCACCTAAACACACGTTTCAAAAGAAGAAGAGTGGACATAGATTTTCCTTCAAAAGGAATGATGGTAACCTTTCCGATTTTCGATTTTATGGACGAATTCAATTATAGCCAATATTATCTTGTTGCCAATAAATGTAGAATCGCGGAAGCAGGTTTGCAAAGTTCCGGTGGCCTGTTTTCAGAAATCGGTTCAGAAAAAGACCATTTTCTGTTGCCAGAGTTTAAAAAAGTGGATTATTTCCTGAAAATTTATTCAGACTTTGAAAATGTTCCGCTGCAAAGCTTACTTGCACAAATAAACAATATAGAACAGATTGTTTCCGCCTACCTTGTGGAAACAGACAATATAAAATCAAAAAACAATTTAATTTTCGACTAAATGTCAAATCAAAAAAGAACCAAAATAGTTGCCACCCTTGGCCCTGCAAGTTCCAGCGAAGAAATCCTCAGACAGATGATTTTGGAAGGTGTAGATGTTTTTAGGGTGAATTTTTCGCACGCAGATTACGCCACCGTAAAAAAAACTATTGAAACCATTCGAAAACTTTCAGATGAATTGGATACTCACGTTGCCGTAATGGGCGATCTGCAAGGTCCAAAACTTCGCGTAGGGGTAATGAAAGAAGAAGTCGTGGTACAACCGGGAGATCAGCTCCTTTTTTGTACAGGAAAAGAGTTTGAAGGCACCAAGAAGAAAGTATATATGAATTATGACAACTTTCCAAAGGATGTAAACCCCGGTGAACGCGTACTTTTGGATGATGGCAAACTTATGTTTGAAGTGCTGGAAACCAACAGAAAAGACACTGTTAAAGTAATGGTTATCCAAGGTGGACCACTGCGTTCCAAAAAAGGAGTAAACCTGCCAAATACAAAAATTTCGCTTCCCGCATTGACGGCAAAGGATAAAGAAGATGCCATTTTTGCCATTGAACAAAAAGTAGACTGGTTGGCGCTTTCCTTTGTGCGCCACGCCGAAGATTTAAAGGAATTGCAAGCCCTGATTGAAGCACATTCGGAATATAAAATTCCTATAATCGCTAAAATTGAAAAACCGGAAGCCGTTGCAAACATCGATAAAATCGTTGCCTACTGCGACGGCCTGATGGTTGCCCGTGGCGATTTGGGCGTAGAAGTTCCCGCTGAGGAAGTTCCACTTATTCAAAAAGAATTGGTTCTTACCGCAAAACGTGCACGGATACCGGTAATCATTGCTACCCAAATGATGGAAACGATGATCACTTCACTCACTCCAACCCGTGCCGAGGTGAACGACGTTGCAAACTCCGTAATGGACGGCGCCGATGCCGTGATGCTTTCCGGAGAAACTTCCGTGGGGAATTATCCCGTTGCCGTAATAAAAACAATGACGAAAATTCTGAAAAGTGTAGAAAATTCTGAATTGATTCGTGTTCCACAAGAGCCACCCCAGATTAAAACCAACCGTTACGTTACAAAATCCATCTGCTATCACGCGGCCCTTATGGCCAATGAAATTGAGGCACAAGCCATTTGCACATTGACAAATAGTGGTTATACGGCCTTTCAGATTTCAGCTTGGCGACCTTCGGCTTTTATATTGGCTTTTACCAGCAACAAACGCATTTTGGCGCGCCTAAATTTGTTATGGGGTGTAAAGGCATTTTATTACGATAAATATGTAAGTACAGACGAAACCGTGGACGACGTAAACCGGATTGCTTTTGAAAAAGGCTACGTACACAAAGGCGATTATTTAATCAACCTAGCAGCCATGCCCATTGTGGATAAAGGAATGGTGAATACCTTGCGGGTTACACAGGTTAAATAATTAATCCGCCACCTCAACCTTTTCAAGTTTCATTCCATCCGCTTCTTTGGTAATAGTAACCGTATAACCAAAACCTGTCGTTTTGTAGTTATAGACTATCTTCTGAAGCTCGTTTTCATTACGTGCAATCTGTAACTCACTAGTAAAATCGTTTTTCTTTTTGTTACCGTCTTGCTGTGTTTCGTTATTTGAACCTTTTGGGTTGGGAAAAGCAAATGCCTTTGGTATTTGAAAAAGTTGCTGTGCCGTAAAAAAAGCTTCGTGCCATTTATCAGTCGGTAAAACAAGTATTTCTGTTTTCGTAGGCTGACTCACGGTTCCACCAGTTGCTTCAGAATAATTTACCATTGAAAATTCTTTTTTCAATTCTTCGGCATAATGCTTTGCCGAAGCATTTTCACCAGGAGGAAAAAACTTCGATAAAAAACCATTAAACGCAAACCCTTTTTGGTTGTTGAATTCCACCTCATCCATCGCGCCATCAATTCCCCCCACATTCATCGTGGTTTTTCCTTCGGCATTCACGATTTTTACTTTCGTGCCCAAAGGCATCACGGCAAGCTTTGCACTTTGAAGGTTTGGGAATTCGCGCAAAGTCAATCCACTTACCGCGGTAACGTACATAGCTTCGGGCGCAGTTTCCGCAGGAATGGAATCAGTTACAACAGTCTGCGTTTCTTCGTTTGTTTTAGCGTCGTTTTTACAGGAAAATAGAAAGGTGAAACCTGCAAGGGCAAGAAGGGAAAAAGCTACGGTTTTCATAAATCTGGAGTTTTAAATTAGTTAAAGATAAGTAGCTTTCTATCATATTTAAAATTTTTACAATCTTCCTCCCCCTTTTTCAGGGGGAGGTGCCGAAGGCGGAGGGGGCTTTAAAATTCAAGCTTCAATTGCACATCAATTGATTCTTTTAAAACCTCCTTTTTCTTAGGGGTTTCGTTGTTTAGGTGTGAGATTGAAATTCCCAACAACCGTACCGATTCCTTCATTTTTTCCTGAAATAACAATTCTTTAACTACATCCAAAATCAATTCTTTGGAAGCGATAAAAAGCGGAAGCGTTTTGCTGCGCGTTTGCAATGTGAAATCGCGATATTTAATTTTCAATGTAACCGTTTTTCCTGCAAGTTTGCTTTTGTGCAGGCGTCTTTCAACTTCACCCGCAATTTCTTCAAGCCTTTCCATCATAAAAATTTCTGAAGAAATATTTTCTGAAAATGTATGTTCGGCAGCCAAGGATTTCTGCGTTCGCGAAGGTTTCACTTTGCTGTTGTGAATTCCACGGACCACGTTGTAATAAAAACCACCGCTCTTTCCGAAGTTCTCCTCTAAAAATTCAATTGATTTACTTTTTAAATCCTTTCCCGTAAAAATACCCAAACGGTACATTTTCTCTTTGGTAACCTTCCCGACACCGTAAAACTTCTTCACGTCCAACGTTTCCAAAAAAGGAACCACCTCCTCGGGGCCAATGGTTTTTTGCCCGTTGGGCTTGTTGATGTCGCTTGCTATTTTCGCCACAAATTTATTTACAGAAATTCCTGCGGAAGCGTTCAGCCCTGTCTTTTCCTTTATCTTTTTCCGAATCTCGGTCGCAATCATCGTCGCACTGGGATTGCCTTTTTTGTTTTCGGTAACGTCCAGATAGGCTTCGTCTAAAGAAAGCGGCTCCACCAAATCGGTATATTCAAAAAATATTTTCCGAATCTGTTTTGAAACTTCTTTATAGCGATCAAAATTAGTTCTCACAAAAATAAGTTCAGGGCAAAGCTTGCGTGCCATTGCACCACTCATCGCACTGCGAACGCCAAACTTACGGGCTTCGTAACTAGCCGCACTCACCACGCCACGAGCCGAGCTACCGCCAACGGCAACGGCTTTTCCGCGCAGTTCGGGATTGTCCAACTGCTCCACGGACGCATAAAAAGCATCCATATCTACGTGGATTATTTTGCGGATATTTTCTTCCAACTTTGACAAAGTTTTAAACTTTGTCAAAGTTAAGATTTAGAATGTTTCAATACCTGTAATCTGGGGTGGATATGAGTGAACATAAATAAAATTTTACTGTATCAAAATATCTCAAAACTTCCAACCTGTTTAGCAAAGTTGGTTTTTGGGAAATCAAAGCATTGTATGAAGAATGCACCCATTCTGTCGGATAATTGCAGAGCCCGGCTTCAACTGGGTTAAGATGAATATATTGAACAAGCTTTCGAAAATAAATTTCATCCTGTATCTCCTTTCGCTTGAAAGGCCGCATAAAAAGATTGCCCCTTCTTCCCTGTTGTTTATTGAAAGCCTGCGTATAGGAGCTAAACAAGTTTGAAAATTGTTTACTCACGAAAAGACTTTTATTCTTAAAATCTTGGTAAAATTCAAGTTCCATTAATTGTTTTTCAGACTTGACCTTTATTAAAAAATGAAAGTGATTCGGCATTAAGCAATAGCAAAATGTATCAACAACAGGAACTATAAACTTCCTATATTTACGAAGAAAGAAGTCAAAATTTTCAGTGGACACAAAAATCTTTTCAGTTCCATTTGCGCGGTTATAGATATGATAGTGCCTGTCAGTTTCCAAGGTGTAAAAACTTTGCATTTCTATAAACTTAATATAATAAATTTGAGTGCTAGCTTTGACAAAGTTTATCTATTTTTAAATCGTAGTCAGCATTATAATTCAAATTATAGTATAAAATTAAATTTCAAAAACTTTGTCAAAGTTGAAAAAAACAGCAATCATTTTAGGCGCCACGGGATTAACGGGAAGTATTTTATTAGAAAAGCTTTTGAAAGATTCTTCCTTTGAAAAAATAAAGTTATTCTCCCGCAGTTCCGCAGAAAACAATTCCCCGAAAATTGAAGAGCATTTAATTGATATGTTTCAATTGGAAAAACATTCTGAAACATTTAAGGCCGATGTAGTTTTTTGCTGTATCGGTACAACAAAAGCCAAAACTCCCAACAAAGAAACTTATAAAAAAATAGATTACGGCATTCCTGTTGCCGCTGCAAAACTTGCAAAACAGAATGGGATTGAAACAGTTATCGTAATTTCAGCAATGGGTGCAGATGAAAATAGCCGTGTTTTTTACAACAAAACGAAAGGCGAAATGGAACGGGATGTGTTGAAGCAAGGTTTCGACTGCGTTCAACCTGACATTTATATTCTTCAACCTTCATTAATTGTTGGCGAGCGAAATGAATCGCGTTTGGGTGAAAATGTAGCTTCCATTTTTATGAAAATTTTTGGGTTTTTAATTCCAAAGAAGTACAAAATGATTAAAGCCGAAACTATTGCAGAAGCAATGCTGGTATTGGCGAAAGAAGGTTATTCTGAAAAAATTATCACTTCAGAAAAAATTAGGGAAATTGTAGGTTGAAAAGGTCTGTTCGAGCGAGTCGAGGACAACTAAGAGGTTTCGACTGCGCTCAACCTGACAACGTAATATAGAAATAAACATGCATGAAATAGAACGCAAATTCTTGGTCACTTCCGAAGCTTTTAAAAATGAAGCCCACAAACGCACACACATTGTACAGGGTTTTTTGAACACCCATCCCGAGCGAACGGTGCGTGTTCGCGTGCAGGGAAGTGATGGTTTTATTACTATTAAAGGCAAATCCAACAAATCGGGTCTTTCGCGTTTTGAGTGGGAAAAACAAATCTCGCTAGCAGAAGCCGAAGAATTGCTTCACCTTTGTGAACCGGGCATTATTGAAAAAACCCGTTATGAAATTTCAAGCGGTGACCATACTTTTGAAGTAGATGATTTTATGGGTGAAAACAAAGGATTAATTATTGCCGAAATAGAGCTCGGTTCAGAAAATGAACCCTTTTCAAAACCCGATTGGCTGGGAAAAGAAGTTACGGGCGATGTTAAATATTACAACTCAAATTTGAGTAAAAACCCTTTTAAAACTTGGACAAATGAAAACTAAATTACTTGTTGCAATTTTAGGAATAACCGTTTTAAGTTGTGAAACTAAAATTGAAAAGGAATACATAACCGAACCTTGCCCAGAGGAAGAAACAATGCCAATGGCGCAACTGAAAGCGGAATTGACCGAAAAAGGTTTTCAAACTTTTGATTACGTCGATGAAAAATCTGGCGATACCATTTTAATGCAACAATATTTTATTGCATTTCTAAAAAAAGGACCCACCCGTTCCCAAACAAAAGAAGAAGCAGACAGCCTACAAAAGCTGCATTTAGCACATTTGGGCAGCATGTACGAGGAAGGTTATGCGGACATTTCAGGTCCCTTTGGTGATGACGGAGATATCCGCGGCATCACTATTTACAATGTTCCTACCCAAAAAATGGCCGACAGTTTGGCGAATATGGACCCCATGGTGAAATCGGGAAGGTTGGAAATTGAAATCCACCCGTGGTGGGCGGCAAAGGGTTTTCCGTTACGCTAAAAGCGCTTTTATTTTTTGAATAATTTCTGCACTTGAAGTTGCCACAATTCCCTCTTCAAAAAAGGCATCGCTGTGCATAGAAACTTTCGGTTTTTTCGGAAGTACTTGCTTTTTGATTGTTGCGGAAAGATGAATGCTTTTAAATCCAGCTTCTTTAAATTTCGAGGCATTTTCTAAATTGATTCCGCCTCCGGGCATAATTTCTATCTCGCCTTTTGCAATGTCTTGAAGTTCTTTCAACAGTGAGATCCCTTCAATCGCTGTCGGTTTTTGTCCCGAAGAAAGCAATCTATTCACTTTTAAATCAATTAAATTTTGAAGCTCTTCCAAAGGGTTTTCCACCCAATCAAAAGCCCGGTGAAAAGTGAATTCCATTCCTTCGGAAGCTGCAATCAATTGCTTCGTTTTTTCAAAATCAATTTTGTTTTCCGAACTTAAAAACCCGCTTACAATTCCTTCACAACCCAACTCTTTGCAGAACGCAATATCGCGCAACATCACATCAAATTCCGATGAAGAATACGTGAAATTTCCACTTCGCGGACGAATTAAAACGTGGGCAGGAATATTCAATTCTGAAACCACTTTTTCAATTAAACCGAGGCTTGGCGTAAGTCCGCCCACCGAAAGTTCGGTACAAAGTTCTATTCGGTTTGCGCCGGCAAGTTGCGCGGCTTTGGCGCTTTCAAAACTGTTTGCGCAGATTTCAATTTGTATATAACTCAACTTTGACAAAGTTTAAAACTTTGTCAAAGTTAAATCATTCAACTATTATTTCGTCAATAAACGTCCAAGCTTTGTGGCCCGCACCTTGCAAGCCGTCAGGGATCATCCCATAATTTGGGACCTTTATTTTTATATACCTTGTTTTGAGGGAAAAATTTTCGACCAAATCAACTTGAACGCTAATTTTGTTTTGGTCTTCCAGTTTTATATTCTTCAAATAAGAAACCTTCTTCCCATCCGCATTCTCGCAGGAAATGGAAAACTCTTTGGGAGAATAAATCCATACGCCAGGCGAATTGAAAAATCGGGTTTTTATGGAATGTACTTCCATTTGCTTTCCCAAATCTATCGTAATCTCCAAGTCATCACCCCAAAAGCCCAGCCACTCTTTGTCGCCATAGCGTTTGTCGCTGCCAGAGATTCCATTTATCAATGCTTCTTTTCCGCCTGCTGCATATGCTGGATTTGGCGGGATATTCAGTGAGATTTCTGCAGTAATTCCTTTGTGATATTTTATTTCTTCGGAAAAGTTACGCCCCAATTTTTCGCCATTTTTAAAAACATTCGCCGTAATCTTTGAATCCTTTTCAATTAGAATTGGTTTTGAATAAACTTCAACTTTAGAATTATTTATGGAATAGCGGATTTCCTTCCCCTTCGTGGGCGTGGTCAATTCATAAAAAATCTTTCCGTCGACTTTCAAGATTTTGCCTTCAATTTCATATAAATAATTGGCGTAATTAATATTCAAGGCATCCAATCGTTTCATAAAATCTTCAACTCGCGAAAAGAAATCGGGATAGTCCTTTTCAAAATTTGTGGAAGGCCCACTCCACGTAACCTCGCTAATAGCAAGTGCTCTCGGGAAAACCATATATTCCACTTGTTTTTCGGTTGGAATGTATTCCGTCCATAAATTGGCTTGTGCTCCGAGGATGTATTTTGCTTCTTCAGCATTTAATTCATCCGGAATTGGATTGAAGGAATACACCTTTTTCAACGGAAGAAAACCGCCAATTGCCACAGGTTCATCTAGGTTTTCACTTTGGTAATAATCAAAATAGCAGTGCGAAACTGGCGTCATAATTACTTCGTGCTTTTGTCTTGCGGCATCAATCCCACCCTGCATACCGCGCCACGACATTACCGTTGCATTTGGCGCAAGACCGCCTTCCAAAATCTCGTCCCAACCAATTATTTTCTTGCCTTTGCTATTTACAAATTCTTCAATTCTATGGATAAAATAACTCTGCAAACCATTTTCATCTTTTAGGTTTTTATCCTTTATCAATTTCTGGCAGTGGGCACAATTTTTCCATCGCAATTTAGGAGCCTCGTCGCCACCAATGTGAATATATTCGCCTGGAAATAAAGGAATAACTTCACTTAAAACATTTTCCAAGAAGGTGAAAGTTTCTTCTTTCGGGCAGAAAATATCCTCAAATACGCCCCAAGTTGTGGCTACGGGAATTTGTTTTCCCGTGCACCCCAATTCAGGATAGGAGCTAATGGCGGCCTGTGCGTGGCCAGGCATTTCAATTTCTGGGATAATGGTCACGTTTTGCGTTGCGGCAAAAGCAACCACTTCCTTTATGTCTTCCTGCGTATAAAACCCGCCGTAACGTTTGCCGTCATAAAGTTCTGGTTTGTCTTCGTAATGACCAATCCGCGTTTCTTCGCGGAAAGCTCCTTTTGCAGTTAGCTCGGGATATTTTTTTATTTCTATTCGCCACCCTTGATCGTCGGTAAGGTGCCAATGAAATTTATTCATTTTTAGCAAAGCGAGATTGGCGATATATTTTTTCACAAATTCCTTATCGAAAAAATGTCGGGAAACGTCCAAATGCATTCCGCGGTATTGAAATTTTGGGAAATCAGTAATTGTGAGCTGTGGAATCAAAAAGCTTTTATTTCTCTCTTTGGGAGCTAGAGATTTTTCCAATTCCGGCGGAAGCAGTTGTCGCAAAGTCTGAACTGCATAAAATGCTCCACTCGCATCGCTGGCTTTAACGCTAATTTTTAAATTTGAAATATCCAATAGATATCCTTCCGAAGGTTGGGAAGCGTCTTTTTCGAAGATTATATTGGCTTCTTTTTCTGAAGCTTTTTTAAGTGAAAATCCCGCTCCGCTTTGAAGAAAATCTTGAAGAAAATTTTCAGCGATTTCGAATTCTGGTTCAAAATAGATAGTTGTGTTTTTATCAATTTTGAAACTTCCCGTTTTTAATTCAATGGATTGCGGTTTTGGAATTAATTCCACTTCAGTGTTTTGCGAAAAAACGTTTGCACAAAATAATGTGAGGATTACGGCTAAAATATTTCGCATAGCTATTGGATAAATTGGTTCAAGGTTTTGAATTTCAGTTTTGGAATTGATTTGCTTTCCGTTGAAAAAAGAATAGTCTTTGGTTCATTCGGCAACAGATCGAAGTAATTATCTTCAAATTTTCCCTTTTCATTAGTCATTAAAAATACGTTTTTTTGAAGGGTTTTTGATGAAAGCGTTACCCAAAATCCTCCCGTTGTCTTTTCGGTTTCGGTTTCAATTTCATCCTTCTCCAGCTTCAAATCTTTCGGTTTTGCAAAATAATGCAGGTATTCACTTTCCCAAAAATTCACTTTTAAAACACAGGATGCTTTGTCAAATTTCAAAGTTTTCAATGGAAGTGAAAATAGTACTTCACAACTGTTTTGTGGGCTTTCAGCAGAAATTTCTTTTTCATAGATCAACTTTCCATCAAAATCTATCAATTTCAAAGAAAGTGAATCTTTAATAGTTTCAAAAGTATCGTTCACCACAAAAATAATGAGCGAATCATTCTTTTCCTCTGCAGAAATCAACACATTGTCAAAGGCTTTTTTTGCCTTATATTGAAGTGCTTTCCAATTGCCCAAATAATCTATACTGGACCACGAAACAGCCGGCCAACAGTCATTCAATTGCCAATAAAGTGTGCCCATATTGTAGGGTTTTGCGCGGCGCTGGGCGTGAATTCCCTTCGTAATTCCACGTGCTTGCAAAAGTTGGCTCATATAAACGTAATCTTCTGCATTTTGAGGAACAGGGAAATCGCGCGCCATATAATCTCCGATAATTTTAAAACCTCGTGCATGTTTTTGATGGTTTGCAAAGAGAGGGTCATTCAGAATAATGGAATCTCTTCCAGTGGCATATTTTAAAGTTTCAACATTTGGAAAAGACTGAAACCCAAATTCGCTCATAAACCGCGGCACTTCTTCCTCAAAATGTTCAAATGGATAGCCATCGTGCCAAACCCACCAATCGTGCGCATCGCCCTCAAATTGGTAGCGTTTGTCGCCACGACCGTACTTTGGGGAACTTTCCCAATAACTAATTTTTGGACTTAAACTATCCACAGCGCGTGGCAGGATATAGTTGAAAAGGGCGTAATAACTTTCCCAAATTCCTTGCTTTTGTACTTCAGTTTTATCGTCCTGCCAGCCCCAACGCTGCCAACCTTCACTGTTTTCATTATTGCCGCACCAAAGTGCCAAACTTGGATGACCTCGCAAGCGTTTTACGTTTTCAATGGCTTCCTGTTTTGCGTTTTCCAAAAATGCGGCATCGCCTGGATACATAGCACAGGCAAACATAAAATCCTGCCAAACTAAAATTCCCTTTTCATCACACAATTCGTAGAAATAGTTGTCTTCATAAATGCCGCCACCCCAAACGCGAAGCATATTCATATTCGATTCAGCAACATCAGCGAAAAATTTTTCATGTTTTTCACGGTCAACTTTTGGCTGAAACATTTGTTGCGGAATGTAATTGGCGCCTTTCATGTAAACGGGTTTTCCATTTAATTTGAAGTAAAAACTTTCGCCTATGGAATCTTTTTCGGTGAGTAATTCAATAGAACGGATGCCAAGTTTTTTTGAATATGTTTCTAATGAACTTTTATTGTGAATTAGTTCAATTTGAATGTCGTAAAGAAATGGTTCGCCCAAATTATGTGTCCACCAAAGTTTTGGATTTTTTATGCTGAAAGGGATTTGATAGTCGCTTTGGCCAGCTTTGGTTTTTACGGTTGAAGAAAAAGTTTCGGATGTGTTTTTATTGGTGATTTTATAAGTTATTTCTTCCTCTTTTAGGGTTTCAATTTCAAACTTTGCGACAATTTCTGCCAGTGAATCTGAAATGGATTTTGTTTCAAGAAAAGTGTCTTTTATTCTTGCAACTCCATAACTCATTAAAGAAACATTTCGCCAAATGCCGATGGTTTTTATTGTTGGCGCCCAATCCCAACCGTATTGATATTGGGGTTTTCGGGTGAAAACGCGATTGCCGCCGGGAAGCTCATATTCTAACTTTTCAGCTTCCCTTATTTCAATGGAATCTGGGCTTTTGAAAATCACCAAAAGTTCATTTTCAGCTTTTAAGGCATCGCTTAAATCTATTTCCCAACTTCGGAAGGCGTTGTTTGCGGAAAGGATTAAACTGTCATTGAGAAAAACTTCGGCGTATGTATCGAGCCCTTCAAACTTCAAAAAATGCTTTGTTCTTTTTAAAGTTTCTTCTGAAACAGAAAAGTTTTTTTTATACTGCCAGTTTTTTGTTGAAATCCATTGAATGGAGTCTTCATTATTCTTCAAAAATGGATCGGGAATTTTCCCTAATCGCAATAAATCTGCTTGCACGGTTCCCGGCACTTCTGCAGCTTGCCAATTTTGGTTTCCCGTTTCGGAAAATTGCCAATCATTGTTTAGTGAAATCGTTTCATTTGCTGATTCTTCACACGAAATAAATAGCACCAAAAAAAGAAGAAATAGAAATGGCAGATTTTTCATATTACGAAAATATGAAATAAGTTCTCACTAGCTTCAAAACGTATAAACATAAAAAAAACCGCCCCAGCAAAAACGCTAAGGCAGTCTATCAACCAACTAATTAACCAAAAGAAAAAGTCTTATCTCCAGCCGCCGCCAAGGGCTTCGTATAAATCTATAATAGCTTGGAGGCGATCATTTTTTGCTGCAACCAAATCTAGGCTGGAGTTTAGGGCGAATCCTTGTGCGACCAAAACGTCCAAGTAATTAGACATGCCATTGTCCAGCAATTCCTGAGAATATACTGCGGCCAAGTTGTAGGCCTCGTTTTCACTTTTCTTTGTCTCTATTTTCTCTGTAGCTGCCTCAATGGAATACATAGCGTCTGAAACTTCTTTTCCGGCAACCAATAATGCGTATTTGAATTGCAACAATGCTTGTTCCTGCTGTGCCTGCGAAACTTCATATTGGGTTCTTATTTTTCGACCGTTAAGAATAGGTTGCGTTAACCCGCCCACCACACTTGCGAAAAGAGAATTCAAGTTAAACAGTTTATCCAGTTCCAAACTTTGAAATCCGCCGCTCGCACCAATCGTAAGGGAAGGATAAAAGTTGGTTCTGGATACGTTTGTAAGTTCAAAGGCATTGATCAAACTATACTCCGCGGCAATAACATCTGGTCTGTTGCTCAACAATTGTGATGGAACGCCAGTTTCCAACGGAATACTAATATCTTGTTCTTTTAATGAACTTCGGGTAATGTTATGAGGAGCGCTTCCTAAAAGAATAGACAAGGTATTCTCTACAAAGCGACTTTGCGCTTTTAAATCTATCAAGATAGCCTTTGCCGTGTATAATTGTGCCTCGGTTTGCTTAACTCCTGCTTGTGTACCGATTCCGGCATCTTTAAGGGCAATGGTAGTTTCTAAACCTTTGGAACGGGTCTGTATCGTTTCTTCCGTCACGAGAATCTGCTCGTCCAATGCTAAGAGCTGATAGTAGGCCGCTGCTATATTTGCCACCAACCTGCTCTTTACGGCTTGGTGAGCTGCTACGGTTTGTAAGTATGTGGCATCTGAAGCGCGTTTTGTACTTCTTATTTTTCCCCAGATATCTGCTTCCCAAGAAAGACCCCCCGCAACTTCAAATTGATTTGCTGAAGAAATATCCCCAAACTGGCTGCTTTCAGAAAATTCCTGATGGGTTGCTTTAGCAGTTCCATTTAATGTAGGGAAGTAACCTGCTTTTCCTTGTTTAACGTAGGCTTCGGCTATTGCCATTTGCTGTAAAGCAATGCGGATATCTATATTATTGGCAAGTCCTTCCTCAATATAATTTTGAAGAATAGGGTCTGTAAATAACTCTTTCCAAGAAAGTGTAGCTATTGTTAGCGTGTCCTGCGGAAGATTATCCGTTCTATAATTGGCTTCATTTACTATTTGTGGACGTTCATAATCTTTTGCCGCAAAGCAAGAAACAAGTAAAAACGGAATACTTACAAGTAGCATTATGGTATAAAATCTATTCTTTTTCATCTGTCTATAATAATTTTTTTAAAGGACATATGGAACATCCTAATAGTCATTCCGCTTTGTGTTTAAAGATTAATCTTGGATGTTTCATCTGCAATTGTTTCTCCAATTATTTCTAAATTTTTAGAGGGCGTACCCGAAATTTTTTCCTGCAACCATTGGAAGAGGATAAACAAAATTGGTATTACGAATACTCCTAAAACGGTTCCAACAAAAAGTCCACCAACGGCGCCTGTACCTATGGAACGGTTACCTGCCGCACCAACTCCACTGGAAAGCACCAAAGGCATCAATCCAAAAATAAAGGCGAAGGAGGTCATTAATATTGGACGTAGTCTGGCTTCGGCTCCATCAATTGCTGCATCTACGATAGATTCGCCGTGCTTTCTTCGCTGTAAGGCAAATTCAACAATAAGAATTGCGTTTTTGGCGAGAAGTCCAATTAACATTATCAGTGCAATCTGGAAATAGATATTGTTTTGTAAACCTGCGATTTGAGTGCTGATATATGCTCCAAAAACCCCAACTGGCAAGGAGAGTAACACGGCAAAAGGCAATAAATAACTTTCATACTGGGCGGCTAGCAAAAAGTAAACGAACACCAACGACAGTATGAAAATGGTTGTCGTTTGGTTTCCCGCGTTTTTTTCTTCCAAAGTCAATCCGGAATAGGCAATGTCAAAATTACTTGGGAGTGTTTGTTTTACTTCTTCTATCGCTTTAATAACGTCACCCGAACTGTAGCCCGGAGCAGTAGCAGCCGTAACTTTAGTTGAATTGAAGAGGTTAAAACGTGTAACCGACTGCGGACCGTAAACTCTTTTCAAAGTTACAAACTGTGTAATCGGTGTCATTTCGCCACTTTGTGTGCGCACGTAAATACTGTTTAAATCGTTTTCTGTGGCTCTATCTTCTGGTAAAGCCTGCACATAAACACGGTATTGTTTTCCGAAGCGTGAAAAATCTGCTGCAAAAATACTTCCTATATATCCTTGGAGTGTTGTAAAAATAGTTTGCACCGAAACCCCAACTTCTTTTGCCAATGGCACATTGAGTGTCATTTCATATTGCGGATAGCGCGTGTTGAAAGACGATTGCGCGTATTGAACCTCTGGACGGGCACTAAGCTTGGCAATAAATTCTTGGTTGGCTTTATCCAAATCAGTAAAGCTTCCGCCGGAGCGGTCCAAAAGATTGACTTCCGCTCCCGCCGAGTTACCGAAACCGGGAATACTTGGTGGCGAGAAGAAAATAATCTGCGCATCAGGAATTTGGGCAGCAACCCCGAAAAGTTTGCCAGTAATTGCTTGTGCTGAAAGTGAATCTGCTTTGCGATCATTCCAATTATCAAGTCGAATAAATCCAAGTCCGTAGTTGCTTCCTGCGCCACTAATTAAACTTCGTCCGTCAATTAGGGACACTCCCTGAATGCCCGGTAAATCCTTAATCTTGGCGTATAGAATTTGGTTTACTTCGTGCGTTCGGTCTATGGACGAGCCCGCTGGAAGCTCCATGTTCACAAAGATAATACCGCGATCTTCGTCGGGTACGAATCCTGTTTTTGTAACTGAAGAAGACCAATAAATCCCTCCTACTGCCAAGAGTAAAATGAGTACCGTAATCCATTTATTTCTATATAGAAAATGAACCGATCTTCCGTAACGATTTACAGTGGCTTTAAAACCTCTGTTGAAACCGTTGAAAAATTTCTGTACAAAACCAGGCTTGTTGCTGCTTTGTTTTTCGTCGTGACCTTTCAGAAATAATGCACATAATGCTGGAGTCAAGGTTAAAGCGTTTACTGCAGAAATCAATATTGCAACAATTAGAGTTACCCCAAATTGTTCATAAAATACACCCGTTGGACCTTTAATAAAAGTAACGGGTATAAAAACCGCAGACATTACCAAGGTAATGGAAACGATTGCTCCAGTAATATCATGCATCGCATCGACTGATGCTTTCTTCGCGCTTTTTTCGCCGTCGTCAATCTTTGCGTGTACGGCTTCAACGACCACGATCGCATCATCCACAACAATACCGATTGCCAATACCAATGCGAAAAGTGTTAGTAGATTTATGGAATATCCGAATAAATTCAGAAAGAAAAATGTTCCAATAATCGAAACCGGAACCGCAATGGCGGGTATTAATGTGGAGCGAAAATCCTGCAAAAAGATAAATACAACGAGGAAAACCAAAAGGAAAGCTTCCAACAAAGTAGTCACTACTTTTTCTATGGACGCATTTAGGAAATTGTTGGTGTCGTAAGGAATATAATAGGTAATTCCTTCGGGCAAGTCGCGTTCTACTTTTGCAAGTTCAACCTTTATTGCATCAATAATCTCCTGTGCATTTGAGCCTTTTGTTTGGAAAATACCCATATTCACTGCGGGAAAACCGTTGGTTACGGAACCGCCGGAGTAGGATTGTGCGCCGAGTTCAATTTTGGCAACATCACTCAATTTTAGGAAATCGCCATTGCCCAAAGCTTTTATTACAATGTCGCTGTATTGCTGCTCGGTTTTATAACGGCCTGGATATTTTATGGTATATGAAAAAGCCTCTCCGTTATTTTCTCCCAAAGCACCGGCGGCTGCTTCAAGACTTTGCTCTTTCAACGCTGCCACAACATCAGATGGCATTAAACTGTAGGCAGCGAGTTTTTGTGGATTTAGCCAGATTCGCATAGAATAATCCTTTCCTCCGAAAACACTTACGTCACCTACACCATTAACCCTTTGTAATTCAGGAATAACGTTGATTTTTAAATAATTCTGAAGATAGGTATCGTCGTAATCCTTGTTTTCACTGTAAAAAGAAAGGAACATTAAAGCCGAAGTTTGCTGTTTTGAAACAGTAACCCCTGTTTGAAGTACCGCCTGCGGCAGTAAAGAGTTTGCGCGGGCAACACGGTTCTGAATGTTTACCGCTGCAATGTCTGGATCTACTTCCTGATCAAAAAACACGCTGATGGAAGCCGTTCCGTTATTGGTAGCGGTAGAGCTTAGGTAGGTCATTCCTTCTACCCCGTTAATCTGTTCTTCCAGTGGAATAATTACGCTTTCTAGAATAGTCTCAGCATTTGCACCTGGATAGGATGCATTCACTTGAATGGTTGGCGGCGCAATGTCTGGATATTGGGTAATGGGAAGATTGGAAAGGCCCAGAACTCCAAGAATCACTATAATTATCGAGATAACCGTAGAAAGTACGGGTCTGTTTATGAATGTTTTTATCATGGTCTTTTTTCTGAAACGGTTATCTAAAAAGTGTTTCTGTAGGTTTTGCAATACTGTCAAAAGGCATTTCCTGTGGATTGATTTTTGAATCGCCACGTAATTTATTAGCGCCTCTGGCAACTATTACATCGCCCTTTTCCAAGCCGGAAGTAACCACATATAAATTTCCAACTACGGCTGAAGTACCAATTTTCGTTGAAGTGGCGGTGCTATCCTTCCCAACCTTATACACATAAATATTCCCTTGCTGTTCAAAAGTAGCTTCCTGCGGAACAACTAATGCATCTGTATAAACCTTCGGAATTTGAATCTTTCCGCTGTTGCCACTTGTTAAAATTCGCGAAGGATTGTCAAAAACGGCTCTAAAAGATATGGAACCCGTATTGGCATTAACCTGCGAATTGATGGTCTCAATAGTTCCTTCTTCTTCGTATAGACTTCCGTTTGCCAACAGCAATCGCACCTTTGGAAGTTTCTTTATTTTTTCTTCAACATTTTTCCCTTCCGCATTTTGCATAAAGTCTAGATACTCCTTTTCATTCATAGAAAAATAGGCATACACCTTGCTAATGTCTGCAACCGTAGTCATAGGTATTTGCGAAGAAGGGCTCACCAAAGCTCCTTTGCGAAGATTTATGGACCCTACATAACCATCTACCGGACTTTTTATGTTTCCAAAATCTATGTTTGCGGCAATACCATTGTAACTGCTTTGGGCTTGCTGAAGTTTTGCTTTGGCAGTTTCCAATTGCACATTGCTGATGATGTTTTTTTCCACCAAAGGTTTCAGTTTGTCAACCTCAACTTGGGCGGCATTAACATTGGCCCGAGCTGCAGCAGCATCCTGATTTAAGATTTGGGTTTCAAGTTTAAAAAGCGTTTGCCCCTTTTTTACTTTTTGACCCTCATCTACCAAAACATCCGTTATATATGCCGAAATTTTAGCGCGTACCTCACTATTTACAATCCCTTCAATACTTGCCGGATAGGTAGTAAATGCCGTTACGGTTTTTGAAGGAACACTTACCACGGGCAAGGTTGGAGCTTGTTGCGCAAACTGTGCCTGTTGCGCGTTTTTATCATCTCCACAGGAAGCTAATAATAACGAAAACCCAAAAATAAGGGGAAGTGCGTAGTATAGTTTTTTACTTTTCATTGTTGGTTTTAATAAGTTGATTTTTATTCTTTTTCGGATAATTTTTCTCGTAATTTTTCAATGGAAGCACTTGCTTGTTCCAGAAAACTGATATAATCTTTATGAAAGTCAAGTTCAAATTTCTCGTCGGAATCTTCAGGTAAGGAATGATTGATTTCTTCTTTATATTCCATGACCTCACGATGAAGTACGCTTTCCAATTCCCAGGTTTTCAACATTTCTGTCATCGACTTAATCATCGCGCCTGGCGAAAGGATAAAATACTTTTTTCTGTCGCCAGATTTTGTAAAGTAAGTTACACGTTGTGTTGCCTGTAAATTGGTTAAATGTGAAGAAATCGTGCTTTTGCTCGCACCTAAATCGCAGACCAAATCTTCAAAAGTAATTCCCTTTTTTCCAATTAAAATAAGTTTCGAAAGTATGCGGGCTGCCAATGGAGCAATCTGCTCCTTATTCTCAAGGTGTACCCCTAATCTTTCCACTAAATTTTCTTTTCTGTTCACAATCCTGAAATATGTAATTCAAAAATTCAAGCAGCAAAAATACGATTAGTTCGGATGTTTCCGAACTAATGTGTTATTAAATTTGTGTTAAATAAGATCTCCCGTTTTATATTAACACATTTTTCACTTTCACAACAGAATGATTTCAAAATGGAGAAAGACTCAAAATTTTGTGAATATAATTTTCAAAGCGTATTAAGAATAGCATAATATTCTGGTTTTTCGAATTTAACATCGATATTCATTCATTTGACTTTCAGGCATTAATGATAAAAATCATATAGTATAGCAACTAAAAAAGGATATCTTCGGCGAAAATTTTTAAAACCTAATATTATGAACAAACTTTTTACTTTAGTATTTCTTTTAGTAGCAACAACATTTTCCCAAGCCCAATCGGGCACTCTTGACCCCACATTTGGAACAGATGGTGTTGTTACAACTGCTATTCATCCTAATTACAATATGGCAGAAACCACGGTTGTGCAGGCCGATGGAAAGATTTTAGTTGCCGGAAGCGCCGGTACTCCTTCCACTTATCAAATGGCGGTAGTGAGATATAACCAAGATGGGTCCTTGGATACTTCTTTTGGTAATGATGGCACTTTACGTTTTCTTGTAGGTTCCCTCAAATCTTTTGTAATGGATATGGCACAACAACCAGACGGAAAGATTCTGTTAGGAGGTCGTACTTGGGATAACGTTTCAGGTGATTTCGCCCTCGTACGCCTTAATGAAGATGGCAGCTTTGACAATAGCTTTGGAACCAACGGTATTTCATTGATTGAAACGCCAGAAACAGAAGCCTCGGAAGCCATGAGTTTGTTGGATGATGGGAAAATCTTAATGGTTGGTTACCAAAATGATCATTTCACAGTGGCAAAATTCAATACAGATGGTAGCTTGGACACAAGCTTTGGTATTAACGGATGGGCTGTTGTTCCTTTTGATAATACAGCAAGTTTTGCTGACGATGTGGCCATTCAGGGTGATGGAAAAATTGTTGTCTCAGGATTTGCATTGAATAACAATAATCGTTTTCAAGTTGCTGCCGCAAGACTCAATGCAGATGGTTCAGTTGACAATTCCTTTGGAACAAATGGCAAGGTGATTTTTAATGTAGGCGATTGGAACGATTTTGGCGAAGGAGTGGCCATTCAGAGTGATGGAAAAATTTTGATTGGGGGCCATAAATGGATTTCCAATATTCAAGAGAGACATGATTTATTTGTTGCAAGACTGAATACTGATGGCAGCTTAGATACTTCTTATGGAACTGATGGAGTAGCTACGGCAAGACTGGTTGATGGTGCGAATTATAGTAATGGCATCGTGTTGCAGGCAGACGACAAGCCTATCTTGGCTGGCTTTACTATACTACAAGGCGAAATTAATATGGCCGTGGTAAGATTTGATACAGCTGGTAACCTTGATTCAACATTCAATGGTGACGGAATGGTTAGCTTTGACTATGAAGGTCGCGAAGATTATGGCCAAGCAATTGCACTTCAGGCCGACAATAAAATTATCTTGGCCGGTTATTCATACGGCGGTGGCGGTTCTGAGTTTGAGGTTGCCCGTTTCCTAAATGATGGTACGGTAGGAACCGAGGATTTTCAAAATGTAGATTTCCGCTTATACCCAAATCCAGCCAAAGAGCAAATCACTATTGAAATGAGTGATGCTTCTTCGATCTACCAAGTTGCTATTTTTGATGTTTTGGGGAAGAAAGTTTACTCTTCTGAAATTCAAAAAGTAGGACAAATTGATGTTTCTGGTTTAGCTTCCGGAACTTATTTGGTGAAACTTAATTCTGACAACAACTCAAGCATTGTTCGATTTGTAAAGCAATAATTTATTCCGAACAAAGAATTCTTAAAGAGGCTATCTATAAAAAGGTAGCCTCTTTTTTTTATAACATAATTACTGAAGTGTTTTAATTTCAATTTGCTCTTTCAACTCATTGCCTTCACTATCCACAACCGTTAAAACATAATTCCCCGGTTTAGGCGAAACAGCCAACTCGTGAAACGTCTCCGTTTTCCCGATATATTTTGAATCCAGATACCAAAAAACTATAGTTTCTGGTGAACGGTGGGCAAGTTTAAAAATAACCTCATTCACATTTTCATCAAAATTCTTCGGAAGTAAAACCGTTTCATTTTTCTTGGGATAAATAAAAGCCATCAGCTTTTCGCCTTCCTGCAAACAATTTGGCGCAAACGGGGGCAAAGGATGATATTCTGGATGAAGTGAAGCATAATAATATTCCATAACCGGCGGCAACACAAACCAGTTCTTTTGAACCATTTCTGAAAGCGGATAACACGAAGAATTCACCCGAAAATTTTCCATCCCGACGCCTCGGGATAAAAATACGGTTTGATGATACGGACAAGCTTCTGTTCTCGCGCCATTTCTGGGAATCCATTCCGTCTTTATTTCGTCGCAAAAAAGTCCTGCAAGATGGCCACTTTTCGTGCAAATTTCAGCTTCCACCAACTCATCATACGGAATTTTGAACCACCCGCTTTCTGGCAAAACATTTAAAACATCAAACAAAACAGGTGCCGCAGCTTGAATTCCCGTCAATCCCGGACGCCCTTCGCCATCGGCATTTCCCACCCAAACGCCAATTGCGTATTTTGGCGTAACGCCAACGGCCCACGCATCCTTAAAGCCATAACTGGTTCCAGTTTTCCAAGCAAGCGGCTGACTGCTAGTAAAAAACTCCCAGTTTTCCTCACCGCTCGGACGGTTCACCTGTTCCATCGCATCGAAGGTTTCATAAATTGCTCCCGCATTCCAAACCGGAGGTTTTTGCTGATTTTTTCCAAACCCGATAGCTATCGGGTCAATTTCATCGTGATTTTTCACATAAACAGGATCTACAAATTCATTATTTCGGTATTCGCTGGAAGAAGTATTGAAAAAATTTAGCGTTGAAGCCATTCCCGCATAGGCTTTCGTAATATCCCACAAACTGCTTTCCGCACCTCCAAGAATCAAGGAAAGTCCATAATAATCTGCTGATTTATCAATTGCTTTTTGATTCATTTTCCCCAAAATATTATAGAACCGCTGGAAACCAAAATCGCGCAACATCCGCACCGCGGGGATATTCAGCGAACGCGAAAGCGCAACACTTGCGGGAACTGCGCCATTGAATTTTTTATCAAAATTTTCGGGCGTATATCCATTGACGGTTGTTGGAATATCTGCAACCAATGTATTCGGAAGAATCTCGCCAGCATCTAGCAACGAAGTAAACAAAAATGGTTTTAAAATACTGCCCGTACTTCGAGGCTTCTCGATGATGTCCACAAAATTGTTGTGTTCCCGAGTTGTTGGGGAATTGCCCACATACGCCAAAACTTCACGCGTATTCACGTCCAAAACCAAAACGGCCAGATTGTGGATTTGGTTTTGCGCCAACATATAATTTTGCGCTTTCACAATGTTGTTTACTTTTTGCTGAAGTGAAAAATCAATGGTTGTTTCAATTCGTTTTCCACGATGTTCCTTTCTAATTTTTTCAGTTAAATGAGGTGCATATTCTGGTAACGGCAATGGTTTTCCAGGTAGTTTTTCATCCAAAGCCAATTGATAGGTGGTTTCATCTATCACTTCATTCTGAAAAAGTTTCAGCAATAGTGCATCTCTTTTTTGCCTCAAAATCTCTTCGTTCTTTCCGGGAAAAATAAGTGATGGCGCATTTGGAAGTACGGCCAAGGCTGCTGATTGCCCCCAACTCAATTCGCTGGCAGGAATTCCAAAATAGCGCCAAGACGCGGTTTCCAATCCAACCACGTTTCCGCCAAAAGGCGCATACGAAGCGTATAAATTCAAAATTGATTTTTTCTTAAAACCCGCTTCCAAGCGCGTGGCCTGAAAAATTTCTATCAATTTTTCAAAATAAGTTCGCCCTTTATTCTGTCGGGAAAGACGGATAACTTGTTGGGTAATTGTACTCCCGCCACGACGGGAACCTGTGGTGAGATTGCTCCAAAGTGCTTTTGAAATGGAAACCGGATTGAAGCCGGGATGCCAATAAAAATGCTCGTCCTCAAAATAAAGAATACATTTTTCAAACCTTGTCGGCACGGAATCCATTTGCGGAAATCGCCATTGGCCGTCATCAGCAATTCGTGCGCCAAGCATTTGTCCGCTGCTGCTTTCGGCGACTGTCGCAGTGGGAACCTCAAATAATGGTGAGGGAAGACAGCAAAGCCAAACCAAAAATAAAATCAGCAGGACACTGAGTTTTATTTTGTGCCTGCTGATTCTTTTTTTTATTTCAGATTTGTCAAATTTCAATGGATTTTTACTGCTCAATCGTTACCCACATTCCTTTGTTCCGTGCATAAAACGAATTGTCATACATCGCTTCCACCTGTGTTCCTGGCAAATAATAAGTTCCCAAATAAGAAGCGTTCAATTTTACGCTGAACGTTTTGGTCTCTCCAGCTTTTAAATCGAAAAAGAAATTCACCCTGTCGTCGCGAATGTCTGTGTAACGTGCATTTCCGCTTGCGCCTCCGCCCAATTCACTAAAACTGGTGTTTACAATTTCCCAACCGCTTGGGAAGATTTTTGCCAAAGCTACATTATTTATCCAATCATTTGAAGTGTTTGAAATACTTACTTTGGCAATGATTTCCGTCCCCTGTCGCAATTTTGTAACGTCAATCGGCTTTCCATCACCTCCCAAATATTCAGATTTTATGGATAGATTGCGTTTTTCGGCAAGTTCTTGGCCTAATGGCAACTTTCCTTTTTGTGAAAGCGTAATGTAAACCACATTTCCTTTTTTATTGGTAACCGAAACTGAATTGCTTCCCATCACAAAAGAAAGATCGCGTTGCGAAACGGCCCGGTCGGTTTTTACCTCAATTGATTTTCCGCCATTAGCAAAGCTTAATTCCATTGCCTTTCCTCCGTTTTTGGCAACCATTTTCGCCATCGCCATCAAGGCATACGAAGTTTCCTGAGTGCTGTACCAATTTCCTGAAGAAAGATCTTTCGCGACAGAAATCGCTAAATCACGTTGCTTTGAATCCCCTAACAAAACCAAGGTTTCCAAAGCCATCGCCCTATTTCTGAAAGGCGAACCATAGGTGTAATAATCGTATTTTTCAGAAACAAAATTGATATTTGCCGTTTGCGCAATCTGCTCTGCCACATTTTTCTTTCCAGCCAAAGCGTAAGCTGCGGCCAAGCGCCATTTGGCGTCATTGCTCAATTCTTTGCTTTCGCGAAGACGGTTCATCGCGGCAAGCTCAGGTTTTCCGGCTAATGCCAAGGTGTAAAGCCTGTAAGCCTGCGTCAAACTTGAATTGTAACGCGCATAACTATTTCGCCATTGGCGCGCCGTGTTTTGTTGGTACAGCAACCAATTGCTCATAAAACTTATCGGCAAAGCATAACCTTTTTGTTTCGCTTCCAGCATAAAATGCCCGGCATAATTGGTCGCCCATTCATCAGCTTCGCGTTCGCCGGGCCAGTAAGCAAGTCCGCCGTTTGCGGTTTGGAACCTGCCCAAACGCTCAATTGCTACTTTTATATTTTTCTCGATTTCTTTCTTCTTATCAAAAGTAATATCAAAAACATCAGCCAAATAAAGCTGCGGAAATGCTGAAGAAGTGGTCTGCTCCAAACATCCGTAGGGATAGTGGATCAAAAATTCCATCCGTTTTCCGAAATCCATCGGCGGCAAGGTTGAGAATTCCAGCATTGCGGCATTGCTTCCGGGCACGCCAAACGTTTCAAAATTGATGGTTTGCGACCCGTTTTCAACAATGGTGAATTGCGTAGATTTTTGTGAAATAGGATTCGGATTTTCCACGTCTATTTCCACTTTGTAACTCGCCTTTTCGCCGTTGCCGGAAGCCGTTACTTCAATAGTTTGTACTGCATCTGTCACGTTGAGCACAGCCGAAACGTCGAATTCAAAATTTACAATTTGTTCGCCTGGGCCATTGAAAGTAACAGTTTTTGACGACCCATTTATCGGTCTCAATGCATCTCCAGTTCTCACGGTAATCGTGGCGGTTTTCACTTTATTTTCCATCGCAAAAACGGTAACTGGAAGAGTAACGGTTTCGCCCGGAGATAATTTCCGCGGAAGCGAAGCTAGCACCATCAAAGGCGTTCGGACGGGTGTGGTTTTTTCAATACTGCCATAAGCACTTTTGGTTTTATCGCCCGCAATTACCATTGTGCGCACCGAACCCACATAATTTGGCATCATTATATTGTGCGATGCGGTTTTTCCGGCGGCCAGTTCAAATGGACCGAGGTATTTTACAACGGGTTTAAAACGGTCGGCTTTTCTGTTTTTCGCACCCGCTGCAGCATCGCCACCCCCAATTGCATAAATATTATCGACACTGCCGGAATAGGCCCCAATCACATAATCGAACATATCAAAAGTCTTAACACCCAAAGCTTCGCGACTGTAAAAACCTTCGTGGATATCGGGTGTGGCAAAGCGGGTTAAATCGAGCAAGCCTTCGTCAACAACGGCCAAAGTATAGGTCATTGGTTTTCCTTTCTCCTCGGAAACTTTTACGGTGAATTTTTCCTCAGGTTTTAGCACATTCGGCATCGTGATTTTGGGGTGAAGCACCGTTGAAGGGTCTTCAACCAAAAGCGGAATAACGCCGTAAAGCCGTATCGGCAAATCATTCTTAGTTTGGCTGTGCGGTTGGAGCAATGAAATATTCACATAAATATTCGGCGCCATTTCCTTCGTGATTTTTATCGCGGCTTTGGTTTCGCCTTTTTTGGTTTCAATCCAATATGTGGTTAACACTTCGGTGCCGTTTTCAACGCTAATCAAGGCGTGGCCATCACTTCCCGAAGGGAACGTTATAAAAGCTTCTTCGCCTACATTGTATTTTTCTTTATCCGCTGAAAATACAAGCATGCGCGCACTTTCAGAATCGCCGTCGCTTGGGCGTTGCCACCAATTTCTGTAGAAATAGGTTATCCGTCCAGTTGCGTGACCGGATTGTTTATCGATTACGCGTATTAAATATCTCCCACCCTCTTCATCTGGAATATTTACGGTGAATTTTCCTTTCCCGCTGCCATCGGTTTTTATGTTGAATTCTTTTACAGGGCGGTGTACGGTTGAATTTTCATAAGTTGAAAGATTGTCCTCGCCACGGTTCCACCACCAGCGCCATTCAATCTGGAAAACTTTTACGTCGAGCTCGCGATTGGCAGTAGGTTTTCCTTGGGCATCTACCGAAACCACATCAAATACAGTGTTTTCATCTGTAAAATAGGAGCCATAACGGCCAGCTTCTGGAGATTTCAAACCGACAAAATGTGAGAACGGTGCTATTTCCTTTGAAAAAATATCCATAGAAAAATCGCCGCCGCCTTCATAAACTTTCGTCAAAAAAGTAGCATTCAACATTCCGGGCGCGTTCTTTCCAACTTCCATATTTTGGCTAAAAGCAGTGCTGCCTTCCATAGAAAGTTGCGCGTCCAAAACCGGGATTTCCACTTCCGAAAAAGTTCGGATTGGATCTATGAAATTGTATTTCGTAAATTTCGGGAAAGCAGAATTGCTGGCGCGAAGTGTGGCGGTCATATCAATCTTTAAATTGCGCGCAGGCGATCCGTGGAGCCAAATTGCGCTTGCCGTTCCTTTTACGGGTTTGGTGGCGTCGAGGATTTCATCTTCAAAATCGAGCTTGATTTTTAGACGGTTTGGTTTTATGGTCGCTACTTTTAATGTATGCGAAAATTGTGCGCCACCAACGGTTATTGTTGCATTCCAATTTCCTGTAGGTGCAGAAGCATCCGTGGCGATTGGGAAATAATAAAAGCCCCCCTGCACCCCTCGAAGGGGGGAATCACTCACATTCAAAACGGTGCGTTGCACGAGTTTTCCCCGAGCGTCTGTAACAGAAAGCGTTACTGGATGATTCTTTGGCAGTCGATTTGCGTTGTCGTTCAGAACAAAAGTAAGGTGAATACTGTCGCCAGGACGATAAACGCCGCGTTCAGTATATGTATACCCTTTCAAACCTTTTTGAAGTTCTTTTCCAGAAATATCGAAATTGCTCATTGAAAGGGCATTTCCGTCTTCCAGTTTTACGTAGGCAAAATTATTTCCTTTTTGGGCCACGGCGAATGCTGCATTTTTGGTGCCATCGTAAATGGTCATTCCATCACCTTCGGTAGTTACCGTTTCGATCAGTTGCTGCTGATAGTTGAAAAGTCTGATTTTTACAGCACCTTCGGGTTTTGCGGAAATTAGGTTAGTGGTAATAAAGTGATAGGAACGATTGTTTCCCTTTTTAACAATCATACCCAAATCTGAGCCCAAAATGTTTGCGGTAACCACACGGTCATCGTTGTAATATGCAGCGTGGCATGGGTTGTCTTGCTGTTCCCAATTGTAGGTATAATTTCTCCAGCGGTAAATTTCGTTGTCCCAATAGCGCTCTTCGCGTAGTTCTTCATCTTCAGAGGAATCATCGGCGTAATAGGAATCTTCTTCGTAATAATCGTCATAATATTCATCGCCCTCCTCATTCGTTTCTTCAATATTTTCCACTTCGGAAGCAGTTTCACTGCAATCATAAGTAATGTAATCTTTTTTGAAGCTGAGTTCCAATTGATAAATGGCGCCCGGATCTGCTTTAAAATATTCCGAAAGGTTTATGGCGTAGGCTTTCCAGCTATCATCATTTCCCAAACCGCCATTTTTAAGAGCTATGGTTTTTTTGGCAATTCGCCTTCCAACCCTTTTAATATCATAGGTGTTGTTGTCATTCAAATTATAACTTTGAAGAAACTGAAGTACATTGTTTTCGTAAATTTTAATGATGCGCACATCAACTTTTGAAAGGTTTACCGCTTCAAAATAAACGGGCGTGGAGGCTGAATTCGGAAGAATTACACCTTTTGAAATCATCCGCACGGCGGGTTTTAATTGTTCAAAGGAAACCAATTCCGAAAATTCCTTTTTTAAACCAATGCCTTCGGTGTTTTTGATTCCTGTGAAAACGGTGACTTTTACATCGCCCACAACTCTGTTTGGCGGATACACATTTAAAACGTTTCCGTCAACTTCATAGCGTAAATTCTGTGTGTTTTCAATCGTAACCAATCCGGCAAAGTCCTGATTTTCCATTATTGGATCGGAAAAATTGATGCTCAACACGGCGGTGGGTGCCAAGGTGCTTTTGATATCAACGATTGTGAAGTTATTTTGTCCCGGAATCGCAAAAGTATTTTCCCCTTTATTTTCAGCACCTATAGGTTTTCCATCCCATTTAATGAGAATTTCTGAATCTTCCATTTTTCGGCTGATACTGTCAATAGTAAAATTGTAGTATCGCGCATCGGTTGCTTCCGAGGGCCATTTCAATTTTAAATTTTTACCGTTTTGGGAAGCCGAAACCAATTGTTTTGCTTTTTCAAAAGAAATAACATCCGATGCTTCCACCGAAGCTTCAACATATTGCCATTGCTTGCTATAGCTTTGAAGATTGCCAATGTCAACCTTAAAATTCGGGGTAATGGTATGAAAACTGAAAGTGTAGGTTTTGAATTCTTTGGCAATGTCTTCGTAAAACTTATTCAGCTTTACGGTTACAGTATATTCAGTGTCCGGTTTTAAATATTCCGCAGGTTGGAAAATGAGGGTTTTGCCGTTTTCAACAATCAGTTTTCCCACGGTTTTTGGCGAAATCTTTAAATATTCCTCGGCGGAAAGTTCCTGTGTCATCTCAAATTGTTCCAACGGTTTTGCTAGCTCTACGCGGATGTCTGTGGTAATGGATTGGTTTCCGTAGGTATTGTAGGAAATGTATTCCTTGAATTTGAAGAGGTTGTCGGTTTCGGAGTGTTTGTCCTTGTCTTTACAGGAAAAAACGAAAAGCAACAAAACGATGGATAGGAACTTTAGTGAGGTTTGCATAAGCGACGGTTAAATAAAGTATTTAAAATTAAGGCAAATTGATTGAGCCACAAAGCAAAACCAATTCGTTTTGTTTGAAAATGTCTGAAATCCGTTTTTAGGGTGGGGAAGTTTTATTTTAAACGTAGCATTATTTTAAAATCGTATTTAAAAATTTAACATTTGGGAGGGAATTAACAAATTGGTTTTAGGAACGGATAAATTCATATTCCCGCTCTATTTTGCAAATCCTAACCTTATAATAGGAATACCACTGCTCCCTGCCTTTTCGCTGTGCTGATAAATGATCTAAATTCGCTTTCCACTTCTTAATACTTTCAAGATTTTGCCAGTAACTTACGGTTATACCGATTTCGTTTCGGGCACTTTCAATTCCTATAAATCCAGATTGTTGTTTTGCCAGGGTTTCCATCAATTCGGCCATTTCAGAATAGCCATCAATGTTTTCAGTTTGGACTGAAGTGAAGATTACAGCGTAATACGGTTCCATTTATTGTTCTTTATAGATTTTAATAATTAATTCACCTTCGGAATTCATTGTGGCGCGATACATTCCCGACGTGTTGAATTCCATAGCCACATTTCCGTCTTTGTCAATGGCAACAATTCCGCCATCACCGCCAAGGGCAGGTATTTTTTTCTGAATGACTTCCTTTGCGGCATCTTGTAAAGACATTCCTTTATATTCCATTAAAGCGGAAATATCATAAGCAACCACAGCCCGAATGAAATATTCACCCCAACCTGTTGAAGAAACGGCACAAGTTGCGTTATTGGCGTAAGTGCCCGCTCCAATAATAGGCGCATCGCCAATGCGGTTCCAGCGTTTGTTGGTCATTCCGCCTGTTGAGGTTCCAGCGGCGAGATTGCCGTGCTTGTCCAATGCGGCACAACCCACAGTGCCAAATTTTGAATTTTTGATATAATGATCTTCAAAAGAAACTTTCTTTTCATTTTTTTCTTTTTCCTTTTCCAATACCCTTTGTAAAGACTCATATCTATTTTTAGTATAGAAATATGTTGTATCCATCATTTTATAGCCCAATGTTTGCGCAAATTCTTCCGCGCCAGCACCGTAAAGCATTACGTGTTCGCTTTTTTGCATTACATCTCTGGCTAAGTCTATTGGGTTTTTGATGTGTTTTAGTCCGGCAACAGCGCCGGCATTCAATGTTGTGCCGTCCATTATTGAAGCGTCCAACTCGTTGGAACCATCGTGTGTAAACACCGCTCCCTTTCCTGCATTGAAAAGCGGGGAATCTTCCATTACATTAATAGTATGTGTAACAGCTTCCAATGAAGTCCCGCCCTTTTTCAAAATTTCATATCCTACAGAAATTGCCTCTTCCAATTTTGCTTTATACGCAGCTTCCAAGGAATCACTCATATTTTCTTTCAGGATGGTTCCGGCGCCTCCGTGAATCACAATTCCGAAGTTTTCTTCCTTTTTAATTGCATTTTCTGATGCTTTTATAGTTTTAGAAGCGGGTTTTTCTTCGTTTTTACACCCGAAAAGAAGAAAAATAGCAATAAAATATGTTAAAATTTTAACCATGACAATCGTTTTAAATTCATCCCTAATATACGTGAAAAATATAATGTTTACAGTGCATAAGCATAATTTTAAGTCATTGTCCTTTTTGAAATAATTACGATTTATCCGATAAAGTGTAATATTTTTTCGATTAAAAACATTTT
>JAPKFY010000163.1 GCA_026646335.1 Aequorivita sp. | reverse complement strand
AGACATAGTAGCAGACCGCGCTGGAATAAAGCATTATTTCGAAATAAGTTTGAAATCTGATAAACCGAGACAGTTAAAATCAAAATGGCAATTTTTAGATACGTTGACGCGCATGCGAAAACAACGTTTCAAAATAATCACCCGTCGTGGGCATTATAAATTTACTGATGAAATGCTTAAAGATCTTCATTTGGAAAAGAACCTCATAAAGCTCTGATCATTGCAATGTGGGGAATGCCGTCTTCCAAGTAGCGGTCGCCAATGGTTTTAAACCCGTGGCTTTCATAGAAAATTACTAAATATATTTGAGCCGATATCTTTATTTTATCGGCTTTATATTTTGTTTTAATCGCTTTTATGGAGGCTTTGGTAATTTCGTGGCCATAACCGAGTTTTCGGTAGTTTTCACGCACTAGAACTCTTCCTATGGATGCTTCGTCAAAATAATCGCCAGCCTGAAAACAGCGGGAGTAAGCCACTAAAATACCATCTTCCCAACCCATAATGTGCAAAGCGCGATCGTCCTTTCCATCAATGTCTTGATAGACACAATCCTGTTCTACCACAAAAACTTCGCTTCGCAATTGTAAAACATCATACAATTCTTTCGTGCTTAATTCCCCAAAATCCTTAACAACAATTTCCATAGTTTTCGAGCTATAAATTAATCCTGAACAATGATGTCTTTTGGATCATCTTTTTGGTGTTCGGGTTGAATGGTTACGTGGTTTATTCCAAATTCGTGATAAAGTAATTCTTCAACCTTTGTTAGCACGGCATCAAATTCTGAAAGGGTGACGTCTTCATAAAAATCGATATGTGCTTCCAAATGTGTTTCCTGCTCGTTGAGTTGCCAAATGTGAATATGGTGCATATTCTTTATCTCAGGGATTTTACAAACGGCATTACTTATTACTTCCAAATTTAAATCATCGGGCGTAAAAAGCATCAAAACTTTATAGGAACTTTTCAGCAAGCTATAGCCCATAACTATCAAATAAAGAGCAATTAGCAAAGTTAAGAAGCTATCAACCCAAAACCATTCAAAATATTTCATCAACAAACCGCCTATCAAAACGGCGACAGATGCGGCCATATCGGTCAGCAAATGCAAATATGCAGAGCGCATATTCATATTGTTTTTTGTTTCTTTATAAAGAAGAATTACACTAAACCCGTTTACAATGATTCCCAACAGAGCCAACCAAATAACCAATCCACTTTCTATGGGTTGTTGGTTTGCAAAACGAAGAATTGCCTCGTAAATAAGATAAACAGCAACAATAATCAAAGTGGCTGAATTAACGAAAGCAGCAATTATCTCAGCGCGTTTGTACCCAAATGTTTTTTCAACCGAGGCGTCTTTTTTTGAATATCTATCAGCAACATAGCTCACCGCTAAAGAAAGCACATCACTAAAATTGTGCAACGCATCGGAAAGCAAGGAAAGGCTCCCGGAAATCACTCCACCAATTGCTTGGGCAACCGTAATAACAAGATTTAAAAGAATGGAGAGCAAAAGCTTTCTTCCTTTCAAATCAGGGTGTGAATGGCTATGCGAATGTGCGTGGTTATGGGACATTTTGGAGTTTTAGCAACACGCTATTTTTTCTACGCGGTTTTGGTGGCGGCCGCCTTCAAATTCGGTATTCAAAAAAGTCCTTACCATTTCAACAGCTTGCGGTTTACTAGTGAAACGCGCCGGAATACTCAAAATATTAGCATCGTTGTGTTGGCGGGCAAGCTCTGTAATTTCCTTGGTCCAACAAAGCGCAGAACGCACTTTTTGGTGTTTGTTGGCGGTCATATTCGCTCCGTTTCCGCTACCGCAGATTATGATACCTAGATCTACTTTTCCGCTTTCCACATCATTAGCAACAGGATGTACAAAATCTGGATAATCAACGCTTGCTTCAGAGTCGGTTCCGTGGTTAAAAACTGTGTGCCCTTCCTTTTCAAGAAAGGAAACGATTTCAAACTTATACTCAGTGCCTGCATGGTCGTTGCCGATGGAGATTTTCATAATTTTAATTTTTTTCAAAGATAATGAATTCACAATCAGAAATTTTCTTACACAAAATTTAAAGAGTAAAATTGCTAATAATTTTTCTTTTTAAACGCCAATAGCTGTAGTCTAAAAGAAACGATTTCAACCAATTGGTATTGAATTGATAACGATTTCTTAACGACGGCTTCGCATTATAGTTAACAACCTTGTTGATATTTGTTCACTGAAATAGCACAACTAAAATTGCAGATGTAAAGATTATTTACAATAGGTTTTAAAATTGCAGAACACCAAAAATTTAAGTCATTTTTTACCTGCTACTTATTAGCACAGTTTATTCTCTTTCAAACAAAATTTTAAAAAATAGTTGTTAGTTCCAGGTTGTTAAAATACGTTGTCCACAGTTGTTCATTACTTCTGCTACTTCATTATTTTTAAGTATTTTGAATATTAAATGTATGTTAATAACCTATTACTAAAAG
>JAPKFY010000162.1 GCA_026646335.1 Aequorivita sp. | reverse complement strand
ATGTACTTGAGACAGAGCAAACAGAAGCGGGCCGATGGGCGGGAGATCACCTACCTGCAACTGGCCGAGAACGAAACCTCCCAAAAGGCCTCCGAGACCACCTTTTTTCTTATTGCCACCACCAAGTACCATTCCAGCAATATCATCAATTACACTTCCGTCATTATTGCCGTCAAGTAAAGATTCTATCATTGATTGTTGTTGTGGTTGTTTGTTGCCACCACCCATAAGACCGCCCAACAAATCGCCAATACCGGATTCTGAGTTTACGTTTTTCTGTTGCTTTTGTTTTCCCAAATAACCCAATAAAATAGGTGCTGCTACTTGTAAGATCTGCATAACAGAATTTGTGTCCAAACCAGATTTTTGAGAAAGTGCCTGTACTGCATTGTTTTGAGAACCTCCCAAAACATGCCCTAAAATACCAAGACCATCTTGTTTTACGTCTTCATTTACGCCTCCTCCAAAAAGTCCGCCTAAATTATCCAGGATACTACCGTCGTGCTTGCTGTTTAAAGCATTCATTAAATTGGCAGCTCCACCTTCATTGCCTGCATTGCGTTTCATAGCGCCCAAAAGTATGGGCATTGCCATTGTAACAACCGAAGCGGTTTTGTCTGCAGGTTGATTGGTTTCTTGACTTATACCGCCAATAATTTGTTTTCCGAGGTCACTGTTCAATAAATCTAAAATTCCTGACATTTATATTAGGTTAAAATTAAGTACGTAAGTTAATCAAAATCAGTGATAACTGTGGAAAAAAAGTAGAAAAACTAAGCTACTTGCACAAAATTGAGATGATCTGATTTGCCAATTCAGTCCCAATCCTATCCTGCGCTTCGTCTGTTGCGGCACCAATGTGCGGTGTAAGTGAAATTTTATCGTGCATAAGCACTTTTATTGATGGAGTGGGTTCGTTCTCAAAGACATCCAGTGCTGCAAATGAAACCTTGCCATCTTCAATAGCTTCCAGTAGCGCATTTTCATCAAGTATTCCGCCACGGGCAGCATTAACAATGCCCACGCCATCCTTCATTTTTGAAATTTCTTCTTTTCCTATTAAATATCCCGATTGGGAAGGTACGTGCAGACTAATAAAATCACTTTGTTTTATTAATTTATCTACCGGTGCGGTTTTTATTTTTAAAGTAATTTTTTGTCCATCGTAAAAATCAAGTGTAATATCCGCTTCACCCACTTTGTGATCGCTGGCGATTACTTTCATACCGCAACCCAAAGCAATTTTCGCCACTTGGCGACCTATTCTTCCAAAACCGATAATCCCCAGTGTTTTCCCTCGAAGTTCGCGACCAGCGCCATAATTTTGCTTTAATTCCTTGAACTTGGTATCGCCATCCAAAGGCATATTCCGGTTGGAATCGTGCAGAAACCGAACGCCTCCGAACAAATGTGCAAAAACAAGCTCGGCTACCGATTCTGAAGAAGCCGCTGGGGTATTTATTATGTTAATTCCGTTTTCAAGGGCGTAGTCCACATCAATATTGTCCATCCCAACACCACCACGGCCAATGATTTTCAGTGAAGGGCAATTGTCAATGATATCTTTCCGGACCTTTGTGGCACTGCGCACCAAAAGCACGTCAATTTTGTGTTCGTTGATGTAATTTTGAAGCTGTTCCTGCGCCACTTGCACTGTCAACACTTCAAAACCTGCATCTTTCAGTGCATCTATTCCACTTTGTGAAATTCCATCGTTTGCTAATACCTTCATATATTTTATTGACTATTATTTATTATTTTTTTAGAATTATTTTATTCTTCGTCACGTTGGCATAGGGGTTTATGCTCCTTTTTCCATCGCTTGCATCACATCCACAAGAACCTGAACGCTTTCCAACGGTAGGGCGTTGTACATTGAGGCACGGTAACCACCAACGCTTCGGTGGCCGTTCAAGCCGTTTATTCCTGCCTGTTTTAAGTGGTCCTCGAAGGCTGCTTTTAATTCTTCATTTTTTAAATTGAAAGTGGCGTTCATTTTGGAGCGGTCTTGTTTTTTGGCCACGAAGCCTTCAAATAACGGATTTCGATCTATTTCGTTATAAAGAAGTTCCGCTTTTTGGTTGTTTATTTTTTCTATTGCTGAAATACCGCCCAAATCCTTCAACCATTGCAATGTCAACATGGAAACATATACGGGAAAAACCGCTGGGGTGTTGAACATACTCTCTTTATCAATATGCACTTTATAATTCAACATTGATGGAATGGCACGCGAAACCTTACCCAGAATATCCTCTTTTACTACTACGAGCGTAGTTCCTGCCGGGCCCATATTTTTTTGTGCCCCAGCATAAATTAAACTGAATTTTGAAAAGTCAAGCTGGCGCGAAAAAATATCGCTGCTCATATCGCAAACCATCGGAATTTTTATTTCTGGGAAACTGTGCATCTGCGTTCCAAAAATGGTGTTGTTGCTGGTGCAGTGAAAATAATCCGCATCTGTCGGCACCTTGTAGTTTTTCGGAATAAAATTGAAGTTTTCACTTTTTGAAGTTGCTACTTCCACAACTTCGCCAAACAATTTCGCCTCTTTTATTGCATTATTGGACCAAGTTCCCGTGTTGAGATAGGCCGCTTTCTTTTCCAAAAGGTTGTAGGCAACCATTAAAAACTCAAGACTTGCGCCACCTTGTAGAAACAGGGCTTGGTAACCTTTATTTTGAAGGCCCAAAAGCTCCAAGGCAAGATTTCTGGCATTGTCCATCACTTCCACAAAATCCTTGCTACGGTGAGAGATTTCGATCAAGGAAAGGTTTGAATTGTTGAAATTTAAAACTGCTTCGGCAGATTTTTGCAATACCGATTGCGGCAAAATGCAGGGGCCTGCACTAAAATTATGTTTTTGCATCGAATGAAAATTTATAGTGCAAAGATGTGAATTATGCTACTAAAAATGTGGGAATTATCAATATTTTATCAATGAAGTTTCAACAAGAAATCAACCGTATCCACACCATCGGCATAGTCCCATAATTCGGGATTTTGTGCTTTTCCGAAAGGAATTTCATTGGGTAAACCTGCTTTTGTAACCAAACATTGTATGTTTATGGATTCTGATTCCAACATCTTTTTTACAGCATATTTAGAAGTGTATTTTTCATAAAAAAGCAC
>JAPKFY010000161.1 GCA_026646335.1 Aequorivita sp. | reverse complement strand
AAGGCTTCGCTGTATTTTGTTGATATCCCAAATGCCAAACAATCCGTTATCAACATAGGTTATATTGCATTGCCACGAACCGATGCAGATTTCTATCCTGCCGAAGTGATGAACTATAAATTGGGTGGTTCTTTTTCAGGAAATGTGAATTTGATTCTGCGTGAAGAAAAAGGTTACACGTATGGTGCACGAACTTATTTCAGCGGCAGTAAAATTCCGGGAACTTTTACAGCTTCGTCAAGTGTTAGAACCAATACAACGGGTGAATCCGTTCAAATTTTTAGGGATGAAATTTCAAAATACAAAGAAGGGATTTCGCCCGAAGATCTTGAATTTACGAAGAATGCACTTATAAAATCAAACGCCCGTCGTTTTGAAACACAAGGTTCACTTCTGGAAATGTTACAGGATATCAATGAATATAACCTTCCAGCGAACTACATTGAGAAAGAAGAAGCCACTGTTCGAAATATGACCTTGGAGCAACATAAAGCGCTTGCAAACAAATATTTGGACGCTTCCAAAATGGCTTATTTAGTGGTTGGTGATGCTGCAACGCAATATGCACAATTTAAAAACATGGGCTTTGACGAAGTGAAACTTCTCGATAAAAACGGGGAAGAAGTGAAATTGGAAGAAGTGAAATTGTAGAAATTCCGGTTAAAAATAAATTTACCACGAATGCACGAATACTTTTTTAATTCGTGCATTCGTGGTTTTATATTTTATCTTTATTTGAAATTTTAGGTGTTATGAATAAATTTTTTCTGCTTTTCTTCTCTATAATTCTTCTTTATAGCTGTAAAGACAAAAAATCTGAAATTCCCGAGACTACCAAAGATCAAGTTATGTCTGTCCAAAAGTTTCCCGAGCCTACATTCACTCTGACCGAAGCCAATAAACTCATAGAACTTCCCTTGCATTGCGTGGGCACAGAATATCCATACAAACCCGGTGAAACCTTGGAAAGCAAAGCAGATTTGGTGGAGCCAATTGCTGTCCATCCTATATTCTACGGCTGTTTTGACTGGCACAGTGCGGTGCACGGGTATTGGTCTATGGTTTCGTTGCTAAAGCAATTCCCCGAAATGGACAAAGGTGATGAAGTAAGAAAATTGCTGAAAGAAAGAATCACAGCTGAAAATGTGGTGACTGAGGTTGCCTATTTTGAAAAACCAATCAATAAATCTTTTGAAAGAACTTACGGCTGGGCTTGGCTTTTAAAACTTTCCGAAGAACTTCACAATTGGGACGACCCGATGGCGAAGGAACTGGAGCAAAACCTAAAACCTTTGGCCGACATTATTGTGCTTCGGTATAAAGAATTCCTGCCAAAACTGAATTATCCAATCCGTGTTGGAGAGCATACCAATACTGCTTTTGGACTGACTTTCGCTTATGATTATGCTGAAACAATCGGTGATTTGGAACTGAAACAACTCATTAAAAAACGTGCCCGGGACTTTTATTTTGATGATAAAAAGTGCCCAATAAGTTGGGAACCGAGCGGTTACGATTTCCTTTCGCCTTGTTTGGAAGAAGTTGATATTATGCGCCGCGTGCTTTCTTCGGAAGAATTCACGGCCTGGATGGATGTTTTTTTGCCACAACTTGCTGATGAAAACTATCATTTAAAAGTAGGGGAGGTGAGCGACCGCACCGATGGCAAACTTGTGCATTTGGATGGATTGAACTTCAGCCGAGCTTGGGTTTTTTATGGCTTGGCAAAACAATATCCAAAATATGAACACCTTCAGAATCTTGCCAACGAGCACGTGGTGTATTCATATCCAAATTTGGTGGATGACAGTTATGAAGGCGGCCACTGGCTGGGCAGTTTCGCTATTTATGCACTGAATATATTGCACGGAAAATAATTTTTGAACAAGAACAGTTTTCTGGGCTAATTACAATTTGTAGATAAACTTTTCAAAAAGTATAAAAATAAATATTTCACGAAATTATGGGCTGTAATACAGCATTTCAGCTAAATTAAAATGGATGTTTCCATTTTTTGAGCAGAGAAAAATCTTACAGATATATAGGAAAAACCCCTTTTTTAAAAGGGATTTTCCCTATTTATTCACTCTAAAAAAAGGTTTTTTGATTGTTTTTACTACATTCGTTCGAATAAACCAATTAAATCAGTTTCAATTATGTCAAAACCATCAAATTGTATTACCGTGGCCGAAGCAAGGCAATTACAGGATAACTGGGTAGCAACACGTGCCGTGGATATTGAACGCGCCATGGGCTCTGCAGACACCCGTGAGTTTTTATTCAGTGTTGCTGAACTTCAGCAGTTTTTGGATTATATAAAGGCAGGAACCGGTATAGGTCCACAGCCGGGCGTTCGCATTTATTTTGCGGCTTATGATAATGCTACAAATGACAAAGCAACCGTATTTTTAGCACCAACCAATGGAGTAACTGCAGGATCACCAAATAACTATAATTTGGAGCCTTTGAATCAGGGTATCAGTGGATTTCCGCCGAAAAATTACTAGATTTTGGGGTTTAATGATTTTTTGCTGTACATTCTTCCGATATTTATCTTGGAAGTTTTAGCAGCTTCTGCTGGAACTTATTATCTGAGAAAGAATTTATCACAATTTAAAAGCACAAAATATTTAGTTCTTTTTTTATGGCTAACTGTTTTTGTTGAAACCGTTGGTTCTTATTCACCAGTGGCATATTTTTCAAATTATGAGCTTTTTTCTTTTGTTAAAGACACTCCATTTGTAGAGAATTATTGGTGGTATAATATCTATGTTCTTATAAGTTATTCTTTTTACATCTTTTACTTTACCTCATTTTTGAAAAAAAAATATTGGAAAACAATATTTGGTGCGGTAGTTGGCGCTTTTTTAATTTCTTCAATTTTAGTATTTATTTTCACAGATATCTTTTTCAAAGGATACTCACCCTTTGTAAGTATAGTAGGTACGTTTCTGTTGTTTTTTAGTATTGTTCTTTTTTATTTTGAACTTCTAAGAAGTGATTTAATGCTTCAACTAAAATGGTTCCTTCCATTTTATATATCTGTTGGAGTACTTGTGTTTAACCTTTGTGTAACCCCCATCGAAATGTTTATTCAATATTATAATCTTAAGGACGGAAATGAATTATTTGTTACATTGCGGTCTAATGTTCGCGCAAGGATGACGCCGCCGCGGC
>JAPKFY010000160.1 GCA_026646335.1 Aequorivita sp. | reverse complement strand
GTGACCGCGAAGGATAAGGCGACTGGCAAGGAGCAGAAGGTGACCATCACCGCCTCGACCAACCTGAGCAAGAGCGACATCGAGCGCATGGTGAGTTTATGTCAATTACAATCCTAATATCTTCAATGGTATCGCTTGCAAAAATGGCACTATTTTCAGCTTGTTCTATTAAAACTTCTTTCGTGCTAAACCCATAAATCAACAAGGAAAGCAAAGGCAATAATAAAAGACTTCGAAACCAAATAGCTCTTTTTGAGGTGTGTGTTTTCATAACAGTAAATCGTTTTTTGATTGATGAATAATTGATTGAATGTGCCAACGAGGGCGTTAAGGCATTTGATGAGAATGCCAGTAATATTTTTTGATAGTTTGAAGTTTCCGCACCAGCGTTTAAAACGGCACGGTCTGCCAAAAACTCGTGGTTCAGTTTAATGCTTCTTTTTATGAAATAAAACAGCGGATTAAACCAAAATACAATCTGTAAAAGTTCAACAAAAATTACATCCAAACTGTGTTTTTGACGGGCGTGTGTTTCCTCGTGAAGCATTACTTCCGCAGGAATTTCATGATTTTCAAATTGTGTTTTGTTGAGAAATATATAGCTGAAAAATGTATGTGGAATAACTTTTTCATTTAATAGAATATTGATGAAACGGGTGTTTTTGTACTTCGGATTCTTCCTGATTTTTTGAATTAAACTGAAAAGATTCCTGAAAAATTTCACGCTGAAAAACAGAACTCCCAGACCGTAAACCGTCCATAAAACAAACGGCCAATAATTAATAGTTTTTTCGGTTTCAGCAAAAATCATTTGTGGGGCTACTTCCGAATAAACTGGAATAATTGGTGAAACCTCAACATAACTGGTAAAGGTTATAAGTGGAATTAAAAAGGAAGCCAGTAAACTTCCCGATAAATAAAAACGCTTAAAATTGTGAATGGAAGTGTTTTCCAAAAACAGCTTATAAAAGGCGAAGAACAGCACGAGGCAAGCGGCGGATTTTAAAAGATAGAGTTCCATAATTACTTTTTCTGAATTTCGGAATCGATTAAAGTTTTTAATTCTTCCAACTCTGTTTTGGAAAGAT
This sequence comes from Aequorivita sp., assembly GCA_026646335.1. GTDB lineage: Bacteria > Bacteroidota > Bacteroidia > Flavobacteriales > Flavobacteriaceae > Aequorivita. The sequence continues at coordinate 2,565 of JAPKFY010000160.1, read as the reverse complement.
TGGTTTCTTCGGTAAAAAATGAAGCGAACTGCGACGGACTATTATTGAAGAAATTTTTGATCAACCCATTTACATGCTTGGAAAAATAATCCTTCTTTTTTACCAAAGGAAAGTATTCCCGCGAACGTCCAAGCTGTTTGTAATCCACAAATTTTTTGTCCTGCATCCGTTTTAAAAGTGTGGCAACTGTAGTGGTTGCGGGCTTTGGCTCCGGGTAGGCTTCAACTAAATCTTTCATAAAAGCGCGTTCCTTTTTCCAGAGAAGTTGCATTAATTGTTCTTCGGCGTTTGAGAGAGTCATCTTTATATTTTTAAAACTAACTCTACAAACGTAGAACAATTATTTTAATTCTACAAATGTAGAGGGAATTATTTTGTCTTTACCAATTTAATAGGGTGTCGTATAACGAACGAAGCGTTATAACTTAGGTAAATCTCTCGAAAAATATATCTTTGCATCCTCATCCTCCAAAGCCTTGGCAACGGACAAAATTATTTACATTATGAGCCTTGAAAAAGAATTACAAAAGCGAAGCGATAACAAATGCGAACTCTGTGGCAGCGCGGAAAACCTCGGGGTATTTGAAGTGCCAAATTCGCCTATGAACGGCGCGGATGCTTCTGTTTATATCTGTAATACGTGTAAAGAGCAAATTGAAGATCCCGAAAAAGTAGAGCCTAATCATTGGCGCTGTTTGAACGATAGCATGTGGAGCACCGTGCCTGCAGTTCAAGTAATGGCTTGGCGCATGTTGAACCGTCTGAAAGCCGAAGGCTGGCCACAGGATTTGCTGGATATGATGTATTTGGAAGATGAAACCAAAGAGTGGGCAAAAGCTGGACTTGCCGAAAATACTGGCAAGGCAGTAGTTCATCGCGACAGCAATGGCGTTATTTTGGAAGCAGGAGATTCAGTAGTCTTAATAAAAGATTTAAAAGTGAAGGGTAGCAGTATGGTTGCCAAACAGGGAACCGCCGTGCGAAGAATTTCACTCGATCACGAAAACGAAAAGTACATTGAAGGCAAAGTTGATGGCCAACAGATTGTTATTATTACTGATTTTGTGAAGAAAATATAAGACATCCCCTCCCTACCTCCCCTTCAAAGGGGAGGGTTAGCTGGAGAAGATTTACTTGCTCATCTCCGTAAAAAAATGATAGAATTGCGGAATGGTCTCAATTCCCTTTAAATAGTTCCAAATTCCAAAATGCTCGTTGGGCGAGTGGATGGCATCGCTGTCCAAGCCGAAGCCCATCAAAATAGTTTTGCTTTTCAGTTCTTTTTCAAACAAGGCCACAATCGGAATACTTCCTCCACTTCGCTGTGGGATAGGTGTTTTTCCGAAGGTTTCTTCATAAGCTTTTTCAGCCGCTCTATATCCCAAACTATCTATTGGTGTAACGTAAGCCTGCCCACCGTGATGCGGTTTTACTTTTACGCGAACACCTGCTGGAGCAAGGCTTTCAAAATGTTTTGTAAACAGTTCCGTAATTTTTTTCCAATCCTGGTTAGGAACCAAGCGCATACTTATTTTTGCAAATGCCTGGCTAGCAATTACCGTTTTGGCACCTTCACCAATGTAACCGCCCCAGATTCCATTTACGTCCAATGTAGGGCGGATGGAATTGCGTTCGTTGGTAGAATATCCTTTTTCCCCATAAACCGCATCAATATCCAAAGCCTTTTCATAATTTTTAAGGTTGAAAGGCGCTTCCGCCATTTTTTCACGCTCCTTTTTTGAAAGATTTTGCACATCATCATAAAACCCAGGAATGGTGATATGGTTGTTCTTGTCGTGAAGCGAAGCAATCATTTTAGTCAAAACGTTTATTGGGTTGGCCACGGCACCACCGTACAATCCACTGTGCAGATCGCGGTTGGGCCCGGTAACCTCCACTTCCACATAGCTCAAGCCGCGAAGTCCAGTGGTTATTGACGGCACGTCTTTCGCAATCATTCCTGTATCGCTGATCAAAATAACGTCGTTGGCCAATTTCTTTTTGTTTTTGCTAACGAACCATTCCAAACTACTACTGCCAACTTCTTCTTCGCCCTCGATCATGAATTTTACGTTGCAGGGCAGTTGGTCGGTTTCGGTCATATATTCCAAAGCCTTTACGTGCATATACATTTGGCCTTTATCGTCACAACTTCCGCGGGCAAAGATGGCGCCTTCAGGGTGCAATTTTGTTTTTTTGATCGTAGGCTCAAAAGGTGGATTGACCCACAAATTCAATGGATCTGGCGGTTGCACGTCGTAATGCCCGTAAACGAGAATGGTCGGCAATTTTTTGTCGATCAACTTTTCCCCATAAACAATTGGATAGCCGGGCGTTTCGCAGATTTCTACTGTATCGCAACCCGCTTTTTTGAGTTGTGTTTTTACTGCTTCGGCAGTTTTCAGCACGTCTTTTTTATATGCAGAATCAGCGCTGATGGAAGGTATTTTGAGCAGTTCGATCAATTCATCTATGAATCTCTCTTTGTTTTTTTCAATATAAGGTTTTGCACTTTTCATTTTGTCATTTTTGAAGAACTGCTAAAGTACAAAACCTGTTGAAAAC
>JAPKFY010000016.1 GCA_026646335.1 Aequorivita sp. | reverse complement strand
ATCGCCTCCGCGGCCCGGCCCTGGCGATGGCTCGCGAGCGCCGCGAGATGCAGCGCGTCGGCATGGGCCGGCTGCTCGGCGAGCAGCCGCCGCGCCGCGCAAAAGCCTGGAAGTCTCCGTGCCTATTACGGTATCGATGATAACCCAATTTAACTCATACTCTTGAACCTTCCTTTTTTCAAAAGAAACATTTACAATCATATTTGTATTTTCAATATAAAAATTTCGATCGTTTGTTGAGAATCCTTCTGCGAATAGAAATGCTGATGTTGGTCGATGTACTCTCCCTTGAAAATAAAATTTTTTGTCTTTAATCAGGCAACTATCTTTGATTTTGTCATATTCCAAATACAAGTATCCAGTATAATCGCCTTCAATTTCTCCATTCAAAACGAAACCTTCGTGTTTCTCTTCACAACCCAATAGAGTAATGATTGAGAAGAAACTAAAAAACAATATATTTTTCATTTATTGATTATTTATGTTGAAAATATTTTCCCCGAAGAATGATCCTTCGATGCCCCTGTAACACTCGCCAAACAATTCACCTCCTTACGCAACTTCAACACGCCCAAAAGCCCAAAAATAAGGGCTTCCTTGTATTCCACAATTTCTGGGGAAGGAATAATCACTTCAATTGAAGCCAAGTCTTTCAACCGTTCAATCAAAAAAGAATTATAGGCGCCACCGCCCGTTATCAATACCGAAGCATTTTTAGAAAATTGACTGGCAAGCTGCAGGGCGATGTGTTCGGTAAATGTTCGCAAAATATCTTCCGAAGAAATTGCGGCAGCCTCCAAAAGTGGAAAAACGGTTGACTTCACCCACTCCAAGCCCAAGGATTTCGGTGGTTTTTCGGAATAAAAAGAAAGCGTATTCAATTTTTGAAGCAATCCTTCATCCACTTTTCCTGAAGCAGCCAATTTTCCGCCTTCGTCAAAATCCTTCCCAAGTCTTTCTGCATATTCGTTTAAAACAATATTCACAGGGCAAATATCAAAAGCAATCCGTTCGCCTTTTTTTTCAAAAGAACAATTCGCGAAACCGCCCAAATTCAAACAATAATCAAAATCCGGAAAAAGTAACCTATCCCCAATGGGCACCAAAGGCGCACCTTGTCCGCCAAGCTCCACGTCCTGCACCCGAAAATCACAGACAACCTTTTGCCGGAGCGTTTTTGAAATGCGCGGCAGATTGCCGATTTGATATGTATAACCTTTATCGGGCTGATGCAAAATAGTATGACCATGGCTGCAAACAGCATCAATTTCTTGAATGTTGTGCTTTTTTATGAATTTTGAAATCTCTTCGGAAAGCTTTTCGGTATATTTAAAATCGAGCCGTTCCAGTTTTTCTTCGGAATATTTTATTGCTTCGCGCAGTTCATCTTTCCAAAATGACGAATACGGAATGGTTTCGGCTACGAAGATTTCAAAATTCCATTTCTTTTCGGAATAATTAAAACCCAGTTCAGCCAAATCAATTCCATCCAGCGAGGTGCCACTCATTACGCCAATGATATGGTAATTATCTTTTTTCAAGGTTTTGAGAAGATTTGAAGTTTAAAGATAGTACAGAAGATTTTAAAAAATCCAAATTACAAATACCAAATTCCAATTAAATCCCAAAAAAAGACAAATCCCAAATTCCAAATAGCCGCGACCGTTTTGGAATTTGGGATTTGCTGTTTCTTTGTTATTTGGAATTTGTTTTTTTGGAATTTGCTTTTTATAAGTACCTTTACGCATTCTTATTACTACACAATTATTACTTATAAAAAGCCTATGGATTTCAACCTATCCGAAGAACAGTTAATGATCCGCGACGCCGCTCGCGATTTTGCCCGCACCGAATTGCTTCCGGGCGTTATAGAACGCGACAACCTTCAGAAATTCCCAACAGAACAAGTGAAGAAAATGGGCGAACTCGGTTTCCTGGGGATGATGGTGGATCCAAAATACGGCGGTGGCGGAATGGATACGGTTTCCTACGTTTTGGTGATGGAAGAACTTAGCAAAATAGATGCTTCCTGCTCTGTAATCGTTTCTGTGAACAATTCCTTGGTTTGTTACGGACTTGAAAAGTATGGCTCAGAAGATCAAAAACAAAAATATCTTACAAAGTTAGCTACTGGCGAGAAGCTGGGCGCATTTTGCCTGAGCGAACCAGAAGCCGGCAGTGATGCAACTTCGCAAAAAACTACCGCAATTGACAAAGGTGACCATTACATTTTGAACGGCACCAAAAACTGGATCACCAACGGTGGAACCGCTGATTATTATTTGGTAATCGCGCAAACCCATAAAGAGAAAAAACACAAGGGCATCAACGCTTTTATAGTTGAAAAGGGCTGGAAAGGTTTTGAAATAGGCCCCAAAGAAGACAAGCTTGGAATCCGCGGAAGCGATACACATTCCTTGATTTTTAACGATGTGAAAGTACCAAAGGAAAATAGAATTGGCGAAGATGGTTTTGGTTTTTCATTCGCTATGAAAACCCTTGCTGGTGGCCGAATAGGCATTGCAGCCCAAGCTTTGGGGATTGCCGCCGGCGCTTACGATCTTGCCCGTGAATATTCCAAGGTGCGAAAAGCTTTCGGCACCGAAATCTGCAACCACCAAGCCATCGCCTTCAAACTTGCCGATATGCACACCAGCATTGAGGCTGCGCGTCATTTAGTAATGAAAGCGGCTTGGGACAAAGATCAAGGCAATAATTATGATATGAGTGGCGCAATGGCAAAATTATATGCCAGCCAAGTTGCTATGGACGTTTCCGTAGAAGCGGTGCAAGTTCACGGCGGAAATGGATACGTAAAAGAATATCACGTGGAACGTTTTATGCGCGACGCAAAAATTACCCAGATTTACGAAGGCACTTCAGAGATACAGAAGATTGTGATTTCCAGAGGGCTTTTGAGAGATTGATAGACATTATACAAAACTAACCCTTCCAGCATTTTGAATGCCGGAAGGGTTTTTTTTATAGGAAGAAATTCCAAACTAGCCCAAACCGCAACACATTATCGCGATACGGTTGGCCCGGAGCCGAAAAATATTCGTTCTTTCCACCAAAGATGGATGTGAAGTTTTCATACACGAAGAAAATACGCGTCTGCCTAATTTTCGCATTAAAGAATATATCTACCAGCGGAAAACCGCCCAATTCTTGAGCATTCTGCACATAAAACTCCGCCAGTACAGGATCGTAGGCGTTCATGTTATATTGTGTGAAGTATTTAAACGTAACCCCAGTCTGCATAAACAAAGCACGCTTAAACCAATGGTCTTGATAATAGAGGGAATTACGCGTGATGATTTGTGGCACTTTGAAAACAGTTTCCCCACTTAAAACCTGTTGGTACATCACTGTATTGTCCAGAGCAAAAGATCCGAAGGTAAATTCCTTTTCAGCTTTTATTTTTAGATAATCCACCCGTTCCGAGGCCTGCAACGGCGAAGGAGTACTGTCATTTGCTTTAACCCCAAAGTAGGCGTAATCATCAATTCCAGTATAGCTTACGGAAACATTCCCGAATTTTCTGGTATTGATTTCGAAGTTCAGTTCCTGTGTTTTTACATTGTTCAGCTCGGTCTTCCAATTGTAGTTTTGGTAATCGCTCTGATACAATAGGAAGTTGAAATTAGGCGCCACAGAATGAACTGTAATGGATGCTTTCGCATTGTATTCTTCATTCAGATTATAAGAAGCTGCTCCTTGAATATAGTTTCCATCAAAATCGCCAGCAACGTTAATCGCACCTTTTCCGGAAAGTTTAAAGCCGCGATATTCCTTTTCGTACCCTGCTCCGGCCTCAATTATACTTCCTTTAATTCGGTTGGGAATGCGTTCTTCATCTAAAATTAAAACCGAATTATAACCATAATTAAGATCAGTATATCCTGCCCAAGCCGTAATTTTTCCGATGAGGGAATTGTTGAAATCTGCATACGCTTTCACGTTAAAATCTTCCAGCTTTGTTTTTGTTTCTAGATTTGACGTTTCGTAGGATGGCCCAAAAGGCTTATATGGATTGCTTTGGTTATACCGAAAGAATTTATCCTCATAACTCAATACATTTCCAATTCTCAGCACCGAATATCCCGTGCTGTCGCGCTGGCTGAGCAATTCATAATAATGGTCGCCGTAAAAACGCAGGCCTTCCAGTTTGTTTTCGGCATCCTCAAATTTTACGTCCAACCTGCCTCGGTCACTAAATTCGGGGTTGTTGTTTATGAAAAGTTGGAGCGAATTATCGGTCAACCCGCCGTTCTCCTGGTTATAAATATCCTGAGCTGCCACGTGGGTGCGGGCAACATAGCGTTTGTTTTTTGTGCGATAATTTGAAGTGAAAAGAAAGTTCCCCGTACTTGTTAAAATATGTTGGTATTTCCCAAGCGAGCGAACGCCTTTATAACCAATGGAAAAATTGAACTGGGGCGAAGTATTCACGGTGAAAAAAGCATCCATTTGCTGCCCTTGTGCGTAAGCGGTCTTATAATAAAGCTCCGTCAAAGGTGTTGGGACGTTGAAATAATTCACATCCTCAATTTCTTTGTAATTGAAATGGTGCGACTGCGCCACAAAAAGCGGCTTCAAGTTTAATCGATCAAACGAATATGCCAATGAGTTATAGGTTTGCCCCACGTTTGAAAACTGCAGCAATTCAAAATTATCCTTTCTTAAATAATTGAATTTGTATTTCTTCTTGATAGAAAGCGTAGTATCCACAAAAGTAGTATCGCGGGCTGCCGAAATGATTTTGTAGTAATCGATGGGCGGTTTTTCCTTTTTTCCAGGAGTAGTTTGAGAAAACACAGTTGCCGAAGCACAGATAATAAGCAGGAGCAAAAGTGTCTTTTTCATTCTTTGGGTAAACTTTAGGGCAAAGGTATATTTTTTTTGGCTGAAAGGGTTATTGAGTTATTAGGTTATTGAGTTATTAAATACATTTAAACCATCCTTTTTCAATAACTGAATAACTTAGTAACTTTGCCGCATGCTCAAGTTAAAAATAAACCCCAATCTCTTGGAATGTGGCACAGACGAAGCAGGCCGAGGCTGTCTGGCCGGACCTGTTACCGCCGCTGCAGTGATTCTTCCCGATGATTTCCAGCATCCTTTTTTGACGGACAGCAAACAACTTTCAGAAAAAAAACGAATGGAACTGAAAGTTATTATTGAACGCGAAGCCATCTGTTTTAAAGTAATCCACGTTATGATGGCTGAAATTGACAAGATAAACATCCTAAATGCCTCTATTTTGGGAATGCACCGCGCCATTGAAGGATTGTCCCCTATTCCAGAGTTTATTGCCATTGACGGCAACCGTTTTAAACCTTTCGGAAAAACCCCTTTTGAGTGTGTAGTGAAAGGCGATGGAAAATTTCTGCATATTGCCGCTGCCTCCATCTTGGCAAAAACCTATCGCGATGAATATATGACAGCGCTCCACAATGATTTTCCGCAGTACAACTGGAAACAGAACAAAGGCTACCCCACAAAGGAACATAGACAAGCAATCCGCGACCACGGAGCGACTATTTTTCACAGAAAAAGTTTTAAGTTGCTGCCAGAACAATTGAAATTTCCTCTATAAAAATTTATTGACTCCCTCAAATTTGACTGAAACTGAAAAAATCCCCATTCAACCCCAATAATATTCCGTTCACAATTTTTCATTTAAAAATATTTAAATAGGTGATCTAATTTTAAGAAAAATAAGGACTACAAGTATTTTGAAATGTCCATTCATAAATTATAGACTAACTGAAGGTGTATTAAAGCACTCCATCTTCCGCTATTAAATATTAATACAGATGAAAACAATCTTTTTCACATTTTTAATGTTCGCGGCAACAATTGCTACAACAGCTGCAGAACTGCTGGTTCCCTCACAATATGCAACAATTCAGGAAGCCATTGTGGCAGCATCGCCTGGGGATGTTATTATCGTTTCAAACGGCACTTATGTTGAAAACATCGATTTTTTGGGCAAAGCAATTACGGTTACCAGTAATTTCCATAACACGGGCAATGTAAATGATATAATAAACACCATCATTGACGGAAGCCAACCCACGGACACCGATTATGGTAGCTGTGTGAGGTTTGCCAATAACGAAACCGAAACTTCTATTTTAAAAGGCTTCACCCTTACTGGGGGTAGTGGCACCAAAACATATAACCCTGTAGAAGATCTCTATTTTAGAACCGGTGGTGGAATATTAATTGACCATGCCTCACCCACGGTAATACATAATATTATTACCGGCAACGCCTGTGTGGCAGAGACGGGTGTTTTTGGCGCAGGTGGGGGAGGAATCCGTATGGGCTTTGGGCAACCTATAATAGCGAACAACGTAATTAAGAACAACATAGGCGGTTATGCTGGAGGCATTATGATTGCCTTTTGCGGGGGAGCGGTCCTAAAAAACAATCTCATAGCCTACAACATGGCCACAGGTTCATTCAACGGTGGCGGAGGCGTATATGTAGATTGGGAACCGATAACACTTGAAAACAACACCATTGTAAACAACCATTCTGGCGATAAAGGCGGCGGGATTATCTCTACCGGCACCAGCACCGTCATCGTTAATTGTATTATATATGGCAATACCGCCACCAACGGTTTCCCACAAATTTTCAAACGTTTTGGCGGGGGCAATGCCACACTTACCTATACCGCCATTGAAGGTGGTTTTGACGGTATAGGCAATGAAGAGGGTATGATCACCGATAATCCCGTGTTTGAGGATACAAATACCTTTTACCTTAGTCCGTCTTCGCCCTGTATAGACACCGGAAACCCGGATCCGCAGTACAACGATACAGAAGACCCTTCAAATCCAGGAAATGCTTTATTTCCAGCAATGGGCACACTTAGAAATGACATGGGAGCTTATGGAGGGCAAGGTTCTGCTGTAATTCTTGGTAAAACTGAATATGAAGTGGGCTCTAAAAAAATACTAGTTCAATATGTAAATCCTTATAACAATGAAGGTATTTATATCACTTCAAAAGAAATAGTCAATATAAACCTACAATACTTTTCAGTTGATGGAAAAATGCTTTTTCAGAAGCAAGACCTTACTTTAAACCTCGGAAAAAACCTGGTTCCATTGGAAATTAGCACTTCTGGATTGTTGCGCATAACCAACAACATTGGGAAACCCATTACTATAAAACTTATTAAAAAATAATTATTCTTACATAGAGTAGCCTGCTTTGATTTTTTATATCGGCCCCCTTCCGGTAATTTTATGCTATGGCTAATAAGTACCGTTCCCAATACGAAAAAAAAATCATTGTCATTATGGCGACGATTGTTCAAAAGGATGTAAAAGCGAACTATAATCCTACTCATCACAAGTCCCGTTTTTTCACACAGATAAACCATTCCATCTTTTGCATTCCGGTGGAAGAGGTGCTTTGCTTTATTTTTGAGGATGGGGCAACAATCTTAACAACAACCTCGGGCCGCAATTATATTGTAAAATACAGTTTGGAAACTCTAGAAACCTTATTGGATCCGCAGGAATTTTTCAGGATAAACAGAAGGTGTATCGCAAATATCGATAGCTTCAAAAAAATAAACATCCTCTCCAAAAGCAGGATAGAGCTAGTTCTAAGAAACGGTTACAAAGAAATACTCAGCCGGTCCAAAAACGCTTCCTTCAAAACCTGGCTTGATTGCTAGACCAGTTTTCAACCCCTTTGGTCAAATCTTGTTGAAAACCCGTCAATAAACTATTTTCATTTGCTACAAAACCATCACTTATCCTTGTTACTTTTGTGTTATGGGAAAAATTCTGGGCAAACTGATCGCATTTTTACTTTTCGTCCCGATGGGTTTAGGGATTTTTGGAAGTTGTGACAAAACACCTCCAAAAACGGGAACATTGATGGATTTTGTTCCCGAAAATGCTTCCTTGGTTTTCAAAATCTCAAATTTTGAAAACTTGCAGGCAGATATTGAAAACAATTCGCTGCTTTCCAAATTTGGAAATACATCGCCTTATTCTTTTTTTACTGAAAAGAAAGCGTTGCTGAAAAATCTGCATCCCTCTTCGCAAAGTCTTTTTTGTATTAACAAAGTAAATGACTCCGCTTCGGCATATACTTTTATTTCAAAACATACAAAGAACCTTTTCCAGCCAGACTCTCTTAAAAACAGAACCATTGAGTCCTTAACACTAGACGGCCAATCGTTCCAGCGGATTACCCTTGACAAGAGCCTGCCTGCCATTGGGCAGGAAATTGCCTATGCTGCAATCATAGACAGCGTGTTTGTGGTTTCTTCTTCGCAACAGCTATTGCAGGATATTTTAAATAGAAAAACCGAGCGGGATGATGCCTTCAAAAAAGTTTTCAACCTGCCGTCTTCAAACGGATTTACAGCTTTGGTTCGTGGAGATAAAGTTGCACTGAACGATTCCACAAAAGTAGCTTTCACCTCGTGGAGCGCATTGGATGTTGCAATTGCTCCGGAATCTTTCAAAGCTACCGGAATCACTTTGGCAACGGATAGTATCCCGCAACTCTTAAATGTTTTTGAAGGGCAAGTGCCTCAGCAGAACGATGTTTCGGCTTTAATCCCAACAGATGCGCTGGGCGCAGTGAGTTTTACGTTTAATGATGCCGAAAAATTTCAAAAAAACCTTCGAAATTTCCGTGGGGAGAAAGATGCTGTTCAAACCACAGGAATCTTCGGCTCCGTTAGTGAAGTTGGCTCCATTCAGTTTAAAACCGAAACCGCAGTTTTTATAAAAAGCATTGATGCCTCTTTAACAAATGATGTTTTGGCGCGCTATGTCTCTGCCAAGAGTGAATTTCGCGAGATTGCAATAAGCAGTTTCAGCGAACCACAGCTATTCCGAAAAACGTTTTCGCCTTTTATAAATTCCGAAAAGTCAAACTATGTCTTTCAACTGGATAATTTCTTTGTTTTTACCGAAAGTGAAATCACCGCACAGCAAATCATCAGTGATTTTCAAAACAACAATACCTTGAAAAACACTTCCTATTTCGAAAATACTGCAACAGACTTAAGCACGGCCTCTTCGCTATTGATTTTCAAAATGAAAGGAGAATTTTCGGAAGCTATTTCAGGGTTTTTCAATGCAAAAAGCAAAGCGGAGATCAAAAATATTTCGTTTGATGAATTTCCGTTAGCTGCGCTTCAGTTTAGCTATGACAGGAATTTTGCGCACCTAACTTTAATTTGCAAAGAGGCGGGCGCAGCAGCAAAAAGTATTTCGGGAACGGTTACTGAAAAATTCAGTTTAAAACTTGAAAGTGCTGTATTGGGCGAACCCCAGCTAATTGAAGGACAGAGCGGAGCCAACAGTATTGTAGTGCAAGACATGGGCAACAAGCTCTATTTTATTTCGGAAAGCGGAAAAATTCTTTGGACCAAAAACCTGGGCTCAGCCATTTTGGGCAATATTGAAGAAGTGGAAATTTCGGGCAATAAAAACATAGCCTTTGCCACAAAAGATGCATTCCATATTTTAGACCGAAACGGAAAGGATACAAAAGGGTTTCCTATAAAATTTAAAGACAAAGTAACCCAACCACTTTCAGTTTTTGATTATGACAACAACCGCAATTATCGGTTTGTGATTGTTCAGGGAAAAGAAATGTTTTTATATGACAAAAACGGCAAGACCGTGAAAGGTTTCGGTTTCAGCAAAGCGAAAAGCAACATAACACAATCGCCCGTACATATTAGGATGGGCAATAAAGACTACATCGTGATTGCCGAAGAAAGCGGAAAACTCAATATTTTGAGCCGTGTAGGGAAATCACGGGTTTCGGTTTCAAAAAACTTCAATTTTTCTGAAATACCGATTGCGGAAGAAGACAATGCTTTTGTAGTTATTACGAAGGAAAACACCAAAGAACGCATTTCCGAAAGTGGAAAAGTTTCTTCCCAAAAACTGGATGTGGGCAGTAATTATTGGTTCGCTATTTTAGGAAATACAAAAGTAACACTGGACGACAACAAACTTCGGGTAAATGGAAAACTCACTGAACTTCCGTTGGGGCTATACACAAGGCCACAACTCTTCAACATAAACCGAAATAGCTACGTTACCATTACTGAAACCCAAGAAAAAAAGGTTTATGTTTTTGACAAGGACGGCTCGCTTTTGAACGGGTTTCCAGTTTATGGCACCTCGGCGGCTTCATTGGACGACAGCAATGGAAAAAGCTCCAAAAATCTTGTGGTGAAGGGGGAAGCAGACGCTGTTTTAATGTATTCATTATAGAAAACACACTGCGTTAATTCCCTGATTATTAAAACAGTTCCCAGAATATACGGTTTGATTGCTGTAAATTTGCTACCTTGTAGTATTAATTTATCTATCCCCATAAAAAGTGAAAAGAGCAATATACTTCCTCCTATTGTTATTCTTTGGGGTTTCCGCAAATTCCCAAGATTTCGCCCGTGGACTTAAGTTGCTTGAAAAAGCTGAAACCTTCAACAAAGAAAAAGTCTGGGATAGCGCTTACTTTGCTGCCAAAGATGGCCTAACTATTTTTGAAAATCTTAAGAACGATTCCTTAGCGGCTTTTGCCGCTAAGGAATTGCTTTATACTACCAACTACATAAATTACGGGGAGCAATCCCAATATTTTGACCTGGCAAAGGAAAAAGCGCTGAAAACGCAAAACCCAAAGCTTTTATCTGAGGTTTATTATATGAAAGGGCGCGTGCTATATGATAACAGGGAAATGGGCGAAGCAATGCCTTATTTCTTCAAAGTAGATTCCTTGGCCAACAAGCACGGCTTTTTAAATGAAACTGTTGTAAAAGCTTTAATGGCGCGGTCTGAAATTTCACGCACCACTTTTACCCACGAAGGAGTTGAGCAGGGTCACAAGCTTCAAATGCAAGCGCTTGAACTGGCCAAAAAAATAAATTCCGAAGAACTCATAAACGACCTCTACCTACGTTTGGCCGATATGAATGGCCTGATAGAAAACTATCCAAAAGCCAAATACTATGCAGATTTGGCATTCAATTATTATCAAAAAGAGGATAATGTTGAAAGAATGGCGCGTGTATATCTTGTTTATATGAATTATTACTACGCCGTTGACGATTACAACAGTGCAGGAAAAAAACTGGAAGAAGGCATTGAATATCTTTCCAAAAAGGACAACCCCGAACAATTGGCTAGTATGCTCACGGCTTACGGCACCTTTTTCCGAAAACGCAGAAGTGATTGCGCAAATGCTTTGGTACAATTTGAAAAGGCCAAAATAATTTACGACAGTATCGATTTAAGGTTGAGCGACCGCTATATGTATCTTATGGAGGGAATGGGATTGTGTTATGCTGAAACAAAAAACTATGAAAAAGCCTATGTTTTCTATCAAAAAGCCTACGAAACCAAAAGAGATTTAGTAAACAAAGCAAATAACGAGCTAACCCGCGAACTGGAAACCAAATATCAAAGTGAAAAAAAAGAGCAGCAAATTGCACTGCTCGCCTCCCAAAAGCAATTGGTCGAACAACAAAAGAAAAATGAACGCCTACTGTTTCTTGGAAGCCTATTTCTTTTAATTATAGCAAGTTTGTTTTTCTTTTTTCAATATAGAAACCGACAAAAAACAAATGGAAAACTTAAAGAAATAGATAAGGCAAAGTCTACTTTTTTCGCAAACATTTCACACGAGTTCCGCACTCCGCTTACACTTATCAATGGCCCTATTGAAGATCAGCTCACTTCCAAAAAATTGTCAAAAAGCGATCGGAAAAATCTCAATATGGCCTTGCGCAGTGTGCAAAGGTTAAAGGATTTGGTAGACCAATTATTGGACCTCTCAAAACTGGAAAGCAAAAACCTTAAACTTCAAGTACAGCAAGACAACCTCCCACAATTTTTACTGGTTCAAGCGGAAGCATTTTCTTTTAGTTGTGCCGAAAAAAATATAACTTATAATATACGTATTGAAAAAGATGAAATTGTGGATTGGTTTGACAGAGATGTGATTGAAAAAATATTTTACAACCTCATAGGCAACGCCATAAAATATACTCCAGACCAAGAAACCATAACGGTGAAAGGCAGGAGAAAAGATCGCACCTATGAAATCTGCGTTCAAAATTCTGGAAACTTCATAAAACCCGAAGAGCGAGAAAAAATATTTGAACGGTTTTATAAATCGAATATCGTAAGTCCCGGCGCAGGCATAGGGCTTGCCCTAGCCAAAGAGCTGTCCGAACTGCACCACGGAAGTATTTCCATGACCAGTGAAAAAGATGGACTGACTGAATTTGCAGTCAAAATACCCATCGACAAAGATGCTTTTGAGAGCAGTGAAATTTTTTGTGCAGCAATCTCAAAAACGGAAGTTGCTGCCCCAACACAGAAACAATTTAGACTTGAAAAAACCATTGTAACACCCGAAGATGCCCCCATACTCTTGGTGGTTGATGACAACCTAGATATCCGCGCCTATGTAAGCTCTATTTTTGAAAACACCTATCACGTCCTCTGTGCCCAAGATGGGAAAGAAGGATTTGAAATGGCACTGGAGTATGTACCCGATATTGTAATAAGCGATGTTATGATGCCCGAAGAAGATGGTTTTGGACTGACCAAAAATTTAAAGGAACACCAACTTACATCGCATATTCCCGTGATACTGCTTACCGCAAAAAACCAAGTGACCGCAAAACTGGAAGCTATGGGTATAGGTGCAGATGCCTATGTAACCAAACCTTTTAATCCTCAGTTGCTTCGGGCAAACGTAGACAACCTCATTGAAAACCGAAGAAAGCTACAGCGGCGTTTCGCGCAGGAAGTTATTTTAACAACAAAGGACATTGCCGTTTCTTCAGAAGACGAAAGGTTTTTGGAAAGGCTACAAAAAGTACTTGATGATCATTTGACCAACCCAGATTTTTCTGCAGAAACTTTTAGCACAGCAATGGGCGTAAGCCGCATGCAATTGTACAGAAAGCTAAAAGCGTTGACAGGCCAGTCCTCCACTGAATTCCTTCGTTCACAACGTTTAAAGTTAGCTGCGGCTTTATTAAAAACCAATAAAATTTCTATTTCTGAAATTGGTTATACCGTTGGCTTTAACGACCCCTCCTATTTCACAAAATGTTTCAAACAGGAGTTTGGGTGTTCCCCGTCAGAATATCTTTCAAAATAGAAGTCTATACCCACTTAAAAGGACTTTAAATACAGATTTGTTACATCTGTTATAGTTTTGGTTACAATAATTACAGCCTTATTTCCATCTTCATTCTATTTTTAACACACCTTTTCCCCAATTATGAAAAAAGCAAAACAATATTCAGGTAACCTGGGGATTGTACCGGGAAAACAGATCTATTTGAACATCAATAATCTGGCAAAAGGGATATATATTTTAAAAATAACGCTCAACAATAAAGTGATAAAAGAAGTAACCTTTAAGAAATGAACCTTAATAACCAAGCTGTATGAAAACAATTTTAACAATCCTATTCATTTGTATTGCCAGTTGTTGCAACGCACAATTTTTGGATAAACTGGGCGATAAAGCCGTCAATGCAGCAGAGCGTACGGTGGAAAGACGTGTAGAAACTGAAACCAGAAAAAGTACCGACCGCGTACTGGATACTATAGTAGATTCCCAAAAAAAGGAAAAAAAGAAAAAGAGTAAAAAGAAATCTTCTGGTAAAAATATAATTGGCGGCGATCCAATTGAAGACAATTCAAATACTTCAAGTACACAAAATAGTGATACAACCGAAAACCCAAAAGACGAAGACTGAAAACTCTAGAGATCTTAGAAGAATTTTAAAATATCATTCAAGAAAAATTAAATCCTAATGAAAACATTGATCCATACTTTCGTTTTATTGTTTATTTCGTCTATCGGGATTTCACAGAACAATTGCAGCAAGTTCTATCCGCTGAACGAAGGCACAAAATTTCAAATCACGGTTTATGACAATAAAGAAAAACCATCTGCCATCATAGATTACGACGTTGTGAATGTAAGAAAATCCGGTGGCGATAAAATTGGCACCATCAATTCTGTGATGACTGATGGAAAAGGAAAGCAAATTACCGAAACCTCTTTTGATGTCAGCTGCAACGGAAAAGTGGTTTCCATAGATTTTAAATCCCTGATCAATCCACAGGTTTTTGAACAATTTGGCAATATGGATTATGAAATATCGGGCACCAATATGGAGTGGCCAAATGAACTTTCCGTTGGACAGAAGTTGCCAGATGCAACGATGGATATGAAGATAAACATGAGTGGTATCAATATGAATATGACGGTAGAAATTACAGACCGGAAGGTAATTGGCAAAGAAACTATTTCCTCCCCAGCAGGCAGTTTTAACTGTTTTGTTATAACCTATACCACAGACATGAAAATGGGCATAAGCCAGCGCTCAACATCAAAACAGTGGGTTACAGAAAATATAGGTACAGTTAAATCTGTAAATTATGATAAAAACGGCAAAGTTACCGGCAGTAGTTTGCTCACTAAGTTTCAAGAGTAAATATTCCTGATAAAAAAACCGCCAAAGTTTTTTGGCGGTTTTTTAAGGTTAAGCAAATAATTGATTGTGGGGATTTATTGTTTGATAATCTGTTTTGTAACGGAACCCATATCTGTACTTATTTTTACAAAATACACAGCACTTTGCAAAGTGCTAACATCTACTTGATAATGAGTATTGGCTGACAAATCTAGGTTCATAAGCTTTCTTCCGCTTATATCATAAATTTCCAAAGTACTGATTTTGGCTTCTGGCGATGCAATGTTCAGCAAATTGCTCGTAGGATTTGGAAATACAGAAACTTTATCTAATGCACTTGCTGCATCTCCTAAAACTTCATTGCCTCTGAATTGTAATGTAAAACGGCTGTTATAAGTTCCCTTTTCAGCTTTGAAGGTGTAGGTTTGTTGCGATAAATTGGTGGTTATATTGAGTTCATTGTCTATTAAAAACACGGTTACATCATCAAAAGCAGGGCCTTGAATATCCTTTATAGAGATAGTGTATTCAAGATTCTCATCTAACAAACTGGAAAAACCCATAAGCACCTTTGCTCCATCCTCAAAAACTTCGCGGCTCTGGATACCCAATTCTTTACTGCCATCTTCAAAATGGGTGTAAAGCGAAAGTACCGTTGCCAGTCTTCGGCTGTCATAACCTTGATCCATACCCGCAGTGGTCAATGTAGAGAAACCAATAAGCGTATTGTTCTGCATTTGGTATTGTTCGTTTTTAACTTGTACCCATACCCTATCATTGCCATCCATCATTGGACGGTTACCGGTATTGTTGTTTCCAGTTACTCTCATAGCATTTGAAAAAGTAGCAATACCTGCGGCAGTTGCCTTAATTCCAAATCCCTGTCCTGTGGAAATATATCCACTTGGATCTAATTGTAAAGGATCTGAAGGCGCAGGTGTACCTCCCATTAGGTTGTACATGGAAATATCTTCCATACTGAAATTCATAGTGTATGCACCTGGTAACAGTGGGCTCGGCGGCGTGTTCGGATTCCAAAAATACACTTCGTTAACCATAGAATTGGCGTTTATGAAGTCTACAGCACTGATGGCTGATGGATATGGATTAGCCAATACATTGGGACTACTGTTTCTGTCTACATTGTATTTTACCGTGAACTCAACATCGCCAGTATTCAGCGTTCCTTGCTCAAAGGTCATATCATAGGTTTTGTTGCCATCATTTCCATTTAACTGCGGACGGGCAATATATCCTTCGCCAGGGTTTACTGTTCCTGTGAAATTAACCCAGTTGTTGTAGTTGTCATCGGCAAAGTTTTCAGCACCTGGAAAAGCTGCAGCAACATCCGGATTTGGCACAAAGTTTTCGGTAAGGTGGTTTAGGAACATATACGAATTCCCAAAAGCACCATTACGGGTTTCTGTTGTCATGGGGCTTCCCACCACCACAAATACTCTTGGCACCATAAAAGGTGTGGTGTAGTTAACGTTGATGGTTCCATTGTTGGTTACAACCGCGTTATCTTCATATTGGACTACGCTTCCTTTGTGTTCCACAATAAGATTTCCATTTACCGTAATGTCCTTGGTGACATTAAGATAATCCTCAGCAGCAACAGTTAGCGTTTTAT
The DNA here is from genome assembly GCA_026646335.1 of Aequorivita sp. Classification (GTDB taxonomy): domain Bacteria; phylum Bacteroidota; class Bacteroidia; order Flavobacteriales; family Flavobacteriaceae; genus Aequorivita. The sequence goes on along the minus strand of JAPKFY010000016.1, from coordinate 16,962 downwards.
TGACATCTACTTCACAGCTACAAGCATCAATACTCCCTTTGGTGGCAGTATTGTAGTCGCTACTTATTTTTACGCTGGAACCAAGCCCAGGAGCACCGTTGCTCCAGTTACTTCCAGAATAAGTTGTTGTGGCAGCCGCAACAGTGACGGTAGCAGTACAAGACGCCTTGTTTGCGTAATCATCTTCAACAGTAAGAGTTACGTTAAATGTTTGGCCAACATCTTTACAGGTAAATGTTGTTTGGCCTGTAAGGGTTCTTTTTGTGATTCCAAAATTATCGGTTGATCCGTTGTCTATATCTGTAGCGAGTATGGTAATACTGCCTGTGTTTTTGTCTAAGGTAGCAGTGTAGTTTTGGCAATTGGCAACTGGAGCCACATTATCAAAAAATGGATCTTTTACAATAATAAGCCCTTCATCTAAATCGCTTATAATAATATTTCCGCTTTTAAAGAAAGGGTATACGTTCCAAGCCCCATAAAAAGAAGCTATATCTGTACTTGGATGTGTGTCAAAATGGTTTATTTCAGTCATTGAAGGCAAAGCATTATATAAATTATCCACTTTTAAAACCCTCATGCCTGCATTGTAATTTGCCAAATAAAAACGATTTCCTACAACGTAACCATTATGGTCAATGGCTGCTGTGGGACCAGAATATGAATGGTACAGATAAGGATTATCTAGGTCATTTAAATCGAACACAAGTGTGCGTGTATTAATACCTATGGTTTCTTCATCAACTTCGTCGCCCGCAATAAAAAATCGTTTGTCTTCTGTGAACCACCCTTGATGTGTATAGTATTTATTAGCATAGGTTACTGAGGAAATGAATGTCGGATTATTTTTATCTGTAACATCTATAATATTGATTTTTTTGTTTCCACTAAAAGCTCCAACGAATATTTCGCGACCTTGATAATCTGGGTCTGGACCGTCATACAATACAACTTGAGCATCATGACAATACCCCCAAGTTGACATGTTACCAACAACTGATGGGTTTGTAGGGTTGCTGTTAAGATTTAGGATTCTTGGGCCTCCGCTATTAACGTTAGAGCCTAAAAGATATAGATAGCCAGTATCTTCATTAATGATTAAGTTATGGGTTTTGCTAACGCCAGTATACAACCCATCTCTTGTGAAAATCCTCATTTGGTTTGGCCCACTAGTATTAGTAGTACTTGTAGAAAGGCCTCTAAGCCTTGTAAGATCAAAAATCTGCATTCCAAAGTTTGTGGCTTCACTCACTATATAGGCATAATTATTATAGACCTTTACATCATGCCACCAGCTCGTCGCTGAAGAATTTGGAGAAGTATAAGTAGAATTTAATTTTCCCAAAAATCGAGGACTTGTTGGAACTGAAATATCTACAAAGGCAGTACCATCATTTAGTGTTACAATTGCATATTCTTTATTATCTAACGGATCTGTCCATCCCCAAGAATCCTGAGCTTCCATTGGGTTAGTTCCAGGATAAGCTTTACCTCCTAAATTTGCGATGCTTATATGTCCTTGCAAAGTAAGGCCCTCACAAGGAAAACCACCCGCCATTCCGCCAACACATGGGGTTTGCGAAAAAAGCAATGGGGCGCTAAGCATTAAAAAGAATTGTAATAATCGTTTCATAAATGTAGGTTTTTGGTATAACTATACAAAGTATAATTTGGATGAATTGTGATTATTCGGTCATAAAGATAAATTCTACAGAGCGTAGGAACACTATTGGCCAAGAAAAGAGCGGCCGCAAAAGCAGGCCACAACATAAGTAGGTTTATTTTCATAATTTGGGCTTGTTGAAAATACTTGGTACAATAATAAAACATAATTCCGATAAAGTGCAAATTTTTTAGGTAAAAAGTTAAAATTTTTAAGAAATAACCAACTAATTATCAGCCATTTCTTACAAAACCAAGCTTTTTCATAATAATTACATAGATCTTTTTGTAGGGGAATACTAAGTATATTTGCCCTTATACAATTTACCCATTCCAATATCCCTTTAATGGAAATAGACCTTTCTAAATATGGAATTACGGGCTATTCTTTGGTTTTAAAACACGAAGATGGATTTCGAGAAGAGTGATATCCCTAAAACCTGTGAATTAGGATAAAAAGGCAATATAACGGACAGTAGTTTGCTTACAAAATTTGAAGAGTAAATATTCAAAAAAAAAAAACCGCCAATATATTGGCGGTTTTGGGTTTTGGGAATATTGCAAATTACTATTCTTTTGAAGTAGTGGATATTAATTTTGGAGTAATCTTTTTTCCAGGAGCAACTTCTGTGGCTTTTCCAGATTTTATTTCCATAGGTGCTGGAGCGTCAGGGAAACGAAGACTGGCGTAGGCAGAACCTTCACTGCCATTTCTTCCTGCATCATCCTTGCGATTGCCCACAATGTGCCATGAAAAAGCAACACTGGAACGTCCGTTCTGTAGTTCTTTAACTGTAAACCCATTAGCAGATTTATTGGTTACGTAAACGCCATTACAATCACCTTCAAGCTGAATAAATACTTTTAATGGACGCGCACTGTTTACATCTATGTTTGCTGAAAAGATTGGATCAATATTTATGATTGCGGTACCATTAACTAAATGGCCGGTCCCATAATCCTCCAGAAGTACTTCTGGAGCTTCGGGTGCGAACATTATCTTTTTACTGGAATTTTCGGTTGCACCGTCCACAACAGTTGAAACTGTTCCGTTACCAATTATTTTATAGTTGGTACTACCAACTCTTGCCCCTGCGTATGCATATGAAGCATTGGTTGCAACGCCTCCACTGTAAAAATAACCGCCGTAAAAGGTATGTCCAGAGGTTGTTCCAGTACCGCCTGTACTAACAGTTATATTTCCTGCGTATCCTGCTAACTTTGCGATGGGATCCCGTCCATCAGCATCTATTAAACTGCCCTCATAGTTAGTATGAAACATCGCACTCTCAAAAATATGGTTGGTACCAGATAAATTAATTGGCCCTTCCGTTAAGGAATAAAGCCCTAACTGTTTTGAATTGGTATTTACGCCCACATTCAAATAAGCACTATTGGTAATAGAAGTAGTTCCTCCGCTTATTGCACGGAATGCAGCACTTAAAGTTGTTGTTGCAGGATAAACTGTGGCTGCAAGCATTCCGTTGGAATTATTTGCCCCTGTGCCCATTCCCACTGTACCAGCAGTCAAAAAGGCACCGCCTGTATATGAGGTCTGCCCTACAACTCCATGGGAACTTGTGGCATAACCCGAAACACCAGGGCCAAAACCACTGTTCCTTCCATAAATGGTCGCGCCATTTGGACTTGGGTAATTATCTGGACTATTAGAACTCACGTACAATCCATAATCCAGATTATCGCTTTCTATGTTAAGTTTCACATTCGAATAAGGAGCATGGTTAATCCCCGCATTTCCTGCAGCAGCAAAGCGCATACGCTCAGTATTGCTGGTTCGGAAAACCAAATCATTAACATCGACAGTACCTAAAAAATTGTTGGAGGCATTCGTGCCATAATTCCCGTTTAGAGACCAATCTTTCCCATTGGTGCCGTCCATTGCATACCAACGACTTCCGTCCCAGTAATAATAGCCCGGAGAAACGGCAGTATCTCCCGATCCAGAAGTGACGGTATTGTAAACCAGCAAACTTACTGCAGGAGTTGGTGTTATTGGCGTGCTAACATTGGTCGCAGATAGTGCAACCCTTGGAATAAGCAATCCTTTACTTCCCGTAATATCATTTATGTCTAACAACGAGGAAGTATCCGGTGTAGTTGTGCCAATACCCACTTGGGCATAAGTGGAAAATATTGGCAGAAAGAACAAGGCGCAAAGTAGTGCACATTTTAGAAGTAGGTGTGTTTTCATAATTTAGGGACATTGAAAATTACTGATACAATATAAGTCATTATCCGATAAAACGCAAGTTTTAAGGATTAAAAGGCATCTATTTTAACATATAAAGATTTAATCATAAAGTTTTACTTATAAAAGACCTTTGATGCTTAAATCCCTGGGGGTATAAAAACGACTCAAAAGACATTGCCCAATAATCTAGGTCATTAACTATCTTTGCCCTTATGGACTCTTTTTTAGTTAATAACACAATAGCCTCTGTTGAAATAGACCTTTCTAAGTATGGAATTACGGGCTACTCTTTGGTTTTAAAGCGGGAAGATCTATTGCACCCTTTTGTTTCTGGCAACAAATTCAGAAAACTGAAATACAACCTAAAAGCAGCCCAAGAACAGGATCACGATACGTTACTAACGTTTGGCGGAGCTTTTTCAAACCATATTGCGGCGGTAGCGGCTGCGGGTAAAGAATTGGATTTTAAAACTATTGGAATTATTCGCGGCGATGAACTCAAAGATAAAATTTCAGAAAACCCTACACTTTCCTTCGCCATTGATTGCGGAATGCAGTTGCATTTTATTTCGCGCGAAGCATATAGACACAAAGACGAAATTGAGTTTATCAGTAATTTGAAAGACCAATTTGGCAATTTTTATCTCTTGCCCGAAGGCGGCACCAATGCATTAGCCGTAAAAGGATGTGAGGAAATCTTATCACATGAAAATGATTCTTTTGATTATATCTGTGTTCCCGTTGGCACAGGTGGCACCATGGCCGGATTGGTAAAAGCTTCTAATGAAAATCAACAAGTTATCGGGTTTTCATCCTTAAAAGGAACTTTTCATGCTTCAGAAATTGAAAAACATACCTCCAAAAACAATTTTAACATCACAGATGACTATTGTTTTGGCGGTTATGGCAAAATAGATATGGATTTGATTCGTTTCATTAATGAGTTTAAAGAAAAAACCAACATTCCACTGGATCCGGTCTATACGGGAAAAATGATGTTTGGCATCATGGATCTACTAAAAAAGGGGCATTTCAAAGAAAATAGCCGTATTTTTGCGGTCCATACCGGAGGCTTGCAAGGCATTGCCGGAATGAACCAAAAATTGAAAAAGAAAAATCTACCTATAATTGAATAACATGATCGGCAGAATATTTACACTTCTTCTTATTAGCACTATTTGTTTTAGCAGTTGCAAATCAAAAAAAACTTCAACAAGAAATCAAAAAAAGCATAATACCGAACGTGTTGTTAGAGTGAAGCAACCCGTAAAAGAAAGAGATACTAAGGCAGAAGAGCCGACAGTTATTGAAGTTGCCGCAAATATTCCTTACAGCGAACGCGTAGCTAATTATATAAACGAATACCGTGATATTGCAAAAGAAGAAATGCTGCAATACGGAATTCCCGCCAGTATTACCCTTGCACAGGGAATATTGGAAAGCGGCGCAGGTGCGGGCGAACTTACCATGAAGGCCAACAACCATTTCGGAATTAAATGCCATACTGGCTGGGAAGGCGATACCGTATATCACGATGATGACGAACGCGGGGAATGTTTCAGAAAATACAACGATCCAAAGTATTCTTATAGAGATCATTCCCTATTTTTAACACAACGCAGCCGCTACCAAGATTTGTTTAAATTGCGAAAAGACGATTACAAAGGTTGGGCAAAAGGCCTCAAGAAAGCCGGTTACGCAACAGACCCAAAATATCCCGATAAACTTATTGGTATTATTGAACGGTATAATCTGGAGGCGTTCGACGAAGAGGTCTTGGGCGAAAAAGTGAGTACCACAAACCCCGATGTTTCTAAAATAGGCACCTATTCCGTAAAACCTGGCGATACGCTTTACAGCATTTCAAGGCGTTTTAACCTTACGGTGGAAACCTTAAAGGGATATAATGGCCTAAAAAGCAATGATCTAGCTATTGGCCAAGTCTTGTATTTACATCCTGTGAAAAATCAGTAATAAAAGTGTTCAGTTTTCAAAATTAATAAATCCTCGAATCCGATTATGAATTACCAAAGAAGCAGTGCCTTATTTGCAGAGGCACAAAAAGTTATTCCTGGCGGCGTCAACTCGCCTGTTCGTGCATTTAAAGCCGTTGGTGGCACGCCCATTTTTGTTGAAAAGGCCAAAGGAGCTTACCTATATGATGTTGATGGTAATAAACTGATAGATTACATAAATTCCTGGGGACCTATGATTCTAGGTCATGCACATCAACCCGTGGTAAACGCCGTTGTTGAAAAAGCTCAAAAGGGAACTTCCTTCGGGATGCCTACGGAAATTGAAACCGAAATCGCTGCCCTAGCAGTATCCATGGTTCCAAATATTGATAAAATCCGTTTTGTGAACAGCGGGACAGAAGCCTGTATGAGTGCCGTGCGGTTGGCACGCGGATTCACTGCAAAAGATAAAATCATAAAATTCGCAGGCTGTTATCACGGACATAGCGATTCTTTCTTAATTCAGGCAGGAAGTGGCGCCGTTACTTTCGGAAGCCCAAACAGTCCCGGCGTTACTGAAGGAACTGCAAAGGACACACTCTTGGCAACCTACAACGACCTAAAAAATGTGGAAGCAGTAATAGCTGCAAACAAAAATGAAATAGCCTGCATCATCCTTGAACCCGTTGCGGGAAATATGGGCTGCATCCCTCCTGCCAAAGGATTTTTGGAAGGCTTGCGAAAACTTTGCGACGAAAACAATATTCTTTTAATTTTTGACGAAGTAATGACCGGTTTCCGCCTTGCCGCCGGCGGTGCGCAGGAACTGTTCGGCGTGAAAGCCGATATTGTAACCTTCGGAAAAGTTATAGGCGGCGGATTGCCCGTTGGTGCGTTTGCAGCACGAGCAGAAATAATGGATTATTTAGCGCCCATTGGTCCGGTTTATCAAGCGGGAACGCTGAGCGGAAATCCTTTGGCGATGGCTGCGGGCTTGGCAATGTTGAAAGAATTGAACGAAAATAAAGAAGTTTTCAACTCCATAAATAAAAAGACAGCATACCTTCATAAAGGTTTGGAAAAAGCGCTTTCTTCTGAAAATGTGAAGTTTACAATAAACCGTATCGGTTCTATGATTTCAGTGCATTTTTCAGAAAAACCCGTAATCGACTTTGCCTCTGCTGCAGAAGCGAACAACGAAAACTTTAAAATATTCTTCCACGCATTGCTCAACGAAGGCATTTATATTGCGCCCAGTGCTTTTGAAACTTGGTTTATTTGTGATGCGCTGAGTTATGAAGATTTGGATGCTACCATTGCGGCTTGTGGGAAAGTTGCGAAAACCTTGAAATAGAAAAGGAAACCACAGAGGCACAGAGAGCACAGAGTTGTTTTTAATTTATAAAAAAAGACCCTTTCTAAATTTAGAAAGGGTCTTGACTTTAAATATAATTAATCACTAATTATTCGTTTTGAGCCATTTGGCGTACTGGTCTGCAGTCAAGGTTTTTTTCATTGATTCCTTTAACTGATCGTCCAGTTTTTTCTTTTCAGCAACAACTGAAGCATTAGAGGCATCTTTGCCCTCAACATTTTTTTGGTAGCCAACTTCCTTTGCTACAAGAGCTCTAAATACAGCGCGACTTTGGTCACCGTTTAAACCTAATGTTTCAGTAAGGTTTGCAGTTTCGGTTTTGGCTATTACTTCTGGCCTGCTTTTATCTTGTGACAACTCCTGTGCAGAGATTGATTGAACTCCCAAAAGCATGGTTATTGCAAATGCAAATACTGTAAGTATGTTTTTCATTGTTTTAAATTTTAATTTTTAAAGTTACTAATGTAACTATTTTGTATCTAATTAAAACAATAACCGCACCAAAACTGTACATTTTAAGAATATTTTAATTTTGGCCCTTCCTTTCCTTATCTCCTTTAGTCCTTCCTTGACCGTGTCTCTGGCTTTGTTTAGCCTCCCATTTTACCATTTGTTCTTCCGTAAGAATTTCTTTTAGCTCCTTCTTCATCGCTATACGACGGTCCAGCATAGCGCTTTTGGCTTCAAACTTTTGGGCGTCTGTCATTTCTTCTCTGTTTTTAGGGCGTTCTGGCTTGTTACTTTCCGTTTTTAAAAAAACTTGTTTCACTTTTTCTTGTTGTGAAGCAGTAAGATCTAATGCCAATGTCATTTTTTTGGTTTTTAAATCGGCTCTTTGTTCGGGGGTAAAGTTGGCTCTTGCCTCCTGGCGGTCTTCTTGTTTATTGACAGCCTTGTTTTGTGCATTCATTGCGAAAGTGGCCAGCGCCATAAAAATTAGCAGTACATTTTTCATAGTTTTTATTTTTAATGTTTAACAATTCTATGACCTTGAAAACTGAAATAAGTTTAACGTCCACAACATTTTTAGCTGTGAGCAAAAAAACTTAAAAACGTATTCTTTACTCAATGAAAGGACCACTTGCCTAAAAAGAGGCTTTCTGATTTTGTTGAATGTGACAGTTTTAACTTATTAAATATTGAATGCCACCGCTCGCGTTTCTGGCAGGGATGCCAGGCCCCTTATGCCAATCCCGAAGTGTCGGGAGGAGGAAAAATGTGGGCGGTGGTTTTTTTTAAGATTGTTGGATTGCTCGATTTGAAAAATAAAATGAAAAGATATTTTTCAAGTTCTCGACATTTTTTTGTGACCTACCAATGTCGGTAATGCCATGGTTTCAAGGTTTTAAAGATTAATATTAAAAAAATATGGATTTTTGAAAAATAAGTATAAGCACGTATTTTTTGTAGTAATTATTTTCCTACATTTATTCCTATCCTAATTCCAAATAGAGGTATCCCTAAAACAAAATTTCATGAACAACTCAATTATTAAATTTATAACACCCTCACAATTAATTCTATTATTGGTTTTAACTGCCACCATCTCATGCTGCAACAAGGACGATGACAACCCACCCCCAGACCCCGTGGGCCAACTGCCCCCTGCTACCCAAACAGGTGCTGGAACATTTGGGTGTTTGCTGGATGGGGAGGTTTTTTTGCCAGGGAATGTTCCAAATAAATTGGACTGCGTATATCAATTTGTAAATGGTGGTTATTATTTTTCTTTACAAGGGAGTAAAAGAGATTCTAATAACAATGTAATATTAATAGGCTTAAGCACCAAAAACATGGAAATTAATGCTAGCACCACTTACATGCTAAAAGAGAATATCGATCAAAGTGCATATGGCACTTATTTCTTTAATACTGATTTTAATTATACAAATCAAATAGAAACAGGCGAATTAAAAATAACAAAATTAGATTTTGACAATCATATTGTAGCGGGAACCTTTTGGTTTGATGTTAAGGACTCAAATGGAATAGTGCACAAAATACGTGATGGGCGTTTTGATGTGCGGTTTACGGAATGAAATTATAATTAATTTATACAAAGGCTAAAAAATTTAAATTATGAAAATACTAAAATCTACCTTCTTATTATTTTTTCTAACCATAACAATATCATGCTGCAACAAGGACGATGACAACCCACCCCCAGACCCCGTGGACCAACTGCCCCCTGCTACCCAAACTGGTGCTGGAACATTTGGGTGTTTGCTGGATGGGGAGGTTTTTTTGCCAGGTAATAGTTCTAATAATCTAGATTGCGTTTATCAATATGTAAATAGTGGATATTATTTTGCTCTTCAATCGAATAAGCGAGATAGTAATAATAACAGAATAACTCTTGCCATTGGAACAAATAGATTAGAAATAAATGAAGGCGAAACTTATTCCTTGGTGGAATTTATAGAAGGAAATGCTTCGGGAATTTATTCTTATGCAACCAATACAAGTTATACTTCACAAAATAATAATGGAGAATTAAAAATAACAAAATTAGATTTTGACAATCATATTGTAGCGGGAACCTTTTGGTATGATGTGAAAGATAGTAATGGTATGGTGCACAAGATACGTGAAGGGCGTTTTGATGTGCGGTTTACGGAATAATAAATTTATTTTAAAAAACAAAAAGGAACCGCTTTACAACGGTTCCTTTTTATATAAACTAATTAGTATTTAAAAATTATTCTACCACAAAACGCAAGACGTTGTTATGGTCTTCAAACTTCAACACATAAACGCCTAAAGTAAGATCTGAAATATTGATGCTGCTGTTGCTGGCATCAACGGTTTGTTCTTTTACTTTTTGGCCAAGCATATTGTAGATGGCCACGTTGTATTCTTCATTAAGGTTTGATAAATTAATGGTGGTATTTGCTGGGTTTGGATATATGGAAACGTTGCTCAGGGCTTCGTTTTCATTTATTCCTACGGTTACGCAAGGGGCTGGTGCTGTTCCTGCATTTGGCACGTTTAAATTACAAGTTCCATCTGCTGAAAAAGTTGCGGTAAGGTTAATTGGCCCACCATCAGACGGCATCTGTACGCCCACAAACATGTGTGGTGAAGTTAAACCTACTACGGAAACTGAAGCGGTTCCATCACCAGTTAAATCTAAGGTTCCTGTTGCTGGCGGGTTCTCAAAACCAACAATTATATCTGCTGTAAAGAAGTCATCACTGCCATCGCTGGGCGTTCCATTGTCATTACACGGAGAGATGTTTGTAGCATCAATAACAGAAATATCACAGGCATTTGGATCGCAAGTATAGTTTGGCAATACATAACCTCTGGCAGTAAACCTATCTGTAAAGGCATCGATTTCTGCACAAGTGTAGCCCATATCTATTGCGGCTTGACGCACTGCGATTGCTGCGTTTTGTTGGTTGGTACCGCTATTGGTCATAGCTAGGCCTTCCCAAACTGCGGCATCCATTTTTTCTCTTCCTATTATTTCCCAAATTTCAAGCAGTACTGAAGCCCAAATTTGTCCGTCTGTATGGATAGAACCGGTAAGCCCACCAGGATACATTGCGCTATAATTGGTTACCCTTCCTTTCAGAATGGATTGTGTCCATCCCATCCGAAAACCCAGAAATATTGTGGGTCCGTAATATCCCAAAAACCTGTGCTTCTTTTGTAGGAGTTTGCCCAGTAGTCGCCTGTTCCTTCACTTAACCCATTTACTTGGCTTAGGCTTCCATTGGTAATAAAGTCGTGAAGCCCATGGCCCAATTCGTGAAGCACTACGTCCATATCTTCTGCATCATCTACACCCCCTTCGCCAAACTGAAGGCTACCGGCACTGTAAAAAGAATTGTCTGCACCATTGGCTCCGTGTGGGTCATAACGAACCACACCACCGTTGTATATTGAAACCAAAGGAATGCCCAAATCATCATTGATGTAACGGAAACTTTTATCTATATGGTGATAGCAGTTTGCGGCTTCAAAACCTTGTTCGTCACGTGTAAAGTCAAAATCTGGCGAGGTTTGAAGAAATAATCCAGTAGAAGGAGCGCCTAATTCTGCTATTTCTGTATATGGCCCTCTCAACCTATAGTTTGTACCGTCAAACTCAATATCCAAAAGAGTAACTGCGGTTCGGGCAGCGTCAAGTTGGGCATTGGTTTGGTCGTTATTGTCCACATAATTTCCACCGTAAGTACTTCCGGTTTTGGTAAGGGGGTCTGGATCAAAAACCATTGCCGTACCAGTTGCCACGGTTGTTGTTGGGTTTTTTATTCCTTTTGGATTGTTTTCACCTCCTTTTTTGTGGTAGATAGCAATGTCTTGCGTGCTTAAAACAGCTCCTGTTTTTGCATCAACAATAGTTTCCCAGTTTCCCATGCGGAATTCAGACATAGTGGTTACTCGGTAAACCAACTGAGTGCTTCCTAACTTGTTATAAACATATAGTTTTATTTCTTTTTGGGAAATGTACCCTTCAATGTTCAAAGCAGATTTTGCAGCGTTCAACGCATCATCTTCAGAAATTGAAGGATTGGTGTCTATTGTTTCCACCGCATTGTTAAAAGTGCTGGCGTGATAGGTCACCTGATTGTTGTTTGAAACGTGAACGGCCACGGAAGAATCAAAAACTTCCACCCCATTTACGGTATGGTAGAAACGAAATGTTTCGCCCGAAGGGCCGGAATGGCTGTTCAACATGGCGAAACTTTGATTTGTTTTGTTGATGGGCATATTGGTGTCCATCCAAGATTGTGCAACACTTTCCTTGCTTACCTGGGCAAAGAAAAACTGCGTTAAACACAAAAATAGCGAAGTGAATAATAGTCTTTTCATAAAAAAATTAGGTTTAGAATTTGTGAATAGATTGCCAAAAGTAGTTGTAAAGATTTATAAATCAAAAGGTTTGAGCAGAAAGAAATTCGAAAAAATGTTAAAGAATTGATTTTTATTGAATAGAAAAAGGAAACTACATTGCTGTAATTTCCTTTTTAAGTTCGTTTATGGATGCCCCATTAAATTTTTCAGCCGGAGATTGGATTTACTTGAATTTGTCCTCCAATTGCTTTTAAAACTTTCATTATTGTAGCAAATTGAGGTTTGGCTCCATCAGATAATGCTTTGTATAAACTCGGTCTACTCAATCCGGTTTCTTCCGCTATTTTTGTCATTCCTATAGCTTTAGCAATATGACCAATCGCACTAATTATTGCTGCGCTATTTCCTTCTTCTAGAACAGTATTGAGATATTCAGCAATCATTTCTTTGCTGTCTAAATAATCTGCTATGTCAAATTTTGAAGTTTCCATATTTTCTATTTTTTTAATTTTTCTGAAATTTCTTTCGCTTTCGCAATGTCTTTTTGTTGCGTAGATTTATTTCCTCCAATAAGAAGTAAAATAATTTTCCCGTCTTTTTCTTTGAAGTAAACTCTGTATCCTTTTGCGTAATTCACTCGTAATTCAATTATTCCGTCCCCAACAGCCTTACAATCACCAAAATGTCCATCATTTTCAATTTTCTGAATTCTAAACAAGATTTTTGCCTTGGCTTTTAAGTCTTTTAACTTTCTAAGCCATTTGTCAAATTCAGTTGTTTTCTCAATAAAATACATAAAATCTGTATCTATCTGGATACAAATTTACATTATTTTTTTGAATTATAATAATTGAGATTGCGTTTTCTAGTATGTGGTTTTATGCACCACAACTACGTGAGATTATCATAAAAAAGGAAACTACATCGCTGTAATTTCCTTTTTAAATATTTGATAGCTTGTTTTTTTATAAAACCGAAACCGTTAAGGTATCATCAGTCTTTTCAACCCTCGCAACTTTGGAAGCTGTAAGTCCTTTTATGGCCTTGTCCCACTTTTTGTTGCTCAGGCCACTTTGGGTTTTTAGTGTTTCCAAAGCAACTGGTGAGTTGGCTTTTAAGATTGTATAAACTGCTTTTTCATCTTCGGTCATTTCCACCTTTTTCTTTTCGGGGCGCATCTGCGGGAAGAAAAGCACTTCCTGTATGGAAGGATTGTTGGTCAAAAACATAATTAACCGGTCCATCCCGATGCCCATGCCGCTGGTTGGGGGCATTCCGTATTCCAACGCTCTAAGAAAGTCGTAATCTATAAAGGCAGTTGCTTCGTCATCGCCTCTGTCTGCGAGTTTTAGCTGGGCTTCAAAACGCTCGCGTTGGTCTATTGGGTCGTTCAACTCGCTATATGCGTTTGCTATTTCCTTGCCGCAGACCATTAGTTCAAAACGCTCGGTTAGTTCAGGGTTGTCGCGGTGTTCTTTACATAGCGGACTCATTTCCTTTGGGTAATCTGTAATGAAAGTTGGCTGGATATAATTGCCTTCACACTTTTCGCCGAAAATTTCGTCGATCAATTTTCCTTTGCCCATAGTTTCGTCCACTGGAATTTTCATGTCCAAAGCCGCTTTTCGGATTTCATCCTCTGTCTTTCCCGTAATGTCAAATCCTGTAAAATGTTGGATTGACTCAGCCATAGTTACCCTTGGGTAAGGGGCTTTGAAATCTATTTGATGTTCCCCGAAAGTAGCTTTTGAAGTTCCGTTTACTTCTATCGCACAGAATTCCAGCAATTGCTCGCAGAAATCCATCATCCAGTTGTAGTCTTTATAGGAAACGTAAATTTCCATTGCCGTAAATTCTGGGTTGTGGGTGCGGTCCATCCCCTCGTTTCGGAAGTTTTTGGAAAACTCATAAACGCCGTCAAAACCGCCGACGATCAATCTTTTTAAGTACAATTCATTCGCAATTCGCAGATACAAAGGAATGTCTAACGCATTGTGGTGCGTAATAAAAGGTCGCGCCGCAGCACCACCTGGAATGGGCTGTAAAATTGGAGTCTCCACTTCAAAATAACCACGCTCGTTAAAGAACGTTCGCATTGCGTTATAAAGCTTGGTGCGCTTTACGAAAATTTCCTTTACGTGTGGGTTTACCACCAAATCTGCGTAGCGCTGGCGGTAGCGTTGTTCTGGATCTGTAAAGGCGTCGTGAACTTTTCCTTCGGCATCAACACGCGGTTGTGGCAAAGGTCTTAGCGCTTTGCTCAAAAGGGTAAAATTTTTCACCATAATGGTTTTTTCGCCTACTTGTGTTTTGAAGAGTTCGCCTTCAATCCCTATGAAATCACCTATATCGAGCAATTTTTTATAGACTTCGTTGTAATGGCTTTTGTCTTCGCCAGGACAGATTTCATCGCGGTTAAAATAAACCTGAATACGCCCGTCTGCATCCTGAAGTTCTGCGAAAGAGGCTGAACCTTGGATTCTACGTGACATCAACCGCCCGGCAACCACTACCTTTTTCCCTTCCTCAAAATTGTCCTTTATTTTTTTTGAAGTGTTGTTTACAGGATATAGATCTGCGGGATAGGGGTTTATTCCACGCTCGCGCAGTTGTTGTAGTTTTTCTCTTCGGATGATTTCCAGTTCAGACAGTTGCATAAAATTGTTTCTAAAAATAAGTCTGCAAAGATAGGGAATTGAAGTGCGAATTACGAAGTGGAAATACGAAATGCCTTAATTAGAAAAAAGAATAAAGAAAATAGAGCAAAGAATGGAATGACTGTTGAAGGTAACAAATGAACAAATCACAATTCACGAATCACAATTCACGAATAACGAATCTTAAATAATAATCGTAGCTTTGTTTTCTATGAATTTTTGGAGAGTCCTACTAGCAATCCTTTTTCCGCCACTTGCCGTTATTGGAAAGGGCTGTGGATCTGTACTGATCGTTTTTATACTCACCGTTTGTGGGTGGGTTCCGGGGGTGATTGCCGCGCTTATCATTTTAAACAATCCTAAAAGATAACCTATGTTACAAAAATTTCTTTTTCTGTCCGCTCTTGCCATTACTGTGGCAAGCTGCCAATTCACTGAAACCATGGTAATGAACGAAGATGGAAGTGGCATCATTACAGTAGAAGTAAACCTCAACGAAATGATGGCTTTTGGCGGTGACGCTATGAAAGATTCCATACAAGTGAAAATGGACACCATTGTTTATATGAAACAATTTTTGGAGGAAAAGAAAGACAGTATCTCCAAACTTTCCGTCACCGAACAACAGAAATTGAAAAAGCTGGAGAACTTCAACATTCATATAAAAATGGACTCGGAGACTTCTGAAATGGTTTATGATATTTCCACCAATTTCAAGAACATAAGCGAGGCGAACGATATCTTGAACGGTCTTGAACAAGCGGGAAATTTAATGCCCAACCAAGATTCCAATACAGAAGTGAAAAAGGAAGAAGATTCTCCCGAAGTGTTGGGCGTTAACTATTCTTTCAAAAAAGGGATTTTTCTGCGCGACGCATACATAAAGGATGAAAAGCTACATCAACAGCAAGTGGACAGCATGCAACAGGCCGAAGCCTTTATGGGAGGTTCCAATTATACCTTGAAATATACTTTTCCGAAGAAGATAAAGAAAACATCCAATCCTAAAGCTACATTTTCTGCAGACAGAAAAACCGTAACTGTCCAAAAACCTTTTTTAGAATATTTTAAAAACCCAGATTTGCTGGACTTGGAGGTAGAACTGGAGAAATAGCGAGTCGGAAATCGTAAAAGATGTCCCTGATATAGGTTGACTATTTGCTCCTTCCCCTTGTTACTAACTTAAACAATAGGACTGAAGTTTCTTTTAGGGGAAGCCTGCCTGCCCTTTTTTGGCAGGGTGGCAGCTGGGAAATAGCTTGATTAAGCGCTAAATTTACAATCCAGCTGACGGAAGGGGTAGTTTGAAAAAAATCGAATCAACCAATCCCGAATTAACGAACCACGGATCACAAATTAATACTAAACAGATAATAAGATGAAAGCACTCTATTTTTTAATCCCATTATTTATGGTAAATGCCTGCAAAACGCAAACAGGTGCCGTAACCTCTTCAGAAAATACAACTATGCAACAAATGGAAAACAAATCAACAGGCTGCCCAGAGGAAGGAACTTGCAGCGTAGTAGTCCATAAAAACAAAAGCTTGTCCATACAAAAAGATGACACGGGCGCCTTATATCCACAGCTGGTGGAAAGCACCAATACAGTTGTGGAATACACCTATTTTAAAGAAGGCCCTCCGGGAACGGCAGACGGCAATTACTCTGAAACCATTCACTTTGAAATACCTGCAGACACCGAAAATTTTAGCAAAGAGAACGCGTCCTTAAGCGATGTAAAACTGCTCTACGGAAAACACTGCTTTTGCAGGGGCGAAGCGGGTTATTACCCCATAACTGATGGAAAGCTTCTAGTTGAAAAAAGCAACCAAGGAATTGTATTCGACCTTAAATTTAAGGTGAACAAAACCTCACAAGTAGTTACGCATATTTCGGAAACGGTGAAGCTTTAGACCCAAGACCGCTTTGTTACAGGAGACAAGACGGTTTCAGGATATATTGAGAAATGAGCCAAGAACCAAGACTGTTTGTGCCTCCGCTAAAGCTTCGGCGATAGGCGGACGCTACAAGAGTCAAGACAGTTTCAGAATATAATGAGAATTTAAAACCATTTCCCCAAAGTCCTGAATCTCCTAAGTCCTATTTCCTGCTTCCCTTAAGTCCTGTTTCCTGCTTCCCTTAAGTCCTGTTTCCTGTTTCCCTCAAGTCCTGTTTCCTGAATCCCTAAAGTCCTGTTTCCTGAATTCCTAAAGTCCTGTTTCCTATTTCCCTCAAGTCCTGTTTCCTGAATCCCTAAAGTCCTGTTTCCTGTTTCCCTCAAGTCCTGTTTCCTGAA
>JAPKFY010000159.1 GCA_026646335.1 Aequorivita sp. | reverse complement strand
TTCCGTCACTATCGGTAACCGAAAGGTTTACGGTAGTAACGCCAACAGGGAAAGTGCTTCCGCTTGCAGGGGTTGCCACGATAGAAGAGGAAATGTTACCGTCTTCAACATCAAAGGCCACACCGGCAAAGTTTGCTACACCACCACAAGTTCCAGCGGTATTATTTATAACAATATCGGCCGGACAGATTATGGTTGGAGGGTTACCTACAACTATGCTATTTTGAGTAAAGTTTATACAATAGTTATATAATGTACCACTATCACCTCCTGAATCGTCGCAGATACGGAGTGTCCAGTCACCATTAATAGATTGACCAGCAAATAGGGTATTTAACAATCCGCCTTCTGCACGGTAATCACCAGCGGGAGCACCACCGGTCCACCCAGTGATCACATTTGCGGAATCATCGTCAAAAACCAAGATAGCCCCGGCATCTAGACCAGTACTTCCACCGTTGTCGGTTGAAAGCTCAGCAGTTACGGCTCCCCCGGGCGAAACCAAATAAATGTCAAGATCTGATGCCCAAGTATGTATTAGATCGATCTCAATAAAATCCAAAACGTAATCTCCTGGGCCAGCTCCAATATTACCTGTTGCGGCCACTGTTGCTGGGGAGAGAGTTGGAAAAGTACAACCAGCGCCTCCAGTTCCTGATGCAGGAATTAGCTTTGGGAATCCGGTACCGCAAGCTCCAATTGGACCTGAGGCCATATCACACATAATTACGCCGCCGTTAGGAGCAAAACTAAACCGAATACTACAATTTGATACTGCAGAAGTATTTGTAAAAACTACTTCAAACCATCCTGGAGCTACAGTTGCAGAAAATGATTGGGTGGCAGAAGAACCTACATCTCCCAAATAATTAGCTCCTTGGTTTGCAGGATCATAAGGAGTAGTGCTTACGCCCCCAGCTCCTTGGTAAATTATTGCATGACCGTTGGTTGCGCATGGTGTTCCGCCGCTATTTGGGTCAAAATTCACAGTTATACAAGTGGGAACAGCAGCAGAATTAAAAAAGCGGATAGCTGTATAATTATAAGTACTTCCTGCATTAAATATTCCAGGGTACACCTTTGATGGACAGGTACTAGCTATAGCATCTCTAAAAATTCGCCCTTGTTGTGTTCCTGAACGGACAAAAAAACCGGATGGTTGTGCCGAAAGTCCAATTTGGGTTTCTATTGGACTGGTGAGGTCATTACAGTTGCCTTGCGCAAAGGAACTGATAGTGAACATTGTTAATAGTAAGAAACTTAAAAAAGTACTTACAAAGTATTTTTTTTTCATAATAAAATATATTTAAAGTTAGAACAATAAATATATGTTAAAAACTTCACATTTGAGCTATTATAACTAAATATTATGTTAAAAAAATAAGCATACCTCTCTTTGTTGTGAAACCTATTGAAGATACCATTAAAAAAAGCCATTCCGTGATTCAGGAATGGCTTTTTTAACACAGGTATTTAAAGAAAATGTTATTTAATCATCTCATAACTGCGCTTTATGAATGCAGTGAGTTCTTCACCTTTCAATAAATTTTTGCTCAATCTTGCCAAATCAAGGGCTTGGTTTACCAAACGTTCTTTTTTCTTTTCGGTTTTGGTGTTCAAGATTTCGCTTACCAATTCATGATTGGTATTGACGATCAGATTATACATTTCAGGGAAGCCTCCCATTCCGAACATACCACCACCGCCGGTTTTCTGCATATCTTTCATTCTGCGCATAAATTCTGGTTCGGTAATGATGAATGGATTGGCATTGCTGTCTAAAGCTTCCAGTTGCACGCTGAATTTTTCCTTCGGAATAACGCCATCTAAAAAGGTCTTCAAACTTACTTTTTCTTCATCAGAAAGTTTTGAAATTTGCTCGTCGTCTTTTTTGATGAGGTTTTCAACGTGGTCGCTATCTACACGAACGAAAGAGATTTTTTCTTCACTGCTTTCCACTTTTTGAAGGAGATGCGTCACGATTGGCGAATCCAATAACAAAACTTCATAGCCTTTCTCTTTTGCGGTTTCAATATAGCTGTGTTGCTCTTCTTTGTTTGAGGCATACAGAACAACAAGGTTTCCATCTCGGTCTGTCTGCACGTCTTTTATCTTCTCTTTCAGTTCGGAAAAAGTATGGTAAGTGTTGTCAACAGTTGGGTAAAGCGCAAAATCCTGTGCCTTTTCATAGAATTTATCTTCTGTAAGCATTCCGTACTCAATGACAATTTTGATGTCGTTCCATTTCTTTTCAAAACCTTCACGGTCACTGTTGAAAAGACTTTTCAGCTTATCGGCAACTTTACGGGTGATGTAGCTTGAAATCTTTTTCACCGCACCGTCTGCCTGCAAATAGCTTCGCGAAACGTTTAATGGAATATCTGGACTGTCAATAACTCCTCGAAGCATCGTTAAGAATTCTGGCACGATTCCTTCTACGTTATCGGTTACGAAAACTTGGTTTTGATAGAGCTGGATTTTATCCTTTTGAATACTCATGTCATTCGTCATCTTAGGGAAATAAAGAATTCCGGTAAGATTGAACGGATAGTCAACATTTAAGTGAATGTGGAAAAGCGGTTCTTCAAACTGCATTGGGTACAATTCTCTGTAAAAAGAATTGTAATCTTTATCCTCAAGTTCAGTTGGTAGCTTGGTCCACGCTGGGTTTGGATTGTTGATTATATTGTCAACTTCCTGTGTTGGTGCTTTGCCTTCGTCCGACGTAGCTTCAGCAGAGTCTGGGTCTTCTTCTTTTGCGCTTTCAGGTTTTGGAAGGGCTTCGGTTCTGGTTCCGAATTTAATCGGGATTGGCATAAACTTGTTATACTTCACCAACAGTTCACGAATGCGGCTTTCTTCCAAAAACTCGGTAGAATCTTCGGCTATGTGGAGGATTATTTCTGTACCTCTTTCCTTTTTATCGGCTTTTTCTAAAGTAAATTCTGGCGAACCATCACAAGTCCAGTGAACTGCTGGCTCGTCCTTAAAACTTTTAGTAATGATTTCAACTTTTTCAGCTACCATAAATGCTGAATAGAAACCTAATCCGAAATGCCCGATAATTCCGGCATCCTTTCCGTTTTTGTCTTTGTATTTTTCAATGAATTCCTCGGCCCCGGAAAAGGCAATTTCGTTGATGTATTTTTCAACTTCCTCTTTGGTCATACCAATTCCTTGGTCTATTATGCGAAGTTGTTTTTTCTTTTTATCCAATTTCACTTCAATCATTGGATTTCCGTATTCCACGCCTTCAGCCTCGCCAATGTTGGTCAAGTGCTTCATTTTCAAAGTTGCATCCGTTGCGTTCGAAATCAATTCACGAAGAAAAATTTCGTGGTCACTGTATAAAAACTTTTTAATCAGCGGGAAAATATTGTCCACTGATACATTGATAGTTCCTTTGCTCATTTTTCTATTCTTTTTAGTGTTTGTTCAAATCATTTATTGATTGTCAAATAAAGTACCAGAGGGGAAGTTTCTGCCACCTTGTCACCAAAAAACTTTAACAAAACTTTGTTTAAACCTTTAACAATTAGACTAAACAAAGAATGGTATATTTACATATAGATAATTGAATATTGAATTGCTATGAAAAAGTAAAAATATTTTATTATTTAATTGGTTAGGTTGTTTAAGAAGGGCGCATATTTTGCGCCCTTTTTTGTTTTTCAGTTT
>JAPKFY010000158.1 GCA_026646335.1 Aequorivita sp. | reverse complement strand
TGCATATAATATATATTAATGAAGATAAAGAGGGCATATTTGGTTTTGCATATATGTCCTCTTTTTTGTTTTCTATCAGTCTGCCGCTAATGGCTATTAGTTCAGGCTTGATTTTAAAGTTTGCAAAGAATATAATTATTGAAGATTTCAAAAAAACCTTTGGATATATTGCAAACACTTTTCTATTAGTGGGATTTTTCTTTTTAATCTACACTTTTGCCCCAATGTATGATCTTTCAATATACGCATATTACGCTATCCTTTTGGCTCTATCATTAGCTTTGACTGCAATTGCAAATCACGTCCATAAAGCTATTATCACAACAGAAGAACGCCTTAAAAAAATAATTTCAAAACTATTCGATTTTATCATACTTGAAACTCCCCGCAAACATGTTTCAGAGGAAAAACAGATTGACTATGTTATTTCCTACGAAAAGATCATTAACGAAATTGGGGAGGAATGAATGAAACTCTAAAAAATTTAACAAAACTGCGAATAACTGGCATGCTCTCTGAAGCAGCAAGGCTTGAAGTTGAAAAAAAACTACTGGAAAAGCCAAAACCAGAGGTTCCGGAAAACAACGCCAATGTTAGCTTAGGATAGAATTTGCTTAATTTTTTAACTTTTAAGAAATGCCTCTAATTCTGGAAAATCCATTTGGGATTGTTCCCCGCTTTTCATGTTTTTAAGCGTATATGATTGGGCTTCCATTTCTTTTTCACCTGCCAGGATAGTGAAAGCTATATTCCGTTTATCAGCATAGCCCATTTGTTTACCCATCTTTGTAGCATCGGGATATAATTCTGCTTTAATGCCAACGCTGCGAAGATTGGTTATCGCCTTCATTGCATACACAGCTTCCTTTTCACCAAAATTTATAAAAAGTGCTTTGCTGTTTTCCGAAACGGTTTCAGGGAAAAGATTGAGTTCTTCCAAAACCAGATAAACTCTATCCAAACCAAAAGAAATACCTACGCCACTCATATCTGGCAATCCAAAAATTCCTGTAAGGTCATCATATCTACCGCCACCGCCAATGCTGCCCATATTTACTTCAGAAGGCGCCGAGACTTCAAAAATGGCTCCGGTGTAATAATTTAGACCGCGAGCTAAAGTAACGTCAATTTCAAGAGAAGCAGTTTGTAGGCCTAGTGTTTTAATATTTCTTGTGATAAACCTCAGTTCCTCCACGCCTGCCATTCCCAGTTGCGATCCACCTAGTAACCCATTTAAAGAGGTTAGCTTTTCATCATTACATCCTTTTAATGAAAACAACGGTTGCAGTTTTTGCAGCGCAGCTTCTGAAATACCTTTTTCGCGCATTTCCTTTTTAACGCCTTCCTCCCCTATTTTATCAAGCTTGTCCAGCGCTACGGTAAAGTCTATCAACTTGTCTTCCGCACCGATGGTTTCGGCAATGCCGCTCAATATTTTTCGGTTGTTGATTTTTATGGCTACGCCTTTTAGGCCAAGTTTGCTGAAAACTGCGTCATAAAGCTGCACAAATTCCACTTCCTGCCAAAGGGAAGTGGAACCCACAACATCGGCATCGCACTGGTAAAATTCACGAAAACGCCCTTTTTGCGGCCTATCTGCACG
Source organism: Aequorivita sp. (assembly GCA_026646335.1). Taxonomy (GTDB): domain Bacteria; phylum Bacteroidota; class Bacteroidia; order Flavobacteriales; family Flavobacteriaceae; genus Aequorivita. The sequence continues at coordinate 2,163 of JAPKFY010000158.1, read as the reverse complement.
CCAAACGGGTTGCATTTGGTAGCGTTTAAAAGGAAAAGTGATTTCATTTTGGTGTTGTACTACGTAACGTGCAAAAGGAACTGTTAGGTCGTAGCGGAGGGCTTTCTCAGAAATTTGCGGAGTTATTCTATTGCTATCCTTTTCGGAATATACCTTTTCGTCAACTTTTGACAAATAATCCCCACTGTTCAAAATCTTAAAAATCAACCTATCGCCCTCTTCGCCATATTTTCCCATCAATGTTTCACTATTTTCAAAAGAAGGCGTTTCAATAGGCTGAAACCCATAAAGTGAAAACGTTTCCTTTATCACATTGAAAATATAGTTGCGCTTGGAAACTTCTTCTGGGTTGAAATCGCGGGTGCCTTTGGGTATGGATGGTTTTTTTGACAAGGGTTTATATATTTGAAGGAAACAGGACTGAAGGGAATCAAGAACCAAGACTGGTTAACATATTTATATTTCAAAATAGGTCCTTCATCCTGATTCCCTTTATTCTTGTTTCATTTAGACTTATAATTTTAAAAAGCAAATATCTTAAATAATAGTAACTTTATCCAACTTTTGCAGTCTAATGAGAAACACAAACTAAAAATATGTTTTCACTTTTTTGGGAAAATGTCCGTATTGCGCTGGATTCTATTAAAAGTCAGTTACTGAGGACTATTCTAACCATTGTAATTATTGGGATTGGCATTTGGGCGCTTGTAGGTATTTTAAGCGCCGTGAAAGCCTTGGAAACTACCATTTCTGGCAATTTTGCGTCTATGGGCGCCAATACTTTCAATATCCAACAATATGAATTTACCGTTCAGACAAACAGAAGCGGCGAAAGAGAGAAAATAAATCCAATAATCAGCTATAACAACGTTCGGGAGTTTTTGGACAAATATGAATTTCCCGCGACCAAAACTTCGCTCTCCTTTCAGGGAACCTCTGTTGCCGAAGTAAAATACGGTTCAGAAAAAACCGATCCCGAAGTGCAGGTTTATGGGGTTAACGAAAATTATCTTGAAAATACCGGAACCGAGATCGACCAGGGAAGAAATTTTACCATTTTCGATATCCAAAACAACAATAAGGTCTGTTTGATAGGTTCTGATTTTGAAAAAAATCTTTTTAAAAACGAAGATCCAATCAACAAAACGATCAGTATTCGCGGGGTAAAATTCAAGGTAATCGGTCTGTTGGAATCCAAAGGATCCACTTTCGGGAACAACCAGGATTTAAAGGTGTTAATCCCCGTACAAGTTGCCCGCGGAATCTATACGCAGCCAAACATCAACTACAACATAAGCGTAAAAGTAGATAACAAAGAAATGATGGAGGCCGCTCAGGACGAAGCTATCATTACTTTTAGAAACATTCGCGGCCTGAATCCGGTGGAAGCGAATAACTTCGGAATTGAACGCAGTGAAGATTTGATAAACCGGATTGCTTCCATTACGCAATATCTTGAAATTGCTGCTTGGATCATCAGCATTATTACCATTCTCGGCTCTTCCATTGCGTTGATGAACATTATGTTGGTTTCCGTAACGGAACGAACCCGTGAAATTGGTGTCCGGAAGGCCATGGGCGCAAAACGTTCTACAATTTCCACCCAATTTTTTATGGAAACCATTGTGATCGGTCAGTTTGGGAGCATTTTGGGAATTATTCTGGGAGTGCTGACTGGTTTTGCATTTGCAAAAATCTTTGAATTTGATTTTTCGCTGCCGTGGGCGGCAATGATTTGGGCGACAGTTATTACGTTTATTGTTGCGGTGATTGCAGGTTCTTATCCTGCCTCAAAGGCTGCCGGATTGGATCCTATTGAAAGTTTGAGATACGAGTAAATTAAAATTCCAAAAAAAACAATTACCAAATTCCGAATAAATAACAAAACCCAAACTTTAAGGGTAACTTGAAATTAAATTTATCTTTCGATCATTTTTAATTTAATTTTGTTTTTTGGTATTTGAAGGTTAATTGTTATTTGGTGCTTTATACGTTATTCACTCAGCAATTCAGCGGGTGATGAGTCAGCAGCACAGGTTTTGAATTAACATTGAATTTTTCGAGGTCATCTGCCACGTTCTTCGATTGAACGACAAAATAGTCAATCGGTTTGAACGCATACTTTGTAAGTAATTTATCACCCGGTCGTTGCTCGTGTGGAAT
>JAPKFY010000157.1 GCA_026646335.1 Aequorivita sp. | reverse complement strand
GGGGACGGCGAAGCCGTCCAGCCAGAAAAAGGCAGAGGCGTAGGAAAAGGCTTGAAAATGGCGCAGAATCCCCAGCGTCAGGTGCACGCCTTGGAGTCTTTAAATGTTTCAAACCAATCCATATTTCCCACTGAAATAGCTTGTATGGTTGCCGTGCTGGGATTTTTTATTTCCCAATTCGGATCTTTGGCAGAGGGAAAGGAGATGTAGGCAAAATTTTCGGGAGCGTTTTCCAAAGTGGCTTCATCAAAAATTTTGTCTATGTTTTCGTGTTTGTAGTACCACAAATTGTACTTTGGCAGTTTTAAAGCTTCACTGGATTGGTTCAATCCAAGGTATAAACAGATGTGCGCGCTGGCAGGTTGCACATTTTTTAAATTGTACTTACACTTTTTACGATCTGTTTCTGAAAGCAAATGATTAAAAGTATTGTTCACCCCCACATTGCTTATTACACTTTTGCAGGGGATAAATTTTTCACCTAGTCGGATTCCTTGCACTCGATTGTTTTCAGTAACTATTTTGGTTACATCGGCATTTATAAAAACCTTTCCGCCGTGTGCCGTAAATACTTCGAGGGTTTTTTCACAAATCTGGTCTGCACCGCCAACAGGGTAGTAGCCGCCATCCAAAAAGTGGCCAATGACCATTGCATGTGCTCCGAAACTGCTGTTTTTAGGTGAAAGCCCGTAGTTGCCGCATTGTGCGCAGAGCAGTGCGATCAAACGTTCGTCTTTGGTAATTTCACTTAAAACCTCCCAAGTAGTTCTTTGTGAATATTTCGAATATCTTTTCCTGAAAATCCATCCTATAGCTTTGCTTAACCACGGTTCAAATATTTTTTCAAAATAGAAAGCATTGGCGCGTTTGTTGGTTTTCTCAATGAGTTTTAGATAGGCTTCAATAGCTTTTTTTTCTTCGGGAAAATAGTTGGTGAATTGTTTTCTGAAGTTTTCCTTTCCAGCTTTGAAAAGATATTCGGTGCCTTCAATATTTGCCACATCATACACTTCGCCCATGGATTCCCATTCCAGTTTTCCATCAGTCAAAAAGTCGAAAAAACTTCGTAGGGAAGAATCTTTTGCCATATTGCCCACATAATGTACACCTACGTCCCACTGAAAACCGTCCTTTCTTTTAAAGCTGTGTGTGAAGCCGCCGGGAACATAATGACGTTCAAAAATGGCGACTTTTTTTCCTGACTTAGCGAGCCAAGTAGCAACGGTGATTCCGCCCATTCCACTACCGACCACAATATGGTCCAGCCCCGAAAAATCCAGATTGGGTTTGTAGGGTTGGTACAGTTTTTTTACCATAAAATTGGTTTGGGAATTGTTTTAACTACGAAAAGTAAGCAAAGTATTTGAGCTTTGATTGCATTGAAAATAAAAAAACCGGCAACAGTTTTACCAGTGCCGGTCTTAAGTTTAAGATGTGTTGCTTTTTATATATCGTCAAATTCTATATCTGTGAAATTGCTGGTGTCTGTTTCCCCATTTTCTGAAGGTGATTCAGCGGCAATTGGCGCTTCGTCTGTTTCTTTTTTATAATCTTTTTGATGGCGTTCGCTGATTACTTCCTCCCCTTTCTCATCGATCACGTAGTTTATCATTTCATCCAAGGTGTCCTTAAACTCACTGAAATCCTCTTTGTAAAGATAGATTTTGTGTTTTTTGTAATGGTAGGAACCATCGTCGTTTGTAAACTTTTTACTTTCGGTAATGGTAAGGTAAAAATCCCCTGCCTTTGTGGACCTTACATCAAAAAAGTAAGTGCGTCTTCCGGCGCGCATCACTTTTGAAAATATTTCTTCTTGCTCCATCGTATATTGGTCACTCATAATTTCTATTTTTTTGCTTACGTTTTGCCAAAAATCCAAAAAAAATCCAAACCAGCCAAAGTAAATTTACATTTCTTTTTCCAAAAGCTGTTTTGCGTAAAGTTCCTTGTAGTATCCTTCGGAATTTACCAATTCATTATGAGTTCCTTGCTGAATGATTTTGCCTTCTTCCAAAACAATAATCTTATTGGCATTCTTTACTGAGGAAATCCTATGACTCACTATAATAGTGCTTTTGTTTTTTGAAATCTTATTGAGGTTTTGAAGAATTTCTTCTTCGGTTTCCGTGTCTACGGCCGAAAGACAGTCGTCAAACAATAAAATTTGTGGATCTTTAATAATGGCCCGCGCAATGGAAACGCGCTGCTTTTGCCCACCGCTCAATGTAATGCCGCGCTCACCCAAAATAGTGTCGTACCCTTTGTTGAAACCGATGATATTTTGGTGAACGGCTGCGTTTTTAGCTGCTTCTATTACTTCTTCTTCAGAAGCATTTTCCTTTCCAAAGCGTATGTTGTTGCGAAGCGTGTCACTAAACAAAAAAGCATCCTGAGGCACATAGCCAATGCTCTCACGCAAATCGTTGAGGTTTAATTTTCTAATTGGCGTGCCGTCCATTTTCAACATTCCTTCTTCAACGTCGTACAGCCTTCCAATCAATTCAAGTACGGTAGATTTTCCCGAACCTGTGTTTCCGATAACGGCTAATGTTTCGCCAGGTTTTACAGTAAAGGAAACATCTTTAAGTGCTGTAATCCCCGTGTCTGGATAGGTAAATGTGAGATTGTTGAATTCAATATTTCCATTGACAGGAGTGCTTTCCTCCACCAAGTTTTGAATGGTAGGTTCGGTTTCCAAGAATTCGTTGATCCGTTTTTGTGAAGCTTCCGCCTGTTGCACCATAGAGGTTACCCAACCAACAACGGCAACGGGCCAGGTGAGCATATTCACATAGATTAAAAACTCAACAATAGTCCCAAATTCAGCTATTTGTCCATTTATGTACCGTGAGCCACCAATATAAATAACGAGAATGTTACTAACGCCAATTAAGAGCATCATCAGCGGGAAAAACAGGGCCTGTACTTTCGCTAAATCTATATTTTTCACTTTACTGCCTTCAGCCAATTCTTCAAAATTGGTATTGGTTCGCGGTTCTATTCCGTAGGCTTTAATCACCGCAATTCCGCTGAAACTTTCCTGCGTAAAAGTGGTGAGTTTTGAAAGATATTGCTGTACAATGGTAGTTCGTTGGTTGATGAGCACACTCAGTTTGTAAATGGCCAAAGAAAGAATAGGCAGTGGCGCAATTGCATACAATGTCAGGGTTGGTGCCTTATAAAACATATAACTCACTACCACAATAAAAAGTGTAACCGTAGTGATGCTGTACATCAGCGCTGGACCAACGTACATTCGCACTTTGGAGACATCTTCGCTAATACGGTTCATCAAATCGCCGGTTCGGTTCTGTTTGTAGAAACCGAGCGACAGTTTTTCGTAGTGCTGAAAAATTTCGTTTTTAAGATCGTATTCCACATAACGGGAAACCACAATAAAGGTCTGCCGCATCATAAAAGTGAAAAATGCCGAGAGCAGCGCTGCTCCCAAAAGCAATAAAATATTGATGAGAAGTTGATGCTTCACAAAAACAAGATCTGTTATTTCCCCGTTCATATACTGTTTCACAACAGTCACGGAATCGCCTATTTTCATTGGCACGACCAATTTGAAGACAGTTGCAATGATGGTTATAAAAACCCCCAACAGCAGGCGTCCTTTGTATTTTAGGAAATATTTATTGAGATACTTTAATTCTTTCATTTTTAAGGAATAGAATACTTTTTAAAATTCTTAAATTTACATTCAATGCTTTGTGAAATTGACAACAAAAAGTTACTTTTGCACGGCCTTTTTAGAGGATGAACAAAAAAATTAAAAAAAGTTATGGTAACTGAGGTAATTAATACAAATGAACTTCATAAAATGGACCCGGTTTACTATTCCCGGGAAACTCTGATGATTCGCCGGGATTATGGAATAGAGAGAATCGCAGATAGAGGTAA
>JAPKFY010000156.1 GCA_026646335.1 Aequorivita sp. | reverse complement strand
ATGGATTCAATACAGATTTCATATATACTGAGATTGCTGGCAAAGGTTCAGGTTCCGGCAACTTGATGTTTAAGAATTTCAAAGTTTTAGCATGGGAGGGCAGATCACCATGGTCCGTACCATCTGGAACGGCAATGGCGCGTACCGCAATATGGCGCCGCCCGCCGGCATGGAGACGAAACCGGAAGGCATGGATTGGAACGCCTGCCAGGGCAAACTGGCGAAAGTTCCATGGCACCCCAAGCGCTACTTCAATCATTACGTTTATTGGGACTATTCCACCAATGCGCAGATGGGTGGGCTGTTCGTGCATATGGTCGACGTCGTCCACTGGTATCTGAAGGTGAACAAGCCGCTCGCGGCGGACTGTTTCGGCGGCATCTACCTGGGCGCCGAAGACCGCGATACCGCCGACAACATCAATGCCATTCTGGAGTACCCCAACAAACTGCTGGTGACGTTTGAGGCCAACGTCACCGACATGATCCCGGTCGAGAACGCGGATATCATCTTCATGGGCACCGGAGGGCGTCTCTCCATCTTCCGGTACGGCTATAAGTTCCTTCCAAAATCGCGATTGAAAATTTTATTGGTTTTATCGTAATAGTGCATCACGTTGTCCAAGCCAATGCCCATAACACTTATTAAAAAGCTATCCACTTCAACTTCGGGAGTTAAGCCTCCAGAGGTTCCAATCCTGATAATATCTAGCGATGTCAGCTTTTTATTGATCTGTCGCTTTTCAAAATCTATGTTTACCAAAGCGTCAAGCTCATTGAAAACAATATCAATATTATCGGGACCAATTCCAGTGGAAATTACGCTGATTCGCTTTCCTTTATACGTTCCGGTATGGGTTTTGAATTCGCGATGTTCGGCCTTTGTTTCAATGGTATCAAAATATTTGGAAACCATTTCCACTCGTCCCGGATCACCAACCGTTATGATGGTTGGAGCCAATTGTGAAGGCGCAAGGTCTAAATGATATATTTTGCCTTCGGGGGTAAGTATCAGCTCGCTGGGTTGTATGGTTTGTGATTTCAAAATGTTTTAATGTTTAATTAATGAGTTTAAATGTTTAGAAGTTTATGAGTTTAGTAGAGGGGGTTGAGGTTTGGCATTTTTGACTACTGACTAACCGCCAACGCGCTTCACTTTAAACCCTTTATCCTTCAAAAACTGCATGATCTTATCGCGATAATCTCCTTGAATGATAATCTGTTCATTCTTAAAACTTCCACCAACACTTAACAGTTGTTTTATTTCTTTCGCAAGTATTTTAAAATCGCTATCAGCGCCGTTGTAGCCTTCAATAATGGTAATCGGCTTGCCTTTTCGCTTTTCATATTTGCAAATTAAGGGGGCATCCTGCATCCAAACCGTGGGTTCTTCCTTTGTTTCAGAAATATCTTTTGGTTCGTGGTCGGGGAAAAGGTTTTTTAATTGGTCTTCTAAGGAATTCAAAATTCAAAGTTTAAGATTCAAAGTTTATATTTCTACCGTAAAAAATTCATCCATTCTACGGCAGAGTTCTCCCTTTGGGGTTAGGGGGCTTTTTTTATTAAGCCAATTTCCACCAAACGTTGGTGCAAAAACTCGCCCGCGGTAATATCTTCATAGGCTTTTGGGTGTTCGGCGTCAATACACTCTTCCAAACAGTTCAATTTCATATCACCTCGAGGGTGCATAAAGAAAGGGATGGAGTATCTCGGATTGCCCCATTCCTCGCGCGGTGGATTCACAACTCGGTGGATAGTTGAACGCAACTTGTTGTTAGTGTGCCTTTCAAGCATATCGCCAACGTTAATAACAAGTTCATCTTCGTTCGGGATAGCCTCAATCCATTCGCCGTCTTTTCGCAAAACTTGAAGACCGCCAGCAGAAGCGCCCATTAATAAAGTGATAAGATTTATATCTCCGTGAGCTCCAGCCCGCACTGCTCCTTTCGGTTCTTGCGCAATAGGCGGATAGTGGATTGGGCGAAGAATACTATTGCCATTTGTTACCCAATGATCGAAATAAAACTCATCCAAACCTATATACAAAGCTAAGGCGCGAAGCACATAGATTCCTGTTTTCTCGAGCATTCTATAGGCTTCCATTCCCGTGTGGTTAAAATCGGGAAGTTCTTTCACAATTACGTTCTTTGGCATTTCCTCGGAAAGATTCGCGTCTGGTGTGGGTTCCTGCCCAAAATGCCAAAACTCTTTTAAATCGCCTTCCTTTTTACCCTTGGCGTGCTCTTTTCCGAAGGAAATATAGCCGCGCTGTCCGCCCAGGCCCTCAATCTCATATTTTTTCTTAGTCTCAACAGGAAGTGCAAAAAAGCCTTTTACTTCTTTATAGAGGGCATCAACTAAATCATCGCTTAAGAAGTGGTTTTTGAGCGAAACAAAGCCTATTTCTTGATACGCTGAACCTATTTCATCAACAAATTTTTGCTTCCTTTTAGGATCTCTAGAAAGGAAATCTGCCAAATCTACGCTGGGTATATTGTTCATGGGTTTAAATATTTGAGATTACAAAGATACCAAAATTGTAAAAGTTTTTCCGCAGCTAAATTTTGCTTTAATAATCCCTATTGCAACGGGTTTTTTTCTACTTTTGAAACTTCAAAATTAATAAGATGTAACATTCACAATAGTTACTCAAGTACACAATGGAATGTCAATTTGGGATGTTCCTTGCGACCTTTAAAAAAAATATTATAGCCACATGAAACCTGAAACCACGCCGCATATTTTCTTCGATTACAACCGAAAAGACCTAGACGATGCCACATTATTGAAACTCTACCGCGGAATGCTCAAGCCGAGGTTGATAGAAGAAAAAATGCTGATCCTTTTGCGACAAGGAAAGGTTTCAAAATGGTTCAGTGGGATAGGGCAAGAAGCAATTTCCGTAGGAATAACTGCGGTTTTGGACAAAGATGAATATATTTTGCCAATGCACCGGAACCTTGCCGTTTTCACGATGCGGGACATTCCCCTTCACCGCTTGTTCTCGCAATGGCAAGGAAAAGCAAATGGTTTTACAAAAGGTCGCGATAGAAGTTTCCATTTTGGAACTCAGGAATTCCATATTATTGGTATGATTTCGCACTTAGGCCCACAATTTGGTGTAGCTGATGGAATTGCCCTGGCAAACAAATTAAAGGGAAATAATAAAGTATGTGCCGTATTTACAGGCGAAGGCGGTACCAGTGAAGGCGATATCCACGAGGCATTGAACGTTGCCTCCGTTTGGCAACTTCCAGTTTTATTTTGTGTTGAGAACAACGGTTATGGGCTTTCAACGCCAACCAACGAGCAATATAACTGTGAGAATATTGCAGACCGCGGCAAGGGTTACGGAATGGAAGCTCATATTATTGAAGGCAACGATATTTTGGAGGTTTATACCAAATTGAAAGATTTAGTTGAAAGCATGCGCACCAACCCACGCCCGGTATTGTTAGAGTTCAAAACCTTCAGAATGCGCGGCCACGAAGAGGCGAGTGGAACAAAATACGTTCCAATAGATTTAATTGACGAATGGGGGTTGCGCGATCCGCTTATTAATTATGAAAATTATTTGCTTGGGGAGGGAATTCTTTCCGAAGAAAAGATTCAAGGGTTTAAAAACGAATTTAAGCGCGAAATTGATGAAAATCTTGACATTGCTTTTGCAGAACAAAAAATAGAATTTACTGAAGCCAATGAGTTAAATGATGTTTATAAACCATTTAAATATCAAGAGGTTACTGAAAATTCAAATAAAGAAAATATTCGTTTTATCGATGCTGTTTCCCAAGGCTTGAAGCAATCCATGGAGCGCCACGACAACCTTATTATTATGGGGCAAGATGTGGCGGAATACGGCGGGGTTTTCAAAATAACAGAGGGGTTTGTAGAGCAATTTGGGAAAGACCGAGTTCGCAACACACCTATTTGTGAATCTGCAATTGTTTCAGCTGCAATGGGGCTTTCCATAAATGGATTTAAAGCCATTGTGGAAATGCAGTTTGCAGATTTTGTTACTTCGGGCTTTAACCCAATCATAAACCATCTCGCAAAAAGTCATTACCGCTGGAATGAAAAAGCCGATGTAGTTGTGCGAATGCCCTGTGGCGCGGGAGTGGGAGCGGGACCGTTCCATAGTCAAACGAACGAGGCGTGGTTTACTCACACGCCTGGCTTAAAAGTTGTTTACCCAGCTTTTCCTTACGATGCCAAAGGTTTATTGGCTACAAGTATTGAAGACCCTAACGGAAAATATCCACCAGGTCAATTTCACCGGGAACATCTAACAGGCTGGCATAGCTCTTTTCCCCCAGCGCTTCCTCAACCATTGGGTTTACGGGGATCACC
>JAPKFY010000155.1 GCA_026646335.1 Aequorivita sp. | reverse complement strand
TTATCTCCTTTTTTAAAGCTTTTCACAAAGATACTATATCGGTTTTAGCAATGCACCTTCGAGCTTATTATTATTATTTATAGAAATATTTAACCTTTTTTTTGCATTTGTGAAATCTTTGTTGTTATATTTACGGCTCTTAACGTCATATAAAAAAATTATTGCCTATAGCTGATCATTACTTTTAACAAATAAACATTGTAACTAAGCAACCAAATCCGTAGTTGTTTATTTTTTAAAAAAGTATTGATATGAAGCAAAGCACAAACTCTGATGCGTTTTTAGTAAACGCCTATATGAACGGTAATGAATCTGCACTTAGCGAGTTGATAACTCGACACAAGCAAAGAATCTACAGTTTTATTTATTCAAAAGTTTTTGACAGGGATGTCGCTGAAGACATTTTTCAGGACACCTTCATTAAGGTTATTAAAACCTTGAAAAAGGGTGCCTATAATGAAGAAGGTAAGTTTCTTCCTTGGGTTATGCGTATTGCGCATAATTTGGTGATAGATCATTTCAGAAAAAACAACCGTATGCCGAAATTTGAAAACAATACTGATTTCAATATATTTTCGGTTTTGAGCGACAATGCTTTAAATATTGAAAAGCAGATTATCAAGGGACAAGTTGAAAATGACGTAAGAAGATTGATTGAAGAACTTCCAGAAGATCAAAAAGAAGTATTGATGATGCGGATTTATAAGGATATGAGCTTTAAGGAAATAAGCGAGCAAACTGGAGTTAGCATCAACACTGCTCTAGGACGGATGCGTTATGCGCTCATCAATTTGCGCAAAGTAATTGATAAACATAATATTATATTGACCAATTGATACAATAAACTAATTTTTGCTGCGTTATTTGAAAATAAAACCTCAAAATAACATTCTATGCAAAAATTTTACTCTGAAACATCACGTGTGGACGACGTGAATAAAAAACTTGTTCCAAAAGAGGAAACCATTAAATTTCTTCTGGATTATTCGATGGCTTTAAGTGTTATAGATTACCATAAAATGAAGTTTGAAGCACTTCTAAACTAAACTTGGAAAAACCCTGGAATTAGCTTTTCGGGGTTTTTTTTGAAAAATTGTTAAGAGTTGAGAAGCCGTTGAATTTAGAAAATGGCAATAAAATTTCGTTTAACCACTCAACTTTTTAACTTCCCTACTCATCGATTCTTTTTCTTCAAATAGTCATTAACAACAGTTTTTCTACCAATGGTTTTGGTAATTATATCCTTATCCAAATCCCAGCCTCTTGCTGGAGAATATTGTCTTCCATACCATATGATTTGAAGATGGAGCTTATTCCATAAATCTTCTTTAAACAATCGTTTTGCATCCTTTTCGGTCTGGACCACGTTTTTACCATTTGAAAATCCCCATCGGTACATTAATCTGTGAATATGTGTATCCACCGGAAATGCGGGAACATTGAAGGCTTGGCTCATCACAACACTTGCGGTTTTATGGCCAACAGCTGGAAAAGATTCCAAAGCTTCAAAATCAGCGGGTACCTGGCCGTTGTATTTTTCTATCAGGATTTTTGAAAGCCCGTGAATACCTTTTGATTTCATCGGTGAAAGGCCTACGGGTTTTATGATTTCCCTGATTTCTTCAACGGTAAGTTTTACCATATCATACGGATTGTCGGCAATTTCAAATAATATTGGTGTTATTTGGTTCACCCGAACGTCTGTACTTTGGGCAGAAAGCAAAACCGCGATCAACAAAGTATACGGGTCTTTATGTTCCAATGGAATGGGAACCTGTGGATAAAGCTTATTTAACGTATCAATAACAAACGTAACCTTTTCTTGTTTGGTCATTTTAAGTACTTTTATACAAAAATAAGGATAATGAAAACATTACAGGCAGGAGATAAGGCACCAGATTTTACAGTTAATGATCAAGATGGAAATACAATTTCATCAAAAGATTTCAAAGGAAAAAAATGGGTTGTTTTTTTCTATCCAAGAGCCAGTACCCCTGGTTGTACTGCCGAAGCTTGCAATCTTCGCGATAATTTCAAAGAACTTCAAAAAGAAGGTTTTGAATTGTTGGGCGTAAGTGCCGACAGTGAAAAACGTCAAAAAAACTTTAAAGAAAAATACAATTTCCCATTTCCGTTATTGGCAGATGAAAACAAAGAAGTTATCAATGCCTTTGGCGTTTGGGGACCTAAAAAATTCATGGGAAGAAAGTTTGACGGCATCCATCGCAAAACTTTTATAATGGATGAAACAGGAACCATCGTGCGGGTAATTGATAAAGTAAAGACCAAAGACCACGCCTCACAAATACTGGATTAATTATTTATTTTTGCTGGTGCTGGCTTGTAATTAAAAAGACGCTTGTCTTTTATAATTTCTGAAACTCCTGGAGGTAACATTTCTTCCCAACCTTCCTCGCCAGTTTCTATCATTGACAACACTTCGCGTGAAAATATCTCCATGTTTTCAGGGTTGTAATCTGTGATGTCGACAACCTTTCCATTGTATTTGAAGAATTTGTACAATTCCTTCATTCGTGGATGCACCTTTAGATTTTCGCTGTTGGTGTATTCTCCGGTTTCTGGGTCTTTCATAGGGTAGAGATAAACCTTCAAATCTTTAAAAAATAGTTTTCCAAAGGCTTCCAAAATACCGCCGCTTAAATGGCGATAGTATTTTTCATCAAAAATATCTACTAAGTTGTTAACGCCCATTGCCAGGCCCATGCGCATTTTGGTATATCTAGAGAAATATTCAACCAGCTTATAATATTCCTGAAAATTTGAAATCATAACCGTATAGCCCAAAGAGCATAGCAATCTGGCACGGTCCATAAAATCTTCTTCATCAATTTCGCCTTCAGCGCGAAGATTTGAAAGTGTGATTTCAAAAATAACTTCGGTTCTATCTTTTTCTACCCTGTTTTCATTGAGAAACATTTCATAGGAACGTTCAAACATATCTATGTTAACCTTCGTGACAGGCCTAAAACTACCGCGAAGGGCCAATATGTTTTTCTTATAAAGAATTCTTGCCGGAAGTATGTTGTGGCCTTCCGGATCAAACATAACCGCATCCGTCATGCCATTCTTGATTAGCTGAAGGCTCATCAATCTGTTGTCAACTTCTGCAAAACGCGGTCCCGAAAAATTTATAGTGTCAATTTCAATTTTATCTTTATCGATATGGTCGTAAAGATAACGCAGCAGTTTATTGGGCTGGTCATATTTATAATATGCTCCATAAATTAGGTTTACCCCCAAAGTCCCCAATGTAATTTGCTGTAATTGCGCATCATTTTCGTGAAAGCGAATGTGAAGGGTTATTTCATTATACGGCTCTTTGGGGTCAATTTGATACCGAATCCCCACCCAGCCGTGACCTTTGTATTTTTTAGCAAAATCAATCGTGGCAACCGTATTTGCGAATGAAAAGAAAAGTCTGTTGGGATGCTTATCGCGATTTATGCGTTCTTCAATTAAGTGAAACTCGTGCGACAGCATTTTCTGAAGCCTCGATTCGGTTACATATCTGCCGTCTTCTTCTATTCCATAGATTGCATCGCTAAAATCCTTATCATAGGCAGACATAGTTTTGGCGATAGTTCCAGAAGCACCGCCAGCCCTAAAAAAATTGCGAACGGTTTCTTGACCGGCTCCAATTTCGGCAAAAGTGCCGTAAATGTTTTCGTTCAGATTAATTCGTAAAGCCTTACTTTTTATGGAAGGAATATTTTCAAATTCCTTGTCTCCTATTATAGATTCTGGCATAGCAACGTTCTATTTTTTTAAACAACAAAGGTAGCGATTACAATAGGTAAACAAAAAAAATACCAGTATTTTTGCTGGAATGAAATCAACATTCAGTGTTACATTTCTTGGCACCGGAACTTCACAGGGAATACCTGTGATTGGCAGTAACCACCCAGTTTGTAAGAGCAACGATCCAAAAGATAAACGTTTGCGGGTATCTGTTTTATTGCGTTGGGACGACTTTTCTTATGTAATTGATTGCGGACCGGATTTCAGACAGCAAATGTTGCGTGAAAATGTTTCAAAAGTGGATGGAATTCTGCTGACTCATGAACATAGCGACCATACAGCGGGATTGGACGATATCCGTCCATTTAATTTTATGCAGGGCAATTTGCCCTTTTACACCCACAAACGGGTTTTTGAATCATTACGGGAACGATTCGCCTATATTTTTGCCACAGAAAATAAATATCCAGGGGCACCAAGTATTGAAGAAATTGAAATTGATAAAGACACTCCTTTTATTGTCGGAGGAAAAAAGGTAATTCCCATTGAGGCCATGCACGATACCCTTCCAGTTTTGGGGTTTAGGGTAGAGAATTTTACGTATTTGACCGATGTAAAAACAATTTCAGAAGAAGAAATTCAAAAAGTGATTGGGACTAAGGTTTTAGTTATAAATGCCCTTCGGGAAGAGCCGCATTATTCACATTTTAATATCTCTGAAGCACTTGATTTTGTTGAAAAAGTGAAGCCTGAAGAAACATATTTTACACACATTAGCCACTTGATGGGCTTTCACGAAGAAGTTGAAAAAAAACTTCCAAAACACGTCCATTTGGCTTATGATACACTTACTATAACTATTTGATTATGAGAAATGACGGCCGCAGCGTCGAGGCGCGCGGCGAGCTGAATGCGCGCGGCCTGCTGCGCGTCGAGCTCGAC
>JAPKFY010000154.1 GCA_026646335.1 Aequorivita sp. | reverse complement strand
AAAAGCACTGAAATAGGCGAGGAGAAGCCAGTGTCTTCTTTGAGTAGCATAAACTCGTTATCCAACAACGGGAAGCTATCCATTAAATAGACTGCTTTATTGTAATCGTAATTATTGATGTATTTGTGATTGTGGATAATTTCTTTCCAACTGAACATTCCCTTAAAAAAAGGCTCAAAATCGTAACCCTCAGGAATGTATATTTTTGAAACATTGCGACAGCCAAGACCGAAATATCTAAAAACATCGTCGGCAAGATTCTTTAAATCCTCTTCAGTTTCATCTCCAGTTAATACCGCGACCGAGTTTCGGTTTTTACGGATAATATTAGGGTATTTTCCGAAGTAAAAATCAAAATAGCGTGCAGTGTTGTTGCTGCCAGTTGCGATTACGGCATCAAAATCTTTTAACCTTCCTTCGGTAAATTCAATATAATTTTCAAAATCTGGTTCAATAGAAATTAATTGGTTTACAAGAAAAGGCAGTAAAGTTTTATCGTTTGAAGAAAGTTTCGCCAAAACTTTGTTGCCTGTAATTAGTACAGAAAGAAAATCGTGGAAACCAACCAAGGGAACGTTGCCGGCCATAACGATTGCAATGGTTTTTCCCCCTTTCACCAAGGCTTCGGAGGATTCAATTTTATAGTTTGAAACCCATTGTTGAAGGTTTTCTTCGGAAAGTGCATCGCCCCAACTTTTAAGCGCAAAAGTTATATTTTCTTGTGTAAACCAACCGTTTTCGGCTTCGGCTTTCTTCAAAATCATCTTGACTTCTCCAGAAGCTTCGGGATTATCTTCAACTTTAATTTCCCTAAGTAATTTCCCTAAAGCCGTAAAAGCGTTAATTCTTTGTTTTAATTGCATACTTATTTTGGTGTTACCCTAATAGGGTTTAAATTTGCGCAAAGTTAGAAAAAGTAGAAGCTATGGCAATTATTATAACGGACGAATGTATAAACTGTGGAGCCTGTGAGCCGGAATGTCCTAATACAGCAATCTATGAGGGTGCGGATGATTGGCGTTATGCTGATGGAACGGATTTGGATGGCAAAGTTGTGCTGCCAAACGGAAAAGAAGTGGATGCCAACGAGGCGCAAGAGCCTGTTAGCGACGAAATATATTTTATAGTTGCAGATAAATGTACTGAGTGCAAAGGCTTTCACGATGAGCCGCAATGTGCCGCCGTATGTCCCGTGGACTGCTGCATACCGGATGAGGACCACGTGGAGAGCGAGGAAGCATTATTGGCCAAGCAGGCATTTATGCATAAAGGGTAATATTTTTGAAAGTTTTGAAAAAACCGCCCCTCAAACCAGAGTTTGAAGGGCGGTTTCCATTGTGGGGATAGTTAATAAATCTACATTTTATTCTGTTTGATGGACGTTTTGCTTTTCATCTCCAGTTTATAGATGGTTTTTTCAACCGCGTCTGTTGAAGGATTATAGCTTTCAACCACAAAATTTCCATCTTCGTTAAAATAACCAAAAGAGTTATTTCCTGCTTGTGACATTATATAATATCCTTCTTTAGAAGTAGGACGTAATTTTGCAGCATCCATTTTCCCTCCCGCTTTGGTGTCATATATTCTGTAACCGTTTTTTTCATTCTCGAACAAGTAATTATGGTCATTGGAATTATAGGTTACATCAGTTTGCACTTTTGTAGGCCCTAGGTCATAATCCTGATCCATTTTTCCAGCATCTTTAGGATCCAGTTTAATAGGTTGTGTTTCTGTTCTGGTCACCTCTTTTACATCAGTATGTTGTCCTTTGCTGTCCTTTACCGTTACTTTGGTAGTAACAGTTTCGGTTTGTTCGCTTTTATTGTCTTGTGCAAAAGCAGTTGTAAATGCTGCCAAAGCAAAAATTATCAATACTTTTTTCATAATGGTTGTATTTATTTGTTTGTGAAATTCAAAACTAAGAAGGATAGATGTTAAAAAAGCACAAAGCGCTGATAATCATTTCATAAACTTTATTTTTTTTAGGAATACTTTGTTGAATATTCATTTCAAATAAAATGCCCCTTCAAAATTTGAAGGGGCATTTAAAATCAATGGATTTTTTTAGAAATTATAATTTATACGTGCATAATAAAACGCGCCACTAAAGCCCATTTGTACAGAGTCCCAATATCCG
This sequence comes from Aequorivita sp., assembly GCA_026646335.1. GTDB lineage: Bacteria > Bacteroidota > Bacteroidia > Flavobacteriales > Flavobacteriaceae > Aequorivita. The sequence goes on along the minus strand of JAPKFY010000154.1, from coordinate 2,631 downwards.
CCACCTTCTGTCCAGTCATCTTGCTGGTCTGGATAAACATTGAAAAGGTTGTTTGAACCAACATTCAATTTTATGTTTTTTGAAAGCTCAAAACCCAGGTTTAGGTCGGTTACAAATTTAGCGCCATAAGTATCTGTTGCAGCAATAACTTGATTTTCAAAACCACCGTAATCTGCTGGATCTTCAAACATTTGGAAATCCAAAAGTTCAACTTCGCTAAAGCGTGTAACCGTTAACGCAGCACTTAACCAATTTCTTTCGTAGGTAAGAATTCCAACCAATTTGCTTTCTGGAGCTGAAGCCAATAAAAATGCTTTATCCCTTTCTCCAAAAAATGTTTGCTCGTCCAGTTTTCCATTTTTCACATCTTTTATGACCATATTGTTGAAATTCGCCAAAATCGTAGCCCCAATAATATTTTCATCAAAATTATCTGTATATGTCAATACCAGATCAAGTCCTGTAGTTTCCGTATCCACACCGTTTACGAAGAATTGCGCAGAGTCCACATTTTCAATTTGTGGTGCCGGGAAGTTACCTGTCAAAACAATCCTATCCCTAACATCTATGTAATAAAGATCTGCCGTTGCGGTGAATTTTGAGAAATTGGCAGTAAAGCCCAAACCAGCATTTGTGGATTTTTCTTCTTTTAAAGGGCCAATACCGAAGGAAGCCGTTACTGGGCTATTGTTTGGCGACAATAATTGATCGCTCGCCACGCCGCCTATAAAATTGGTGAAACGCAGATTATAATAAATCTGTGCCAATGAAGGAGCTCTAAAACCGGAGCTTATAGAACCTCTAACATTTAAGTTTTCTGTAGCTTTAAAACGCATTGCAAGCTTTCCGTTGATAGTGCTTCCGAAGTCGCTGTAATTTTCAAAACGTCCCGCTAGGCTTACTAAAAAAGCTTCGCTTATATCAAATTCCCCATCGGCATATGCTGAAATGTTTGATCTGCTCCTGTCCACCTCATTTGTTGGGCCATAGCCAGGAAAACCTTGGGATCCTCCAGGTCTAAGAATTTGATTGCCGTCATCGTCCAAAATAGGATTGCCGTCCCCATCTCTGTAAATTACAATATCTTCCTCGGGAGTATTTGCATTTACGGGAACTCCATTAACATCGTAGGTTGCATAAGAGCCTTCTTCACCTGCGAAAATTTTAAAGTTTTCCGTTCTGTATTCCGCCCCGAAGGCTAGGTTCATTCCACTTAAAACATCTTCATAATATTTTGAAAAATCCAAATTCACCGTGTTTTGTGACAATATATGGCCTCCGGCATCAAATTCAATGGGGGAAAGATTTACCAAGGAAGCATTCAATGTACCTTTTATGTAGTAGTGAAAATTGTTGATACCATAAGCGTTGCTTATATCCACTTTCCATCCGGAATCTGTTACGGTTTTAACGCCTGCAACTATTGAATTATCTGTGATTATCGATGTAATCCTTGGGGTGTAACCATTGGGATAAATTGAGTCAACTACGCGATTCCCATCATTTCTAGTGAAAGCATACGCATCGGTATCTCTGTAGTTTCTACCGCCAAAAGCATAGACTTCAGTTTTTTCGCCTACGGGAATTCCAATATTTCCCATTAAATTGAAACCTTCAATGGCAGCTTCGCCAAACCCTTTTCTAAAATCGAAAGTAGGTCGTAACGTCTTGTTTTTGTTGATATATTCAGTTGTAAAATTTGCAAAGCCGCCCTTTTCTCCAATAGCAAAACCGTAGTTAGCACCGAATTTTACAGAGCCTCCATCAAAGTTTTGATCTTTTCCAATGGCATTTCCATCCTTTTCAGTGTCAAGACGATATCCGTCGGTATTCCATAGACCATAAGCCCCATCTGCAAAAGCACTTGTATCAACATCTGCATTTGTGCTGTAGGCACCATAAGAAACACTACCTGATAATTCATCAACATTGTCTTTCAGCACAATATTTATAACCCCCGCAATAGCATCACTGCCGTATTGTGCGGAAGCTCCATCACGTAACACCTCAATTCTTTTGATGGATGTTGCGGGTATTGCGTTCAAGTCGGTTCCAGTATTTCCACGGCCGCGTGTTCCAAATATGTTTATCAGTGAAGACTGGTGCCTTCTTTTGCCATTTATCAAGACCAAAGTTTGGTCAGGCCCTAAGCCGCGCAGTGTAGCAGGATCAATATGATCTGCTCCGTCTGACCCAGATTGTTTGCTTGCGTTAAAAGAAGGTGCCGCATATTGCAACAGCTCGTTAATTTCCACTTTACCTACTTGCAATGTCGTGGTTTCAACATCTATCACATCTATAGGAGAAGCAGAATTTACAGCGGTTCTTTTAGGACTTCGCGAACCTACCAGCACAACATCTTCTAGTGATTCTCCACTTGAAAGCGTAACTTGAATATTGGTTTGTCCATTAACTTTAACTTCTTGGGTTTTGTACCCAACATAGCTAAAGACTAAGGTGGCATTCTCTTTTACTTCAATTGTAAACTCACCATTTATGGTTGTAGTAGTTCCGTTTAAAGTTCCTTTTTCAACCACATTAGGGTGGCGGCATCGCCCACGGCCCAGAGGGTGTTGCCCTCCAGGGCGATGCTGTGCAGGTCGATCGTGTTCGCTGCCAGGCCGGGCCGCG
>JAPKFY010000153.1 GCA_026646335.1 Aequorivita sp. | reverse complement strand
ATTTTTACGTGTACGAGACGATAAGCAGATTGCTCACGACCCGGGCGTGGGCTCTCTTATCGTGGTAAGGTATGCCAGTACCCCAGTTCGGTAAGTTGAGTTCCGCGCCTACTTTTTTCTACGGATTTTAATACCAGAGAGAATTGTGGTGTAACTTAATTCAAGAGCCTTGTTTATAAGGTAAGAACGGTGCCGATAGTGCTGGGGAAACATTCCCTTTAAACCGCAATGCTATGCCTAGGTATTTATCACATCCAAAGGATTTGGAGGGGTACAAGTCACTTTTTGAGACCCTCTATCCGCCCTTGTGCCTATTTGCCAATAAATACCTTAATGATATGGATGCTTCCAAAGACATCGTTCAAGAGGTTTTTATAAAAATATGGGAGAAGCAACCGGTATTTACCAACCACAACACTACCAAAGCCTACTTTTATACCACCGTCAAAAACCATTGCCTCAACTACTTAAAAAGCAAACACCATAAAACAATCACCAATGCTGCTACCTCAGATAACGAACTCCAACAGTCGGAAGATTATTTTTTCGCCGAACTGGTTTCGGCAGAAACCTATGTTCAATTATATAAGGCAATAGACACCCTTCCAAAAAAAGCAGCCAAAGTAATTTCCCTTTCACTAAATAACTATACCACTAACGAAATCGCCGAAGAACTCCACATCACCCCCAGCACGGTTAGAACCCAAAAAAGCCTGGCCTATCAAAAACTTAAAGGCCTATTGACCCCTCTAAAATATTTTCTTTCATTTTTATGAATACTCAATGAATTGCCTAAGCTGATATATTTAACTAATCAACAGTTTGTTACGCTCTTGACGGATGAAGTTTATTTTCTTCGCTCCCTTTAGGGACGGGGTAAACAAAGAAAATAAACTGATAAATTAGGTCAAACATTAAGTAATTAAATTATTAGTGTCCAATTAAAATATTACAAAACTCTGTTTAGCCAAGGATAGCGGCTTTTTAAAGCATTTTTATTAAGTGAGACCTTGCTATTAGATTCACCTCTGAGAAATAGAAACTAGAAAGCATGCTTAATCAATCTTACCTAATTATCAAGCTATTAAAGATTAAGTCTTATGTCTTACATCTTTCAGCGCAGCGGTCTTAAATCTTAATCGGACACGACTAAATCAAATTCATTTTTTCCAATTTATTTTTAGACACTTTCCAATTTCTGTTGTTATAGAGGTACAAAGAAACCACAATGACAATCCATGACCGTCTATTTGCCCTGGCAAACAAATTGGCCAAAAGCCTTTCCAAAGGAGAAAAAACTGCTGTCCTTAATGAGGCTGAATTCCTAAGAAATGAAACCAAAAACCGTATTGAGAAAAATCTCTCTGAGGAAAATATCCAGGTACAACAACTTAAACTAGCTGAAATAGATATTGACAACGACTGGGAAAAAGTGGCCAACAGATTACAAAAACCCACAAGAAAACCCACAAGAATCCTGCTGCCTAAGCTATATAGAGTGGCCGCCGTAGCCTTATTGTTATTTTCCTTCTCATATTTCACCTACAACCACATTCAAAAATCTGGACAAGAAGCTTCAGTGCAAATAGCCATTGAACCAGGAACTAATAAGGCTCTCTTAACTCTAGAAGACGGTACACAAGTAGCATTAAGCCCTGAGTCTCCTTTCAAAAACAAGATCGCCCAAACCAAAGGCGACAGGTTGGAATACAATCAAATCAATACTCAATTACATGCCGTCTTTAATTATTTGGCAGTGCCAAGAGGCGGCCAATATCAACTAACCCTCGCCGATGGCACCAAAATATGGCTGAATGCCGAAACAAAGATAAAATACCCCGTGGTTTTCCTTCCCGGAAAAACCCGTACCGTGGAACTATTATATGGTGAAGTTTATTTAGATGTTTCCCCTATCACCAAGCATCAAGGAGATGCCTTTAAAATTAGTGCACAAGAACAGGAGGTGGAAGTAATTGGTACAGAATTCAACCTTAAGGCTTATGAAGAAGAGACAAAAATATACACCACCTTGGTAGAAGGAAAGGTACAGATTATTGCAAATGGCAAACAAGCTTATCTCAATCCTAGTGAGCAATCCATCTTGGACTTAAACTCAGGCCAATTGTCAAAATATCAGGTGGATGTAAATTACGACACCGCATGGATTAGGGGGTATTTCTATTTTAAAGACAAACCACTTAAAGAGATTATGCAAGTCTTGGCCAGATGGTATGATGTACAAATTTCCTTCGACTCCCCCGAGTTAGAAAAGGTAAAATTCAGCGGTCTATTAAGTAAAAAGCAAACAATTGAAGCAATATTAAACGGAATCAAAAACACTAACAGTATAAACGCCTATGAGATAAAAAACAACACCATGACCATTAGATAAAAAAAAGGGAGAAGAGCCACTACCTGGAAAGTAAAAAACTCAACTCCCATAATAATTGGAATATTAACCAATCAATTCACAAATTTATGGAAATTAAATTAATAAAAGTGCTTGCAATTCAAGCAAGCAATCTACCGAAAATTATCGCGAGAACTCTACTGCTCTTAAGTTGTACAACCATCTTTGGTTTCTCACCAAATTCATCAAATCCTCAAAATCCTAAAATTACAATTGACCATGATAAAACAGTTACCATTTACGAGATCCTTGAAATAATTGGAAAACAGACTGAATGTACCTTCATCTATCAATCCGATATTTTTAAGGATGTTCCCCAAATAAAACTTAAAAAGGGCACCATCTATGTAAATGATCTATTGAAACAATGCCTTCCCCCAGCAGCTTTTAACATTACCACTACCAAGGACAATTACATAACCATTACCCGCCGAATTAGCAATGTCTATCCACAAGGCAATATAAAGGGAGTTGTAACAGACTCCCTGGGTATGGAAATGGCAGGCGTAAACATTGTAATAAAAAATACCTCCAAGGGCACCCAGAGCAATTTGGATGGCGAATACAATATTATAGCACATCCTTCAGATACTTTGGTTTTTACCTATATGGGCTACAAACCCCAAGAAATAGCTGTGGGAAATCGTAACATCATAAATGTTGTAATGCTGGCAGATGCCACTTCATTAGACGCCGTGGTTATTAACGCTGGCTACTACAAAGTTTCCGATAAGGAGAAAACGGGGAGTATTGCCCGTGTTACCGCAAAGGAAATTGAAAACCAACCAGTGGATAACCCCCTGGCAGCTATTCAGGGAAGGTTAACGGGGGTAAATATAGTTCCTTCCACTGGCTTGTCAGGTGGCGGCTATACAGTTACCATCCGTGGGCAGAGCAGCATTGCCGCTGGCAACGAACCTTTGTATGTCATTGATGGCTTGCCGTATAATTCTAGCACCCTTAGCGATCAAAGCCTTTCCGGATCAATTTTACCCGGCGGTCAATTAAGTCCGCTAAGCCTTATAAACCCAAATGACATAGAGAGTATCGAAGTGCTCAAAGATGCAGATGCTACTGCCATCTATGGTTCTAGGGGCGCCAATGGCGTTGTTCTTATAACGACCAAAAGAGGCAAGGCTGGCGAAACAAGATATACGGTGAGTTCAACAACAAGTATAGCCCATATCACTAGAGGCGTAAAAACCTTAAACACCCAACAATATTTACAAATGCGGAAGGAAGCTTTTGCCAATGATGGCATTGCGGAATACCCTGAATGGGCCTATGATATTAACGGCACTTGGGATGCCAATAGATATACTGATTGGCAAAAACAACTTATGGGCGAAACGGCTAGACTGCGCACTTTAGAAACCTCCATTAGTGGTGGTTCTGAAAATACCCGTTTTCTAATTAGTGCCGCCCATCGTAATGAAACTACGGTTTTTATCGGTGATGCCGAATATGGACGCACAACAGTGCGCACCCAACTGGACCATAGCAGTAAGGATTCAAAATTTAATATCGGCTTTACCGCTGGCTATACTATTGAGGACAACAATCTGCCAAATGGAGACCTCACCTTTGTAGCGGCTGGCTTGCCGCCCAACGCCCCATCCCTCTATGATGAAAATGGAGACCTCAACTGGGAAAACGGCACTTTTGAAAACCCACTGGCTCAGCTAAATGCCACTTATACCTCCAAAAGAAATGCGCTGGTTTCAAGTATGCATATCAATTACCTGCTGTTTAAGGGTCTTATCATTAAAAGCACTTTTGGGTATCAGGATTCTAGATTAGATGAACGCCGAATTATCCCACATACCGTCTATAACCCTGCCTATGGCTTTAACAGTAGTTTTTCTTCTGTAGATAGCAATCAGGGTAGTCGCAATTCGTGGCTAGTGGAACCCCAGCTTAATTATAGTCATCCGCTAGCAGGCGGTAATCTGGAGATTTTGCTTGGTGGCTCTTTCCAAAGTGAAACTGACCAAAGGTTTTCACAACTGGCTGTGGGTTTTCCCAGCAATGACTTATTGGGCAATCTTGCTGCTGCCAGCTTGCAGTTTATTATAAATGACAATACAACAGAGTATAAGTACCAAGCTGTATTCGGCAGGATAAACTACAATTACAAAAATAGATACATCCTCAACCTTACAGCTAGGAGAGACGGCTCCAGTCGCTTCGGCCCGGGCAACCGTTTCGCGAATTTTGGTGCTCTTGGGGCAGCTTGGTTGTTTGGTGAAGCGCAGTTTTTAAAAGAGAACCTTCCCTTTTTAACCCTTGGAAAACTTAGGGGCAGCTATGGCAGGACCAAATAGGCGATTACCAGTATTTGGATACTTATACCGTTAGCGGTAATCCCTATAATGGTACTATTGGACTTTCGCCTACCCAACTATTTAACCCAAATTTCGGCTGGGAGATTAACAAAAAGGCTGAACTAGCCCTTGAACTGGGTTTTCTTAACGATAGAATTTATTTGGAAACCAACTACTACCGCAACCGCTCCACCAACCAATTGGTGGGCATACCATTGCCGGGCACTACGGGCTTCCAATCCATTCAGGCCAATCTTGGCGCCGAAGTTGAAAATACAGGCTGGGAGTTTAATCTGCGGTCCCAAAACCTACAAGGCGAAAAATTTAAGTGGAATACCAGTTTTAATATAACCGTTCCTAAAAATAAATTGGTAGCGTTTCCTGGCCTTGAGGCAAGTACTTATAGTAACCAATACGTGATAGGGCAGCCAATAACCATTCGAAAACTATATCATTTTACAGGAGTGGACCCACAAACGGGAATCTATCAGTTTGAAGATTACAATGGTGATGGCACAATCAGTTCGCCAGACGATAGCCAATATATAGTAGATACCGCCCCAAAATTTTATGGCGGGCTAGAGAATACACTTAGTTACGGCAACTGGCAATTTGATGTCTTTTTCCAATTCAGCAAACAACAAAGTTTTAATTATTGGTATGCTGGCTCCCCGGCAGGCACCATGGCTAACCAACCTACGGCGGTGCTGGATCATTGGCAACAACCGGGAGATAATTCCCAAACCCAATTATATACTACTGGCGCAAATGGCGAAGCTGTAGATGCCTTCTACAAATTCAGCGCTAGCAGCGCCGCTTTTAGTGATGCCTCTTACGTCCGCTTAAAAAACACTTCCCTAAGCTACACCATCCCGTTTCAAGGTATGCGGTGCAAACTGTTTGTGGAAGCGCAAAACCTATTGACCATAACTGATTACAAAGGAGGAGATCCTGAACAGCTCACAGGCTTTCTGCCACCCTTGCGAAGATATAGTGGGGGAGTTCAACTTAGTTTTTAACCTAAAATAAGAATGATGAAAAATAATACTAAAAATAACAAATGCCGTTTCGCATTTTTAAGAAAAATGTGTGCCCTATGGCCTTTAATGGCCTTGCTTTTTTGCTCCTGCGAAAAGAATCTTGACGTAGGCCTACCTGAATCACAGCTTACGGGAGCGGCAGTTTTTGAGGATGTAGCAACCGCCCGTGCCGCTTTGGCGCAGGTCTATGCACAATTGCGCGATAATAGTCCGGTCAATGGTGGGCCTAGTGGCTTGGGTGTATTGATGGGCCTATATGCAGACGAGTTGAATTACTACGGCGCCCCCGTAGGTCCTGTGGGCCAATTTTATAATCACACCGTACTGCCTACCAACGTACAGCTTTCCAGTTTTTGGAATTCCAGTTACAGCCTGATTTATGGCTGCAACGCTATTCTAGAGGGCCTTGAAAAATCAACAAATCTAAGCGTTGACGATATTGAACCTCTTAAAGGGGAGGCTCTGGTTTTAAGGTCATTTGCACACTTTAATTTAGCGCGACTGTTTGGTGATATTCCATATATAACTACTACAGACTATGTGGTTAACAGTACGGTCTCGCGGCTAGCTAAACAGCAAGCATTGCAGAATTTAATAACTGATATTATTGAAGCACGTCCCCTCTTGCCAGAGGAAGATTTTACAGGAGAACACATATATGTAGATAGAGCTGTTGCCACAGCACTTTTGGCCAAACTTTATTTAGAGACTGAACAATGGCAAATGGCAGCAGATGCCGCTTCCCTTTTGATTGAAAATGGCTCCTATCTCTTGGGCGATAACGTTGAAGGCGTTTTTTTAAATAATAGTCTCGCTACCATCTGGCAATTAAAACCACGTGAAGGAAATAATACAGCCGAAGGTCAAGCTTTCATTTTTGAATTTGGACCTCCTCCTTTTGTAGCCTTAAGACCAGAGTTTGTAAATGATTTTGAGCCCGCCGATGCGCGGAGGGAATTTTGGATAGGCGAAGTTACCGATGGTTCTGAAACTTGGTATTACCCCAATAAATACAAGCTGAATTCCCCAACAGACAGCAGTGAGGAATATTCCATTGTAATGCGCTTGGCAGAAATTTACTTAATAAGGGCAGAATCACGTGCCCAGTTAGGATCACTTAGCGGCGCCCAGTCAGATCTAAATGCGGTACGCCAAAGAGCGAACCTACCGCCAACAACTGCTTCTTCCCAAGAGGCACTATTAGATGCCATTGCCACCGAAACACTCCATGAGTTTTTTACCGAGCAAGGAACAAGATGGTTCAACTTGGTGCGAACTTCTAAGGCATCGGAAACTTTACAGCCCATAAAACCTGCTTGGCAACCAACAGATGTGCTCTTGCCAGTACCACAGGCTGAATTGCTTGCAAATCCCAATCTTCAACCACAAAACCCAGGATACTAATGGTTTTAATGATGTTAGCAATACCAAAAAAGACCTTGAACCTTTGTTTTCTTGTTTACTTTTTAGCCAGTTGGGCTTGCCTCCTTTGGGGGCAGGCTCCAACTAAAAAACTGCTTGCGCATGAAGATTACTTGCAGTGGACAGAACTTGGGCAAAATCAAATTTCAGCAAATGGGGAATGGAGCAGTTTTCAATTGTTCTCGCAGCAGGCCGTAGATACTTTAAAAGTGGTAGCCAATGATGGCAGTAAGGTTTATGCCTTGCCCAATAGTTACCGTGGAGCGTTTAGCCATAATGGCGAATGGTTTGCCTTTATAAACAATCAAAAAGGCGTTGGCCTTTTAAACCCGAAAACGGGAAAATTGAAGTACAATCCCGATGGCGCAGCTTTTGCATTTTCTGAAGATGGGAAAATCCTGGCGTTAAAAACCAATGGGCAGTACAGCAGTACTTCTAAAGGCCTTATGCTATATAGGCTCTCCCAAAATGACAGCCTCTTTTTACAGGGGGCTTCTGACTATAGTTTTAGTCCTAAAGGCAATCAACTGCTATTTGTAGCAACTCGTGATAAAAAAGCATCGGTAAACCTAATGGACCTTTCTAATTGGAATAATACACTAATAGCTGATGAAGGGCAGACCTATAATATGTTGCTTTGGAGCGATGCAGGGGAGGAATTTTTCTTTGTGAAGGACGGTTCAATACTCTGCTATGGCCATACTCGCCGTCCTTCAAAATTGATTGCCCAATCGCTTAAGACTAATGAGTTTAAAGACATGCACCTTGTGATGGTTCCCCCTTTTTTCTCCAAAGAGGGATCGAGGGTATTTTTCTATATGCAAAAGAATATTGAGCCCAGCCCCATAACAGATACCTTGCCAAGTGTACAAACTTGGAAAGGGGATGATAAATGGGTTTATCCCAGAAGAATGCATGAGGGTACTCCACAATCCTGGCAAATGCTATCTTCATGGAATCCTATAAAACAAGAGTTAAAACAGCTAGCCTCTCCCGAAAAACCACAAGTGGTGCTCACTTCCAATCAAAAATATGCCTTGCGGTATAACCTAATGGATTATGAACCCTTGTATCTCCAATTTCCAAAAGTCGATATGTATCTGCTTAATTTGGAGACGGGTGCGGAAAGAATGCTCGTTAAAAAACAGCAGACCAGTGGCGGATATGTTCAATTGTCGCCAAGCGGCAATAATATCTCTTATTTTGATGGGAAAGATTGGATTAATTATAGTGTCCAAAACCAACAATTTACAAATCTTACAGTAGGATTAAACAAAGTGCTTTATGAAGAAAACCGTGATGCTCCAGAGCCGCCAATTCCCTATGGTATGCTGGGGTGGACAGTGGGCGATAAGGGTGTTTTAATATATGATGCCTATGATGTATGGCATATTTCCATAGACGGGAAAATTAAAAAACGCCTCACCCACGGTAGAGAAACCAAAACGGTTTATAGAATCCCAACCAATTTGTTAAAGGGTTACCCACCAACCCGAACCCCGGAATTTTATTCATACGAAATTGACCTTTCTACAGACGTAATTATGTCTATCAACAGAAATGATAAATCCTCCGGTTATGTAATTTTAAACCCTGATGGTACCCTAAAGGATTTCGCAATATCCCAATCAAAAACATCTGGGCTACAAAAAGCAGCAGACGGCCAAGCCTATGTTTTTTTAAGGGAAACAGGAAATATCCCTCCACAATTGTATTTTAAAAAAGAGCTTGATAAGGCTTCAAAACTGATCTATCAAAGCAATCCACATTACAACAATTTCCTAAACGGCAGAAGGGTGTTAGTTACTTATGATGTTGGACAATGGAAGAACTTAAATGGAATTCTTTACTATCCAGACGACTATCACCCCGATAGAAAATACCCCATGATTGTTAAAATCTATGAAATGCTATCGCATAAATTCTATGATTACATTTCC
>JAPKFY010000152.1 GCA_026646335.1 Aequorivita sp. | reverse complement strand
GTCCTTGAGTATGATGATTAATTTAATAGATACTTTCTTTGCATTGATGGCTGTTCCCACAATGACTGCGACTATAGTTCTCGCGCCAAAAGTGATAAAAGAGGCGAAGATCTATTTTGAAAAGCTAAAAAGGACTTAGTTTAGACTATCTAGTTTGCTGTTCACCAAAGCGGTGAATTTCTTTGCCCCATCTGGGTTCAAATGGTTTTCATTCAGAAAATCATTTACCGTAAAATTCAGCGTGTCGGCTTCTTCGTTTAGAAGAATAACGTTGTTGTATTTATTCTTAATAACCCGTAGCACACTGTCACGGCGGCGAACGATGTTTGGATTTCTTTCTTTTAAATAGGTTTTATAAAGCGGGAGCGCGCAGACAACAACCTTTAAATTTTCCGCTTTTGCATAATCCAGCATTTCAAATAAATAAGCTGTGTTCTTTTTGAAAATATCTAAGTCCTCTCGGGTTATTATTTTGAATTTATGAGTTGCAATTTTTGACTCATCGTAATTCAATTTTTTGAAATCCCCGTTATAATTATTAGTGTCAAAGCCGTATTCGTTGAGCTTTACAGTGCTGGATCCGTAAACATAATATTCCATTAGTTTATACGAATAAAACGGTGCGTTTGAGAGGTAGACCAATCGGTCCTTATACCAAGTGGTTCTTTCAAAAGCGTTTACGCCGTAATAATTCAGATAGATTGTATTTTTCCAATAATCGGAGGAATGGTGCGGGAGTTCCAAATGATTGTAGGAAACTTCCATTAGAACATATTTTAACTTCGGAAGCCTATCTTTGGTTCCTTTAAGGATATGAAAATCTTCGTTGTGATGTTGTGAGGTGGAACTCAGGTTGATGGCAATCCCATCTGAAAATGCTGGATTAAAGCCACATTTCATTTGTGAGGATCCCAAGCCCATTATCTCAATTTCTTGTGAATGGGCGTTAAGATAGTTGCCAAATACTTTGTAATTGATAGGAATGTTCAAAACCAACATTTCCAAAATAAAATAGGCGATGACCACTGGAGTGAAGAAAACCAGGCAATATTTTATAAAGCGGAGTTGTGTTTCGCTAAAACTGAAAATAGATAAAGTCTTCTTTAGGCCCGGCATAACGGAAAATTAAAAAAATAAAAATGTAATAAATAATCCAGCGTGTAGGTCTGTTTATATATCTGTCGATTTGGGTCAACGGGAAATCTTTAGAGCGTGTTATTATTTCGGAAGCCATCATTATAAAAACAAAAATCAGAAATTTTATGTTTATTAATGACCCTAAGGTTTCACTGGGAATAAAGGAAAAAATTCTTTTAAAAACAATTCCCGCTTCACCAATATTTTGACTTCTGAAAAGTATGCTGGATGCAGTAATAATCAAAAAGGTAAAAATTGGCAATAAAAACCTTGGTATTGGCGACTTATGAAATAGGGTGGATTTCCGGTTTTTCGTCAAGGGTGTACGCTCCAGAATTATCAAAACCCCTTGAAAAGCCCCAAAGATAATAAAGGTCCAATCTGCTCCGTGCCATAGACCGATCAATCCCATTGTTAAAAATATCGCTGCATTGCGACGTGTGCTACTGCGAAGGTTTTTTTGAATTAAGGGGAAATAGACATAATCATTAAACCACCGCGTGAGTGTGATGTGCCAACGTTGCCAAAAATCGGTAACACTTTTTGCCAAATATGGAATGTTGAAATTTTTACTCAGTTTGAAGCCAAAGAGCTTTGCCGTTCCAATAGCAATATCGGAATACCCAGAAAAATCACCATAAATCTGAAAAAAGAAAAGCACGGAAGCATAGAGCAGAGATAGGCTACCGTAATCTTCGGGACTTGCATATACTGTATTTACAATACGCGCAGCATTGTCTGCAATAACCATTTTTTTGAATAGACCCCATAAAATTTGCCGTAAGCCTTCTTTTACTTCTTCAGTGACAAAAGCACGTTTTTTATTGAATTGTGGCAACAGATCGGAAGCTTTTTCAATCGGACCTGCAACGAGCTGCGGAAAGAAGCTAACAAAACAGAGAAAATTGAGAAGGTTTCGGGTAGGCGTAATGCGGTTTTTATATACATCAATGGTGTAGCTCATGGTCTGGAATGTATAAAAGCTGAGTCCCACCGGCAGGATAAGATTTAGCGTACTAAATGCGTATTCGCCCTGCTGCATATTGAAGAGTATCGCAAATTCATCAATAAAGAAATTGTAATATTTAAAGAGGAAAAGAACGCCCAAATTCCACACAATACTACTGTAAAGGAAAAGTTTTTGCCTGCCTTTTTCTTCGGTGCTATTAATAGCGAGTGCGGCAAAATAATCTACCAATGAGCTTGCGACAATAAGAAACAGAAAGCGCCAATCCCAAAGCCCATAAAAAAAGTAGCTAGCAAGAAGCAGGATGGCATTTTGGATTTTTATTCTTTTAAAACCAACCGCCCAGTAGAGCAAGAGCGTAATGGGGAGAAACAATCCAAATGAAAAGGAGCTGAATAACAAAGGTTGCTGGATTTTGAAGTAAATATAGCAAAAAAGAGATCTTTACAAATTTTCATTTATAAAGACCTCGAATTTTTGATAAACAATTTGAATTTAAAAAATAGAATTTTTTATGAATCGAAATAACTGAAAGTTTCTCCGTCCTTTATATTTAATAGCGTCTCATAAATAAGTTTGATAACGTTCTCAACATCGTCTCTGTGTACCATTTCCACAGTAGTATGCATATAGCGCAAAGGCAGTGAAATCAAGGCACTCGCCACTCCGCCATTGCTGTATGCAAAGGCATCCGTGTCCGTTCCCGTAGCCCTAGAAAGCGCTGCACGCTGAAATGGAATCATATTTTTTTCGGCAGTATCAACTATCAAATCCCTAAGCTTTTGCTGTACCGCGGGAGCATAAGCAATTACGGGCCCACTGCCAATTTCTGCCAGACCCTGTTTCTTTTTGTCAATCATCGGGGTAGTGGTGTCGTGGGTAACGTCTGTCACTATTGCAATGTTTGGTTTTATGCGCTCTGCAATCATTTCGGCGCCACGCAGCCCAATTTCTTCCTGTACGGAATTGGTTATATAAAGCCCGAATGGAAGTTTCTTTTTGTTTTTGTGCAGCAATCTGGCAACCTCCGCAATCATAAAACCACCCATTCGGTTATCCAAAGCACGACACACAAACTTATCCTTGTTCAAAATGTGGAATTGATCGGGATAGGTGATAACGCAGCCTACGTGGATTCCCATTTTCTCAACCTCTTCTTTGTTCTTTGCGCCAACATCAATAAAGATATTTTCTGGTTTTGGGGGCTCTTCCTTTGTTTTATCGCGCGTATGGATTGCAGGCCAACCGAAAACCCCTTTTTTAATGCCGTTTTTAGTATGAATGTTTACAATCTTTGAAGGCGCAATCTGATGATCGCTACCGCCGTTTCTGATCACATAGAGCAGGCCAGTGTCACATATATAATTAACGTACCACGAAATTTCATCGGCGTGGCCCTCAATCACCACTTTAAATTTGGCTTTGGGGTTAATAACGCCTACTGCCGTTCCGTATGTATCCGTGAAAAATTCATCAACGTACGGTTTGAGATAGTTCATCCACAGCTTTTGACCGTCCCATTCATAGCCAGTGGGGGCCGCGTTGTTTAAGTATTCTTCTAAAAATTTTAGTGATTTGTCATTCAATATTGAAGTAGTCATAAATTATTTTTTCTAAAAAGATGTATGTTCGGTAAAATTAGCGATTTCTTATTAAGCCCGACAATGCAATTTGCTTATTTTTGGAACGTTTTTGGATAACATACAGCTTTTTTGATTAAAACTATTTAAATGAAAATCAGGTTACCTATATATATAAGTATTTTTATATTCAGTTTTACCTCCATTTATGGTCAGGTAGATACTGAATCTTTGGAAAAACGAAAAGACTCCACCGAGATTATGTATTATATAGTTGAAGGAGATACCATCGCTCGTGAAATGATTAACCTTGATGAAGTATATCTGCTGAAAAAAGTAAAGTTTATGTCAGAAGATGATAGGCGTCGATATTTAATACTTCGCAGAAAGACCAGAAAGGTTTATCCTTATGCCAAGCTTGCTGCCGAGCGTTTAACAACGATGACGGAAAGATTGAGAACTATTGAAAAAAAGAGCGATCGAAAAAGATATACAAAACAGGTGCAAAACTATATTGAAGGAGAGTTTTCTGAAAGGCTGAAGAAATTGACCCACACTGAAGGTCAAATATTAGTAAAACTCATTGACAGACAAACTGGCCGAACCGCTTATGATCTTGTAAAAGAATTGCGTACCGGCTGGCGAGCCTTTTGGTACAATACCACTGCCAATCTTTTTGAGATTTCCCTTAAAGAAGAATACAGGCCCTTTGAGGTAAAGGAGGATTATTTAATTGAGGATATCCTTGAAAGGTCTTTTCGCGATAATATACTCGAGCGCCAAGCCCCAGCGTTCCCAATTGACTACTCAGATTTGACCGCGCACTGGAACAAAAAAACTGTTGATAACTAAGAAGCGCATAGGTTGCACAGAAGTAATAAAGGTAGTATTTTTGCAGTTCGCTCTTTTTTATTTTTGAATGCTTTCCAATGCAAGGAAAGATTGGGTTTTATAGTTTGTTTAGTTTGCTTCTGTTTTTTTCGCATCTTAAATGGTACTTTCAAAACTTTTTTATTTTATAATTTGGTAGCTTTCAGCCTCTTGAAATTTGATGATAAAAAACATTCAAAAAAAATCAAATTAAGTTTGGTTTATTAAAAAAAGGGGTTGTATATTTGCACCCGCTTAGAGAGATAGGCACGGTCTTAAAAATGGTGAAAAGGAAACAATAGCAACGGTTCAACTCCGTTCCACCAACAATTGATTCTTTATTTTTAATAAAGAGAAGTTCATTGAGATATTGAAATTGACAGCGTAGCTGCTTGCCGGAAACGGTAGGCGGCAACAAAGAAACTAAACTAAGTGAGATTTTCTGGGATTTTTTTGAGGGAGTCGAGCTCTTACGGATGTATGGTCGCAATATTA
>JAPKFY010000151.1 GCA_026646335.1 Aequorivita sp. | reverse complement strand
AAGCAGTCTCCCCTGGATCGGCGCTGTCATCGCCGCCTGCCTGTGTTTTGGAGTAAGGGTGCTATTGGTGCTTAGTCTTTACACACTTGTGCATTTTTCCTTTTTGGATTTAAAGAAAGAAAAAAGTTTAAAATCTGATATTCCTTATAAACCTTTTTAAGAAAACCAGTATTCATTTAGGATTTTTTTTCATAATTCAAACCTTTGGCAATCGTTCCCATTCCCCTAAAAAATTGTAAATTTGCACCCATTATAAAATCTATATGTTAGAAAGGCTTCAAATTATTAAACAACGTTTTGACGAGGTGAGCGACCTCATTATTCAACCGGATATAATGAGCGACCAAAAGCGCTATATCCAGTTGAACAAGGAATATAAAGATTTGCGGATTTTGATGGACAAACGTGCGGAATTTCTGGAACTTACCGATAATATTACGGAAGCTGAAGAAATATTATCTGACGGAAGCGATGCCGAAATGGTTGAAATGGCGAAGCTTCAACTTGAGGAAGTAAAGACCCGTTTGCCACAGTTGGAAGAGGAAATAAAGTTTCTTTTAGTTCCCAAAGACCCCGAAGATGCAAAAAATGCCGTGATGGAAATCAGGGCTGGAACGGGTGGTGATGAAGCGAGTATTTTTGCAGGAGACCTTTTCAGAATGTACACGAAATACTGCGAAGCCAAAGGCTGGAAAACGAACGTTATCGATTTTAACGAAGGAACGAGCGGCGGTTTTAAGGAAGTGCAAATTGAAATTGAAGGGGAAGACGTGTATGGAACGCTTAAGTTTGAAGCAGGTGTTCACCGAGTGCAACGAGTTCCACAGACTGAAACACAGGGGCGTGTTCACACGAGTGCTGCAACAGTAATGGTTTTTCCGGAAGCTGAGGAATTTGATATTGAAATTAATCCCAAAGAAGTTCGCGTCGATTTCTTTTGCTCTTCAGGACCGGGAGGGCAGTCTGTTAACACGACCTATTCGGCAGTGCGACTTACGCACCTTCCAACTGGACTTGTGGCGCAGTGTCAAGATCAAAAGTCGCAGCACAAGAACAAGGAGAAGGCTTTTAAGGTTTTACGCTCCAGAATTTATGATATGGAACTAGCCAAGAAGCAAGCCGAAGACGCCTTGAAACGTGGCTCCATGGTAACTAGTGGGGACCGTAGCGCAAAGATTAGAACTTACAACTATTCACAAGGGCGAGTTACGGACCACCGTATAAATTTTACTTTGTACAATCTTGGTAATATTATGAATGGCGACATTCAGGAAATAATTGACGAGCTTCAATTGGTTAGCAATACCGAAAAACTGAAGGAAACCGGAGAAACTTTTTAAACACTTAACCTTCTGAAATATTAGCAATGACTACAGAAAATTTAATTTCAGAAATTAGAAAGAAGAAATCCTTCCTTTGCGTTGGTCTTGATGTTGATCTTGATAAAATCCCAGAATTTCTATTAAAAGATGAAGACCCTATATTTTCTTTCAATAAAGCCATTATTGACGCTACTCATCAGTATGCGGTTGCTTATAAACCAAATACAGCTTTTTATGAAGCCTATGGTTTAAAAGGCTGGAAGGCATTGGAGAGAACCGTAAATTATTTAAACGAAAACTATCCGGAAATTTTCACCATTGCCGATGCAAAACGCGGTGATATTGGCAATACTTCTAGTCGCTACGCAAAGGCTTTTTTTGAAGATTTGGGGTTTGATTCCATAACAGTTGCGCCTTATATGGGAAAGGATTCCGTTGAGCCTTTTCTCGCTTTTGAAAATAAACATACAATTTTATTGGCCCTTACCTCAAATGAAGGGGCTTTCGATTTCCAAACTAAAAAAATTGGAGATCAAGAAATCTACAAACAGGTTTTAGAAACTTCGAAGGGGTGGAGAAATAGTGAAAACTTAATGTACGTTGTTGGCGCCACAAAAGCTGAGTATTTTACAGCTATTCGCAAAATTATTCCCAGCAGTTTTTTATTGGTTCCTGGCGTTGGGGCGCAGGGCGGTAGCTTAAAAGAAGTCTGTAAATACGGGTTGACTTCAACTATTGGATTGCTCGTAAATTCTTCACGGGGAATTATTTATGCTTCAAAAAACAATGATTTTGCGGAAGCTGCAGCCAAGGAAGCGAAAAAAATGCAGCTTGAAATGAAAGCCATTCTCGATGGAATTCATTGACCAATTAAATAGAACTGTAAATCTTACCAAAACTCCTTCGCGAATTGTCTCACTAGTCCCTTCGCAAACAGAATTATTGGTCGATCTCGGCTTGCGTAAAAATATTGTCGGCATAACTAAATTCTGCATCCATCCAACAGATTTGCGAAAGGAAAAAACGATTGTTGGCGGAACCAAGCAGGTCAATTTTGATAAAGTAAAATCACTCCAACCAGACATTATCATTTGCAACAAGGAGGAAAATACTGAAGAAATGGTGCTTCAGTTGGAAAGCATTGCGCCCGTGTGGATCAGTGATATTTCCACGATCCCAGAAAGTATTGAAATGATTGAACGGCTTGGGAAGGTTTTTGAAATTCCTGAAAAAGCTTCAGAGATTATTTCAACAATTGAAATGGAATGGGATGAATTTAATACTTACATAAAGGATTTTCCTCCAAAAAAAGTTTTTTACTTAATCTGGAAAGACCCATATATGGCGGCTGGAAAGCATACTTTTATAGATGCTCTTTTGCATTTGAATAATTTTGAAAATAGCATTGTTGAAGAAATCTCCCGCTATCCAGAAGTGGATTGGGAATTATTTAAAAGTTCAGAATTGGTACTTCTATCAACAGAGCCATATCCATTCAAGGAGGAGCAGGTTGTGGAATTACAAAATAAAATTGATGTTGAGGTAAAATTGGTAGATGGCGAATTTTTTAGTTGGTATGGCAGTAGATTAATAAAAGCGTTTGGTTATTTTAAAACGCTTCACTAAACGCTACTTATCGCTTTGTTGAAGTGAAAGATATTGTATTTCTTGAAAAATCTTATCGGCTTGGCGGTGCATTTTTTCACTTTTTTCGGTATCCTTCAAAGCGGTTTCAAAAGATCGCTTCATTAAAAAAGTATATCTTTCTTTCAGTTTTTCAACCCTGGATTTTTTTCTGAACAAACTTATCATTTATAATGCTATATAGTTGGGACAAAGATACTTTTGAAAAAGAGAAGTTAGTATTAACGCAAGGTTAATGGTATCATAATCTCCAAGTGTTTTATGGGGTTTATGTTAAATTTCTTAATCCTGAAGCGCGAAAACTTGCCTCAGAAGCGTTGTTGTTCGTGCAGAAATATTGTTGCGAATGTCTTTTTCTTCAACACTGATCATTTTATAGACACCGTTGAGCGCTTCCTTGGTAACGTAATCAGTAAGGTCTGGGTTCACCTTGGTCACAAATGGCACGGAATTATATTTTGTAATAATATTGCTCCAAATTTGGTCGGCACCCACTTTTGAAAAAGAGCTTTTAATAACTGGATTGAACTTTGAGTAAAGTGCATTGTTGGTGCGTTGCTCCAAATAATTTGTTGCTGCGTTGTCTGGCCCTAGAAGTATGTTTTTTGCATCTGTAAAAGTTATGTCTTTTACTGCGCTTACAAATATAGGCGTAGCCTCTTTCACAGCGTCTTCTGCTGCACGGTTAAGAGCTTTTAAGCCTTCATCGGCCAAACTGCCCAAGCCAATATCCCGCAGTGTCTGATCTACTTTCTGCAATTCTTGGGGCAACATAATTTTAACTAGCTGATTTTTGTAAAAACCATCTTTTTGGGTGAGCTTGGTTACCTGTTTGTCTATCCCGAAATCCAGTGCTTGCCGCAAACCGTTTGCAATCATAGTAGGGTCCATACCAATCCCAGTTTGATTGGGAAGCGTATCGACCACTTGTTGTAATTCAGCACAGGAAATAAAAATAAATATTGAACAGAATAGGAATATTTTCTTAGCCCACATAGGTTTGAGATTTTTTGTTTTTTCAAATATAAATAAAGACCCTCCAACAATGAAGGGTCTCTTCATAAAAAACATTAAAAATTCTTATTTAAGAACCTTAACTGTTTTGGAAGAGTTTCCAATAGTTACCTTAACCAAGTAAGATCCAGAAGCAAGATTGCTCACGTTGATAGTTGGAGAAATAGTTCCAGGATTTTCCTGAAGAACTACTTTTCCTAAAAGGTCATATACAGTAACATTGTCAATAGGAGTACTAGACTTAATGTTCAACATATCTTTTACTGGGTTTGGATAAACAGAAAATTTGTTTGCTGAGAATTCTTCTGTGCCTATGGTTGGCCGTCCCATAACAACATCATCAATATACATATCATTGTTGGCACTTGCTGAGTAGAATTCAAAAGCAGCCAATTCCACAAAAACCTGAGACCCGAAAGCGAAAGGCTGATCGAATACGAACTGGATGTCATCAATAAACATATCCCAAATCTGGTTGTCAAGGTCATAAACGCAGGCAACTTTAAACCATTGATCTTCCGGATAGGTGAAAGTTTGATCAAAAGCTGAACAGTCATTCACTCCTGAAACCATACCAAGACCTCCAGAGGCACCATCACAGTTAAAGAAAACATGACCACCCATTAAAGCTTGGTTCCATGGCATTCCATCTGGAGTAGAGGCGGCCTGCATATTAAAATATCCGGATTTTCCCCCCGGAATCAAAGTGTAAAATTCAAGTGTGTAAACACCAGTTGTTGGGGCAGATAGAACCAATAACAATATTTCGTCAAATCCATTTCCTGATATATATAGGCTCTGTAAGCCAGAATGTGCTTCTAGATTTACAACACTCGCGCAGTCTTCATCGACACCAGACCAAGCTCTCCAATGAGTAGATTGCGAACATATGGAGGAACCCGAGGTATAAGATTCAAAATCATCAAATAACTCTATTCTTTCTCCCAAATCATGCACTGCAAGGAACCACCTGAATGGCTGTGCCTGCCCCGGAATCGCGTTTCGACCAATGGCTGCTCTTGCTCCAGGCTTTTGCTCTGTTCGCCCTGGCTGCGTTCGTGAATTTTTCC
>JAPKFY010000150.1 GCA_026646335.1 Aequorivita sp. | reverse complement strand
GGATTCGTTTTATTTTTAAACTGGTCAAAAGCCCCCAATTTTTTGCGCTTTGGCCAACTGTTGTTTGAAGTATCAATATCTGCGGTTTCTTCATCGGGATCTACTTCAATTTTGGTAATTTCCTTTTCAGACGCAACAACCTTTCCTACGGTTTCATCGTTCTTTCGCCATATTTCGGCTGGATAAGTAATCTTTTCGCTGCTTCCGTCGCTGTATGTATATTGCACAATAATTGGCATTGGGATACCTCCCGGTTTTTCAAAGGTTACTTTGTAAAAATATTTTGGACGTTTTAATTTTGCACGCTCTTCAGCTGGCACATTTTCCATTATGTAATCATTGAGCGTAGTAACATCTTCCAATTTTGCGCTGCGCATGCTTTCATCAAAATCTTTGCTATCTTCCTCAACCATATAAACCAACGGTGGCAAATCGATTTCTGAAATGCCACGGGCAGCCATCATTTCTTTTACTTCCTTGTTCATTTTTGAGGTGACGTAGAATTTCTTAACATCCTTCACCCCAATATCCACATAGTCCGTGGTGTAAAACCATTCCCTCCAATACCAATCCAAATCTACCGCGGAAGCATCTTCCATGGTTCTGAAAAAATCCTCTGGTGTTGGGTGCTTAAACATCCATCGGTTTGCATACGTTTTAAAAGCGAAGTCAAATAGTTCGCGACCCATTATGGTCTCGCGAAGAATGTTCAAAGCAGTTGCAGGTTTTGCATAGGCATTTGCCCCAAAATCAAAAACATTCAATCCTTTGCTCATAATAGGTTCCAATTTGCTTTGGTCACCAGCCATATAATCCACAATGTTTTTTGCGGGACCCCGGCGGGAAGGATATTTTTTGTTCGGTGCAATGGCATTGGGGTATTCTTCACTAAAATCCTGCTCGGTTACATACTGCAGGAACGAGTTCAAACCTTCGTCCATCCACGTCCATTGGCGTTCATCGCTGTTTACTATCATCGGGAAATAGTTGTGGCCCACTTCGTGGATTATCACGCTAATCATTCCAAATTTGGTGCGGTCACTAATACTTCCGTCCTTGTCGGGACGGCCATGGTTCCAACAAATCATCGGGTATTCCATGCCTTGGTTTTTTGCACTTACGGAAATTGCTTTGGGGTACGGATAATCAAACGTCATTCGGGAAAAGGTTTTTAAAGTACTGGCAACAGCTCGTGTGGACCAATCTTCCCAAAGTGGGTTAGATTCCGGCGGATATAACGAAACTGCCATAACAGAACCACTGCCCATTTTTACGGCCATCATATCCCATATATATTTCCGTGAAGTTGCGAAGGCATAATCACGCACATTTTCTGCTTTAAATCTCCAGGTTCTCTTTGCGGCTGAAAAGTTTTTTGAAGCGGCTTCGGCTTCGGCTTGGGTTACAATTATTACTGGTTTGTCAAAAGATTTTTGTGCCGCTTCGTAACGGCTCATCATATCCTTGGTAAAAATTTCTTTTCGGTTTTGAAGTTCACCTGTGGCATCCATTATATGATCTGCGGGAACGGTGATATTCACTTCAAAATTTCCGAAAGGAAGCGCAAACTCGTCTCTTCCCCAAAACTGGCTGTTTTGCCAACCTTCCACATCGTTATAAACCGCCATCCGCGGATAGAACTGTGCAATGACGTAACCACGGTTACCATCCTCAAAGGTTTCGTAACCGCTGCGGGCACGATCCACCACGTGATCATTGATGTTGTACCACCATTTTATGGAGAAAACAAATTTTTCGCCCGGCATTAAAATTTTCGGCATATCCACACGCATCATGGTTTGGTTGATGGTGTATTTCAGAGCGGAACCTTTGGCATCTTTCACTTCCAAAATATTGAAACCGCCGTCAAAACCTCCGTCCATATAATTTTGAACAAAGCTTCCCGCCATATCGGCAGGTGCGGCATCAGAAGATTCAATCAAGGGCGATTTTGAATCCTTCGCTCTTTTGTTTTGGTCCAATTGCACCCAAAGATATTCCAGTGGATCGGGCGAGTTATTGCTGTAGGTAATTGTTTCGTTTCCTGTAATTTTTTTGTTTTTATCATCCAACTCAATGTCCATTTTATAGTCAGCTTGCTGTTGGTAATAGCTTGGACCGGGTGCGCCACTTGCTGTACGGAACATATTGGGCGTTGAAAACTCTTCGTAAAGTTGCTTAAAACGATTGGTGTTTAGATGACCGGGTTCCCGTTTTGCAGTTTCGGTTTCATCCTGCGCTGAAACTGCTGCAGATACTAGGAATAGTGCGGTTAGGAATAGAGAGTTGAGTAATCGCATAATAATTCAGAAGTTTAAAAAAATAAAATTTAGCTTGGCAAGTTATCAATTAAAATCCAATTTGCCCTTTGGTTCGTCTCTGTCAAGAATCAAGCTTCGGCGGCTTTTTGGAGTTTTTAGGTGAATAATATTTTGTTGCTCGGGGAACATTTCCATCAATACCTTGTTTTCAATTTCGATGGTTTTTAGTTCCTTCACGTCTTTCACTTCAATATAGGCCACGAGCATATCGGCATCATATTCTTTGCCAATGTAATCCAGCTTTACGAGTTTTCCGTTCACTTTAATATTTATTTTTTGAAGGATGTAGTTTTTCAAATTTTCATCAGCTTCCGCAGTCTTCTTTTTTGTGTCGAGTGAAATTGAAGAGTTGTATCGCTGTTGTAGCGCATCTTCAATATCATCAGTAAAAATCTTGGTGATTATTTGAAGGGAGCTTTTCTCCTTTACGTATTCAATTTTTGTGATGCTCACATAAAATTTATGTACAGGAGCAGCCGAGACCATTGTGAACACTAATAATAAAAGGAGAATTCTAAAATACTTCATATTAAAAAGAGGATGCTAATGAAACATTAGACGTTTTCGGTTATAGGATGTTACAAATAGCTATTCTTTATTTTCTTCAGAAATACGTTCGGCATAAATCTTCGCCTTTTCATCTAAAATAAGCAATACGCTCCCGTAGTGTTCTTTTTTGAAATCGCTTTCAATGGAAGTGGTTTCGGCACAGAAAAGCAGGAAATCATACACCCTGTTTTCGGGAATATCGTAGGTTGAGATGAAAAATGGAACCGTATAATAATTCAGCATTTTTGCCACGGCATTGTTTTCATATTCCCACTTTCTCCTGGTTTTTAATTCTTTATAATAACCCGAAATATGTTTGTACAATGCTTCCAAATTAACACTCAAAGGCGTAATGGCAAAGTACATAGGCACAATTTTTTCCTTTGGTTCCCCTTTAAACCCAGGAATGCCAACATCATCAAAATTGATGGGTTTTTCGGTTTTTATCTTATTAAGGTCTGCCGCGATGTTGCCGGAAAGATTTGGCTGTATGAAAACCTCATCCAGCTCATTTACCAATTCCGAGAGTTTAACAGTGATGACTCCTTTTTCAAAAATGGCTTCGGTAACCACCACTTTTTCGGGCATATATTTTATGGAGGAAAAAAGCAGGGTGTCCAACGGCTTGACTTTTATGGAGAAGTGGCCATTTTCATTGGTAATGGTGTTGTAGCGCGAAGCAATATTCAGCACGTGAATACCTTCAATATCGGCATCGTTTGTTATTTTTCCCTGTAACGATTTTTCCTGTGCAGCAAGTTGAAGCATTGCAAATAGGCATACAAGTAAACTATAAATATTTCTTTTACTCACCGCGCTCTTTATATTCCTTGCTTTTTTTGAAAAGAAATTCCATCAACTGCATCTCGTTTTCAGGCTTTAACAAATCTTGATCCAGACCGTTTTCTTGGGCAAAAAAGAGGAAATCTACCGCTTTATCCTCAGGAATATCAAAATTTGCAGCAATAAAATCTTTGCTAAACCGCTGTTGAATATTGTTGCTTAACAAGCTTTGGCTTTCCTGCTGTTCAACTATTGAAATCTTCTTTCCATTAGGAAATAGCAACTGGGCCACGCCTCCCAAAATGGCCAAAACATTCGCTCCATCCTTCAGTGAAGTGCTGTGAAGCGCCTCTTCAGCAGCATTGCCAGAAATAGCAGTTTTATCGTCAGGCACAAAAGTATAACCGTATTCCAGGTTTTCATAACTCAGGTCCCAATCTTTTGTAACGTTATAGGTTGGAATTTTTTTAACATCAACATTTATGTTCCCCGAAAGGTCGTAAGGTCGCACCACAACTTCCTCCAATTGGTTAACGGCAGGGTTCAGGAAAATATTCATCAATTTTCTGTTTACAATACCTCTGTCAACAATAACAGTAAACGATTGATATTGAAGGGCGGTTATTTGTACACGGTCGTTTTCGGCTATTTCAATTTCAAAACTGCCATCGGCGTTTGTGATGGTTCCTTTTTGGGATGAAATGTTGTAAACGGAAATGCCTTCAGCATCCTCACCTTGTGGCACGTGAATTTTTCCGGAAACTTTGGCGCGGTCAATGTCCTGTGCAAAAAGTGCGGGAGCAGCAGCGATAAATAGTAAGAGAAGTAGTCTTTTTGTCATTCACTAAAAATACGGATTTGTTTTGTTAGGGAAAAGATAAAGTTTTGAAAGGTGGATGTTAAAACTACTCTTTGATAATCTTAATTGTAAAGGTGTTACTTTGTGTTTGCAACTTTAAAAAATAAATACCGTTTGAAATATCGGTAAAATCCACGGTGGCCTTTTCACAATTTTCCTGAAACACCTGTCTTCACAGCGCATCAAATAAATTTATACTTTCTATTTTAAGGTCACTTTTTGGAACAATGTTCAAAACATTTTTTACAAGATTGGGATAAACGGAAAAACTTTCAGTATAATTTTCTTTAATGCCCAGAATCGTTAAGTTTTTGTACCACGCTATTTTATCATCTAAAATAGAAGCTGAAATTACATCCATATCGCCATCCCCATCAATATCCTCGGAAAATACTGTGGTGGAATATTCTAAATTTGACGTAATGATATTTTGTGAGCCGAAATTTCCCAATCCATCCATGTTTTGATACCAGACCAGTTTGTTTTCACCCGAAACAGCAGATAGCACATCAGAAAATCCATCACCATCTATATCAACAGAATAAACACCTCTTGACGACGGCGCCGGCGACCCCTACCAGGCCCGCCGCGCGGTGGCCGGCGTCC
>JAPKFY010000015.1 GCA_026646335.1 Aequorivita sp. | reverse complement strand
ATTGGTTTCTCAAAACTGTTTTTTTACCACACATCAAAACTTTGATCCGGTTTTTTCAGACTGCTTTATTGAGCATCCTTTTTATCGTTATTATTTATGTGATGGTAACGTTTATGGAACAGGGCGGCACGCTCATAGTTGATCTTTTTTACCGGCCATTGAATATTGCTATACTATTCTTTTTGCTCAGTTTTTTGGCACTGGTTCTTTCACACTTTCCAGTGTACAATGATATTTGGCTCTACGGAAATAGAGATTGTGTGAGCCTTGAAATGCCGAAAAATAAAAGAAGTTGGTTGGGTCTTAATATTATATATTTTGATACCAGCAAAGCAAAACCGGGTTCGAGTGTCACTTTTGATAATGAAGCCGTGAAAAATCTGCGGCGCAGCTTGGGGGTTCTCATTTACATTGCGATGTTCCAGATATTCCTAATGATGGTTCCCCGGTACTTTGGAGTGTACTTTAATCCATCCTATATTTCGGCTTTCTTGCTCCTCATTACCTTAATCGTTTATAGTCTTTGGGGAAAGCGCTATAACCAGTGGAAAAAAGATTTGAAAGATGGCGATGAAGCAACCAAAAAGAAAACTGTTGAATTTATTATTAAATATGTGCGCAGGTTTCCTCGCTATTACCTGGCCTGTGTAATCATGGTAGTGATAACTGCTATACTTGCGGCCATCTTTAAATGGGACCGCATCCCCTTCATTGCATTTCTTATCACCTTGGGTTGCCAAATGTACCTCTATGTATATTTCAAAATAAGCCGTACATATTTTAAATATGTGTTTTTCACAAAAGAACTTTACGATGACAAAAAAGAAATGTACAACGAGAAAACCTTGGCTCTCTTTAAGGAATACGGCGATGTTGAAAACCAAAAACTTCCTAAGAATTTAGAATATTTCGGAAAACTGAGCGATAATGTTTTCTATTTGAATTTTATGCGCTACAGTGGAATATTTTCCTTAGTATGCCTCTTGCTTGCCAATATGTTTTTTGTCGTTGCCAGTTTTTTCAGCCCCTTGGTCATAATTTGTCTTTATATTATTGTTATTTATTCAGTCCTCATAATTTTATTCAAGCATTTATTATATTATCACAGATTGGAGGAACCAAAGGAAGGAAAGAAAAAAAACATCCCAAGGAATTTTTATAAATATTGGGTGCCATTGTTGATCATTTTTCTGTTTTCCGGAGCTATCTATATGACTTCTTTTGAAAATGACCTACACGAACTTTCTGAAGTTAAAACCCTTGAACCTTTAGGTTTTGAGGAATTTATGAGAAGTGAAACCGCTAGTTCCTTTAAAAAAGACAATTACTTTTTTGTGGGCTCCTATGGCGGTGGATTGAAGGCCAATCTATGGAATTTATTGTTGTTCAACCAATTGGATTCGTTAAGCAAAGGTGAGTTTTTTGACCGTAGCATCGTGCTGTCGGGTGTTTCCGGAGGTGCGGTGGGCATAGGCAATTATGCTTCCCTTCGCAATTATCACGATCCTGAGAAAAATTTAAATGCAGAGATATTTAAAATTGGCACTTCCAATGTGTTATCCAATGAACTCACTTACCTATTGGGACGGGATTTGATTCGCGAATACCTCCCGTTCTTCAATTTCCACGGTAAAGACCGTTCCTATAAAAGCATGAAACTGCACGCCATAAACACTGGAATGCCTTTGAACGAGTTCCACAACGCAAGCTATTTGGATGTATGGCGCAATCTTTATGAAAAACAGGGGCGTAAATTCCCCGCACTTATTATGAATTCCACCTCGGTGGCCGGAAGGCAGGGCGTGGTTTCAACGGTTCAGTTTCCTGACAGCACTTTTGCGGGCGCCGATAATCTTTCTGTATTTAAAGATGGCCCCAATTCAGTAGCGCTCACTTATTATGGCGCGGTATCAACTACCAATCGTTTTCCATTGTTCAGTCCCACGGCAAAAATCCGTCAAAAAGGAAATTATTTAGATGGCGGCTATTTTGAAAACAGCGGCATGCTTAGTGCCCTGGAGGTTTATGATGCCGTTCAACGCGAAGCGGAATTCAACCAAAAAGTGCAACCTATTTTTATCAATATTATCAATTCGGGAGATTTTTATATCAGGCAAAAACTGTTTCAATGGAAATTCTCCCCAAAAGCTGTCAAGGAGTCTGGGGAATTTGCTTCCATAATTGGAACCGTTGTTTCCATTGACAAGCTTCCGGGATATATTTATGAAAAAATAAAAAATCGAGGATTTGCAATCGTTCCAGTAATGATGCCCCATAAAATGACCTATGAAAAAGTGCATGAAATTCTAAAAGCCGATGTGAACAACCCATTGGCACTTATGGACAGCATCCAAAAAAACAACGAAGCCATTGATAAGGCACTTAGGGATTATAAACCCTATAAATTTGAAAAGTGGGGCGTAGTAGAGCCTCCATTGGCGCGCTTGCTGAGCGAACCTGCCGTGCAATACCAAGAGGCTATGGTCCACAAACATCCCGAAGTACAAGAAACCTTAATGCTCATCCTCGATTTTATAAAAACCGATACCGTGGTTACCAATAAAAATAAATACCAATTGCACAGATCTGTTTCAAAATATGGGAGTGAAAAAAATAATACAGCAGACTCCCTAAAGGTTGATTAAATCTTAAATAGCTAAATCTTAAACGCCTACTTTTTACCCAGCTCTTTACCTGGGCAAGGTTTTATTTAATGTGCCAGTCAGCCCAGCTTAAATCTTTACCAAAAACCACCAAGCACTTCTTCCCACAAAAACCCATCAATCATCCAAAAAGCTTCCCTATTTTTGCAATCTTAAACAAAGATGCAAATGGCGATCTCAGATTTTATCCTCAACTCAAACGAAACGACTATTGGCTTAGACGAAATTCATTTAAGCAAAGCCAATAAAAACACATTAAATCAATTGTTGAAGGAGTTTAAGCACATCGACATCTTAAACCATTACAAGCTTCCTGTTGACAATAAAATATTCCTTTTTGGCCACACCGGATGTGGAAAAACAACCACTGCCAAAGCTATTGCGCAAGCTTTAGACAAAAAAATAATCATCCTAAACCTGGGCAATATCGTCTCCTCCCGTCTGGGCGAAACCGCCAAGAATATTACCGATGTCTTTAAAAAAGCAATCCGTGAAAAAGCAGTCTTGCTTTTAGATGAATTTGATTCCATCGGGAAACTTCGCGACCACGACGACAAGGATTCCGCTGAAATGAAACGCCTTGTAAATACGGTTATCCAGTTGATAGACGAACTTCCCAACGACACTTTATTGATTGCCGCCACCAACCATTCCAGCGTTATTGATACTGCACTGTTGCGAAGATTTCAGTTGCGATTAAAGTTCGAATTGCCAACCCAAGAACAATTGGACGGCTATTACAATTCGCTTTTGGAGCAATTTCCAGAAGAATTTAGCAAGGTGGAACGCATTTATAAGATATCGTATGCCGAAGCAAAGGACATTACCTTTAGAGCTGTTAAAAATGCTATAATTTCAAGTGAAGAGTCCAAAACACAAGCGGCGGTTCACGAAAATGCAACACAATAGTTTTAGAAAGGAGTGATCAGTGCTGGTTGTAGTATCTTTACTTTCCTAAAAACAACCCGTGCATCCCAAAAACCCTTTCAATAAAGACTACAATTTCGAAAAACTTATAGCCGCCCGCCCAGCTTTAGAACCCTTTGTTTTTGAAAATGAACACGGCAGCAAAACCGTAAAGTTCGCCAACCACGAAGCCGTTAAAGCGCTGAACACTGCCTTGCTAAAAGCGCATTACGGCATCGCGCATTGGCATATTCCCGAAGACAATCTCTGCCCGCCCATTCCCGGCAGGTTAGATTATTTGTTGCACGTAGCAGAGCTTCTTCCGAAAAAAGAAATTCATTTGCTCGATATCGGCACGGGCGCCAACCTCATTTACCCTATCTTGGCAACCTGCCATTTCAATTGGAAATGCACCGCCAGCGAAGTAAATCAAGATTCGCTGAACAATGCCCAGGAAATAATTGCTAAAAATCCTGATTTAAAAGAAATTGAATTGCGGCACCAACAGTTCAAAAGCCATATTTTGGAACACATCATCCATCCCACAGACTTTTTTGATGTGGTGGTCTGCAACCCCCCTTTCTTTAAAAACCGAACCGATGCCGAACAAAGCAACCGCCGCAAGTTTAAAAACCTTGAATTAAGTGAAGAAAAAACCCAGAATTTCGGAGGTCTGAGCAACGAGTTATGGTACAAAGGTGGCGAAGCCGCATTCGTGCAAAAAATGGCTGAAGAAAGTCTTCAATTCAAAGACCAAGTGCATTGGTTTACGGCCATCATTTCACAAAAGGAAAACCTAAAAAACAGTAAAAGGGCCATCAACAAAACCAAGCCTTCCGAAGTAAGAATAGTAGAAATGGAACAAGGCAACAAACAAAGCCGTTTTATTGCTTGGACATTTCAGTAAACACCGTTCGCTAAACACTACTTCCGTTTCCTGAAAATATAACTCATCCAAACCGGATCGTTATCGTCAGAAACCACAGATTGGCGGTCCAAAAACTCCCAGTTGTGGGCGTTCATATAATTGAGCAAGGTGGAAGTTTCCTCGATTTCCTCAATTTCATCAATTGAAATGTTTTCTCCTTTCAAAGCGGTCTGCTCTTCTACTTTTATGCGCTTCACCTTCCCGCGGTT
Organism: Aequorivita sp.; assembly: GCA_026646335.1. Taxonomy (GTDB): domain Bacteria; phylum Bacteroidota; class Bacteroidia; order Flavobacteriales; family Flavobacteriaceae; genus Aequorivita. The sequence continues at coordinate 28,967 of JAPKFY010000015.1, read as the reverse complement.
ATTCGCTTTTTGGACAACAATAACTTCAAGAAAATTGTATTTGGTTATTTCCTGCCTGCCGGCAGGCACGGCTTGGGAATACCCTTCTGCGGCAAACAACAGGAAAAGGGCAACTACGGAAAATGTTATATATTTTTTCATATTTTCATATTTCTTAGAAAAGTACAATTATATTTTGGGTAACAAAAGCCTGATATAAATAATACCAACTTCCCATTTAATTTTCAAGAAATGTTCGCCCGTGTTTGCCTAGGGGTTACTTAAGGTCAACTTAAGGTCAACTTAAGGTCAACTTAAGGTGAAACTAAGGTGAAACTAAGGTGAAACATACTTCAATAAAAAACTTATAACTTTGAGCTTTAAACTTTAAACTTTCCAAAAAATGCAATCCAAAGCCACTACCCCGGACCAATACATAGCCGAACTCCCCGAAGAACGAAAGGAAGCGATGCGAGAATTACGCGAAACGGTAAAGAAAAACCTCCCCAAAGGTTTTGAGGAAACGATGCAGTATGGAATGATAAGCTACGTGGTGCCACACAGCATCTATCCGGGCGGTTACCATTGCAAACCTACAGATGCCCTGCCGTTTATGAGCATTGCCTCCCAAAAAAACCACATTGCTTTTTATCATATGGGCATATACAGCGATCCAAGTTTGCTGAAATGGTTTACGGAGGAATATCCCAAACACGCCAAGGGAAAACTGGATATGGGCAAAAGTTGTATCCGCTTCAAAAACGCCAAAAACATACCCTTTGAATTGCTGGGAACACTCACAACAAAGGTTTCCGTTAACGAATGGATTGCGAAATATGAAAGCGTACTAAAACGATAGCCATCAAAACAACCAGCGTACTAGAGCATTTCATAAACGCCCCCGATTTAAAAATAAATTCGGAGAACTATCCTTTTGGAAACTTTAAATTTTCAGATGAAAAGTTAAATGGAAACGGCTTCAACTTTCCAATAAATTCAGTCCTCGGAATGCAGGCCGAAGCCTGTTTTGAAGCGTATTTAAAAGAATCAAAAGCCTTCGGATTGCTGGCTGCAAATCTCCAAATCCACAGCGACAAGGAAACTTTGGGCGAACTGGATTATATAGTTCGCAACCTTAAAACCAACAAGATTGTTCACATAGAATTGGCCTGTAAGTTTTATTTATATGATGAAAACGCTGGTGCTTCAGAAGAAGAAAAATGGATCGGCCCAAACCGAAAGGACAGTCTGTTTGACAAGTTGGAAAAAGTAAAGTTGAAACAGTTTCCACTGCTCCACACTGCCGAAACCATTCAAAAATTAGCAGAACTCGGAATCGCAAAACCTTCTTCACAGGAGTTGTGTTTAAAAGCGTTTTTATTTCTTCCGAAGAAAATGGCTGCAGAAACATTCACACAACCTTTTCAGGATTGCATTGTAGGCCATTACATAAAACCAACTGATTTTGAGGATGACGAAACCGCTCTTTACGCAATTCCAAGCAAAAAAAATTGGCTTCTGCCAGCAAACACACTGACCAATTGGCATAGCTTTTCAGAAATCAAACAATTGATTGACGAACAATTAAAAATAAACAAGTCCCCTTTAATCTATAAAAAAACGCCCCATAAAATGGAGCGCTTTTTTGTGGTTTGGTGGTAATTACAGCTTTAAAACTGCATACTCTAATTAGTTCCGTACATATCAAAAAGATAGACAAGGCTCGCCATAGTAGCGGCGCCAAGTTCCAGCTCGCGTTTGTTTACCGCATCAAAGGTATCGTTGGCGGCGTGGTGATAGTCAAAATACCGCTGACTGTCGGGGCGCAAACCCGCAAGCACATCTATATTGCCCTTTAACGGGCCAATATCCGAACCACCATGTCCTTTTTCGAAATAGTGGATTAAATAGGGTTTAAACAACGGCTCCCAAGTTTGTGCTTTTATGAAATTTGCTTCCTTCCCATCAAATGAAAACCCACGAGGCGTGAATCCGCCCGCGTCGCTTTCCAGAGCAAAACGGTGGGTCTCGCCTTTACGTTTTGCTTCTTCGGCATATTTATTTCCGCCGCGAAGGCCGTTTTCTTCATTCATAAACAACACAACTCTAATGGTGTGCTTCGGTTTGTAACCTACCTTTTTGAAAAGGCGCAGCACCTCCATACTTTGCACACAGCCAGCACCGTCATCATGGGCGCCATCGGCAAGATCCCAACTGTCCAAGTGACCGCCCACAACCATATATTCATTGGGTTTTGTACTGCCCGTAATTTCGCCAATCACATTATAGGATTGCACATCGTCAAAAGTCTTGCAGTTCTGTTTGAAGTAAAATAAAAGATTGGGCTGTAATTTCAGCAAGCTGCTTAAATACTCGGCTCCATTGGTGCTAATAGCCGCAGCAGGAATTCGTTGGCTAACTGGTGTGTCACCATAACTCATTGCCCCCGTATGCGGAAAGTCGTCCATACGCAAACTCATTGAACGAACAATAACGCCAAGCGCTCCATATTTTGCGGCTTCTGCAGCACCAGCATATCTTTGGTCCACGCATCCACCATAAGCTTCAAAGGTCTGTATTAAATCAGCCTGCATCGGTCTGTTGTAGAAAACGATTTTTCCGGCAAGCTTTTCTTTTCCCAAGGCAGCCAACTCGTCTAAGCCTTTCACCTCCACCACTTCTGCTTTTATGCCAAGACTTGGCGTAGCGACCGAACCACCCAACGCACAAATATCTGTTACGGTCTTATCTCCTGTGAGAGATTCAATATAGGCATATTCCTTAAAGCCACGTGTCCATTTCGGAACCATTACGGGCTGTAACCAAACTTTGTCCAAGCCAAGCTCATTCAGTTCTGCTTCAGTGTATTTTACGGCGGTTTCGGCTTCAAAAGAGCCTGAAAGCCTTCCGCCTATTTCGTTGGAAAGATAATCCAGCCAATCATAAGCTTTTCCATCAGTCAACGCAGTTGTGTACAGCTTTTTTAGCATAACGGAATCCTGAACGGCATGCTGCGAAATGCTTGTTGAAGAAAAAAGTAAAGTAAAAAGTAGTGTAGGTAGTAAATAGATTTTCATCGATAATATTTTATTGAAATTAGTTTCCATTTGAACTGGAAGGGTGCCAAATTAGTCATTTTTAAGTCGCTCACGATATTCCGAAATCTTGGCTTTAATGTCGTCATCCAGTTCCGGTTCTTTGATGTCTTTATATTTTTTGAGTTCTTGCAGCATAATTTCCGCAACAATCACCCGAGCGGTTTCTTTATCATCTGAAGGAATAATATACCAAGGGGCATGCGGTTTTGAAGTGCGGTTTATGGCATCTTCGTAATATTTTCTGTAATCTTCCCACAAAGCTCTTTCATCCAAATCGCCTGGAGAAAACTTCCAGTTTTTTTCAGGTTTGTCCAATCTGCGGAGTTGGCGCTCCTTTTGTTCGTCTTTGGAAAGATTCAAAAAGAATTTGAAAATAATGGTCCCATTCTGTTGAATTGTCTTTTCAAAATCATTGATCTGCTGAAAACGTTTGTCCCAAAATTCATCATTTATATCTTCCAAACTATTTACATCCGGCAAGTTTTCGCCAAGAATATATTCTGGGTGCACTCTTGTTACCAAAACATTTTCGTAATGTGTTCTATTGAAAACTCCAAACTTTCCGCGTTCGGGCAGTGCGATGTAATGACGCCAAAGGTAATCGTGTCTTTTCTCAAGCGCAGTAGGTGTTTTGAAACTGTGCACCACCACGCCACGAGCGTTAAAATCCTTAAAAACCTCGCGAATCAGGCTATCTTTTCCAGCCGTGTCCATTCCTTGAAGACAAACCAACACACCATATTTTCCGTGAGCGTATAAAGTGTCCTGAAGTTTGCCCAGTTTTTTTCGGGTGTCTTCCAAGTGGTCCTCCAGTTCGTCTTCTGACGCATGCAAGTCCCAATCGTTTCGTGTGCCATCCAGTTTTATGCGGCCAATTACTTTAAAATCTTCAATTTTTACATCTTTCATCTTGCTATTGATTCTGTGAAACTAAAAAATATAATATAAACTCCTAAACATGTAAATCTCTCAACTTGTAGACTTATTTACTGGCAAACAATTTCACGTCTTCCTCACTTATTTCTTTTCCGCCAAGAATAATCAAGCGTTCCACTACATTTCGCAATTCGCGAATATTTCCCGTCCATTCGTATTCCTGCAAAAGTTTAATAGCTTTTGCGGAAAATTTCTTCTTTGCCGTACCGTGTTCGCTGGAAATTTTTTCGGAGAAATATTCTACAAGCAATGGAATGTCGTCGCGCCTGTCGTTCAATGGGGGTACTTTTATAAGAATAACCGCCAGCCGATGGTACAAATCCTCGCGGAAACGGCCTTCTTCTATTTCTTTCTTTAGATCTTTATTTGTGGCCGTGATAACGCGTACATCAACTTTTATATCTCTATCGCTCCCCACTCTTTGCACCTTGTTTTCCTGTAATGCCCGAAGTACTTTCGCTTGTGCGGAAAGACTCATATCACCCACTTCATCCAAAAAAATGGTACCTCCATTGGCAGCTTCAAACTTGCCTGCACGGTCTTTGATTGCAGATGTAAACGCGCCTTTTACGTGGCCGAAAAGTTCACTTTCTATCAGTTCACTGGGTATTGCGGCACAGTTCACCTCTATCATCGGCCCGTTGCTGCGCTCGCTTTTTTGATGGAGCCAATGTGCCACTAATTCCTTTCCGGTTCCGTTGGGACCCGTAATTAGGACGCGGGCCTCAGTGGGCGCCACTTTTTCGATCATTTCCTTTATCAGCCCGATTTCTTGCGACTCACCGACCATTTCGTAGTTTTTGGAAACCTTCTTTTTGAGGCGAGTGTTTTCAACAACCAATTCCTTTCTGTCTAAAGCAATGCGAACGGTATTCAGCAAACGGTTTAAATCCGGAGGTTTCGAAATATAGTCGAAAGCGCCCATTTTCATAGTATTTACAGCTGTTTCCAAATCGCCGTGGCCAGAAATCATGACTATCGGTATTTCTGGTTTTATTTTTTTTACTGCTTCCAAAACCTCAACCCCGTCCATTTTGGGCATTTTAATATCGCAAAGCACCAAATCAAAGTCTTCTTTTTTGATTTTCTCCATTCCGGCAAGGCCATCTTCGGCTTCAAAAACTTCGTACCCTTGGTTTTCTTCGGAAAGAATTTTCACCAAAACCCTTCTGATTGCTGCTTCGTCTTCTATAATAAGTATTCTGTACATTTAATATTTTTAATTTTATTCCTGCCTAAAATAAGGCAAATTTTCGGCAATATTATTTCTTAATATTTAAGCCATTTAAAAATCTCTTTGTAGGTAGGTTTCTTGCCGTACATTAAAATCCCCACGCGATAAATCTTGGCCGCAAACCAAACCATTCCCACAAAACTACCGAAGAGAATCACTACGGAAAGAATCTGTTGCCAAATGGGAACGCCAAACGGGATGCGCATCAGCATCACTACCGGCGAGGTAAATGGAATGTATGAAAACACTTGCGAAACAGTGCCGTGCGGATTGTCCATTACAGTGAAAAACCCAACATATACTGCTAAAATAAGCGGCATTAAAATTGGCATCATAAACTGTTGGGTGTCGGTTTCGCTATCAACCGCAGCACCAACGGAAGCGTACAATGAAGCGTACAGCAAATACCCGCCTACAAAGAAAAGGATAAACATCACAATTAAATTTGCGATTGGCAAATTGTTGATCTCCAACATTACATCGTGTAAAATTCGCTGTGTTCCGCCATCAACACTGTTTTCCAAAATCTGTTGTGAAGGTGAGGCTGCGGCAGGGTCAATTCCAAAAATTGAGGTTACTACGGTCATCAAAACCAAGATTAAAATTACCCAAATCAAAAATTGTGTAATTCCGGCCAAAGTGGTACCGAATATTTTTCCCAAAAGCAAAACACGCGGTTTTACAGATGAAATGATAACTTCAATGACCCTGCTGGTTTTTTCTTCAATTACACTGCGCATAATCATATTGCCATAAATAATGATAAACATAAAGAGCAGATAACCTGCGGCACCCCCAAAAGCCAGTTTTAAGCCTGAACCGAGTTTTGAAGTTTCTTTCCCTTTAAAGGTCTCTTGATTTGCGCTGATGTCTATGTGAAGATTTTTAATGGTTTCAGAATCAATTCCGGCTTCTTTCAGCTTTAGTGTATTTACCTTGGCTTCCAACATATTATTGATGTCGCTCATCATTGTTAGCGATGGCGAATCTTCGGAATAGAAAGTGATTTTCCTTGAAAGATCTTCTAGGTTCCCAGTTTTCGGAATGTATAGTAAACCATATATTTCATTGGTTTCTGCTTCTTTTTTTGCTTCTTCCAAGGAAACGTTATGCAACATTTTATACTGCATATGTGGCGAACTGTTGAATTCATCCGCAAACAATCCGCTTTCGTCCATTACTGAAATAATGCGGACTGTGTCGTTGTTTAAACTAGACAAATAGGCTACCAAGGCAAAAATCCCCACAAAAATAAAAGGACTCAGAAACGTCATGACTATGAACGACTTGTTGCGGACTTTGGTAAGGTATTCCCTTTTTATAATAAGAGGAAGGTGGTTCATCGTGATTTAATTTTTTTGGATGGTTTCAATAAAAATATCGCTGACCGTTGGGATTACTTCCACAAAATGGGTCAACTGTCCCAGCGAGATAAGGTAGTTTACAAAATCGTTTGTTGAAACCGAATCTGGCACTTTCACTTTGTATTGCAGCTCGTCATTAATGCTCTTAAAGGTCGCCGGAAAAATTTGAAATCTATCCTTCAACAAAGCTGAAGTGGCGGCGTGGTTTGGCGTTATCAAACCAATTTCAAACATATTGCTTCGGTATTGACGTTTAATATCTAACAATTTACCGTCCAGTATTTTATTGGATTTGTGAATTAAAGCAATGTGGTCACACATTTCTTCCACAGATTCCATACGGTGTGTCGAAAAAATAACGGTTGCGCCCTCATCGCGAAGTTTTAATATTTCATCTTTTATGAGATTGGCATTTATAGGGTCGAAACCGCTGAAAGGCTCATCAAAAATTAAGAGTTTTGGCTTGTGGAGCACTGTAACCACAAACTGGATTTTCTGCGCCATCCCTTTGGAAAGTTCCTGAATCTTTTTGTCCCACCAATCGCCAATTTCCAAACGATCAAACCAATATTTAAGCCGCTCTTTGGCTTCTTGCTTTGAAAGACCTTTTAGTTGTGCCAAGTATAATGCCTGCTCCCCTACTTTCATTGTTTTGTATAGGCCGCGTTCTTCGGGCAAATAGCCAATGTATTTTATATGATGCGGCTGGAGCGGTTCGCCATCCAAAATGACTGAGCCAGTGTCTGGCATCGTTATTTGGTTTATGATTCTGATTAAGGTTGTTTTTCCGGCGCCATTTGGCCCCAATAGTCCAAAGATGCTTCCTTTTTCTACTTCTATGGAAACGTTGTTAAGCGCTTTATAATCACCATAGACTTTGGAAACATTGTTGACCACTAAAAGTTTTTCCATAAATTTTATTTGAAGAATGTAAATATATTGATTTGACTACGAAGCGCTATAATTATTAAGAGTATTTTAAGTGATCGTAATTGTGAAAAAAGACAAAAGAATAAAGAAAAGAGAGAAAAGAAAAGTCCCTATAAAACAAAACCCACCCAAAAAATGAATTCTTGGATGGGAAAAAAAATTGCTATGAAAAAGAAAAATTATCGCCTCGAAGACGAAGCGACATTTCAAATATATATAAAAAAATTAATTTAACGTTTGTTTAAGAGAACATATCTTTCACTTTCTCAAAAAACGATTTGTCTTCCTTTTCTGGATTTGGCTGAAAATGGGTATCATCACTCATTTTCTCAAAAAAATCCTTTTGTTCTTTTGAAAGTGATTTTGGGGTCCAGACATTTATGTGAACCAGCAAATCGCCTGTTCCATACCCGTTGATACTTGGGATTCCCTTATTGCGAAGTCTTAATATTTTTCCGCTCTGTGTTCCCGATTCTATTTTGATACGAACTTTTCCGGTAACGGTTTCTATTTCCTTTGAAGTTCCCAATGCGGCTTCGGAAAAGCTGATATACAAATCATAATGTAGGTTGTCCCCTTCACGCTGAAGCGTTTCGTGTGGTTTTTCTTCAATTGCCACTAGAAGATCCCCAGGAATTCCATTGCCCGGAGCGTCGTTTCCTTTTCCTGAAACTTTCAGTTGCATGCCATCCACAACGCCAGCGGGTATTTTGATAGATACCGTTTCTTCGGTTACCAACATTCCTTCGGCATCTGCATTCGCTGGTTTCGAATCAACAATCTGGCCCAAACCACCACAAGCACTACAAGTAGCTGAAGTTTGCATACGACCCAAAATAGTGTTTTGGATTCTAGTAACTTGCCCTTGTCCATTACAGGTTGAACACGTTTTATAGGTTGTTCCGCTTGCAAGTTTTTTGCGTTTAACTTTTATTTTTTTCTCAACGCCGTTGGCTATTTCTTCCAAAGTAAGCTGCACGCGGATACGCAGATTGCTTCCCTTGACGGTTCTGCGACCGCCGCCACCGAAGCCACCGCCAAAACCACCATTGAAAGCACCTCCAAAAATATCCCCAAACTGGCTGAAGATATCTTCCATATTCATGCCGCCACCGCTGCCAAAACCACCGCTGCCATCAAAAGCACGATGACCAAATTGGTCATATCGGGAACGTTTGTTGGGGTCGCTGAGAACTTCATAAGCCTCTGCCGCTTTTTTAAACTTGCCCTCTGCTTCGTGATCGCCCGGGTTTTTATCTGGGTGATATTGAATCGCTTTTTTTCGATACGCCTTTTTTATTTCGGCTACCGAAGCACTTTTTGAAATGCCTAAAATTTCGTAATAATCTTCCTTCATGTTTTATTGTCCTATAACCACTTTTGGATAGCGGATTATTTTGTCGCCCAAAGTATATCCTTTTTCAACCACATCAATGATTTTACCTTTCAGTTTCGCATTAGGGGCGGGAATTTGGGTAATGGCTTCGTGAGAATCTGCATCAAAGGTATCGCCAGGTTTTACTACCATTAATTGCAATCCTTTTGTTTTTAGAGTTTCGCGCAGTTTATTATTGATAAGCTCCACTCCTTTAAAGTGATTGTCATCCTCAATCTTTTCAATTTCCTTCAACGCGCGTTCAAAGTCATCCAAAATTGGCAACATGGAAACCATCACATCTTCCCCTGCCGTTTTAAACATTTCAATACGTTCCCGGGAAGTTCGTTTTTTATAGTTTTCAAATTCGGCGAAAAGACGCAAATAGCGGTCTTTTTCGCGTTCAAACTCGTTTTGTAATTCAGAAAGGGCGTCTGTTACGTTTTCTTCAGCAATTTCCTGTTCGTTTATCTCTACATTTTCAAAGCCCTCTTGTTCGTGGTTTTCTTTGAATTTATCGTTTTTGCTCATAATGGCGTTTCTTTCAATTTTTTCTGAAGGGAGCAAAAGTACTGCCATTTGTGCTAAATTGTCAAAATGTCACAGGGTTAAATTTAATAAATCTTTAAGAGAATCTATTTAGTTAAAACCTATGTTTGCAAATCATAAAAAAAATCAATAATAATGAAAACTACATTTTTGAAAATTACTTTAATGGCTTTTATTACAGTAGGTGCCTTTTCTTGCAAAAACACTGAAAAAGAAGCCGAAGCCATGGTTGAAGAAACCGCAGAAGCTACTGAAATGGCGACTGAATATACCGTTGATACAACCGCATCACAAATTATGTGGGAAGGTGCAAAACCAACTGGCAAGCACCACGGGACTATTAGTCTTTCTTCAGGGACCATTCACCTTAACGAAGGAAAGCCTGAAGCTGGAAACTTTGTAATCGATATGAACAGTATCAACGACGAAGATCTAGAAGGTGATGACAAAGCAAATTTGGAGGCACATCTTAAAGGTACTGTTGAAGGTAAAGAAGGTGATTTCTTTAATGTAAAAGAATTTCCAACTGCAAAATTTGAAATGACAAGCATTGAAAACAACGTGGTAAAAGGAAACTTGACCATAAAAGACAAAACCAACGCTATTGAATTTCCTGCAACCGTAACTATGGAAGGCGACAAAATGATGCTGAAAAGTGAAACTTTTGAAATTGACAGAACCAAATGGGACGTGAACTACGGTTCAAAATCTATTTTCCCAAGTTTAGGTGACAAGTTCATCAATGATGCTATGAAGATCACTGTTTCTTTGGTTGCCAATAAAGCGTAACCAAGAATAATATCATATAAAAAGGGAGGCAAAATTTGCCTCCCTTTTTTGTTTACAGCAAATCCTGCAAAGCATTTTCCAGATTGTAAAACTTAAACTGATAGCCAAGTTCTTCAATTTTATGGGAACTGACCAATTGTCCTTCCAACACTAAAACAGACATTTCGCCCAATAAAAGTTTGAGTGCAAAAGCCGGAATATTAGGTAGCCAAAGCGGACTGTCCAGCTTTGAGGCTATCATTTTTGTCATTTTTTTATTTTGAACTGGGTTTGGGGCCACGGCGTTGTATTTTCCTTCCAATTGATTTTTGAGAAGGAAAAGATAAATTCCGGCAATATCCTGAATATGAATCCAAGATTGCCACTGCTCACCACATCCCAAGGGAGCTCCAAGGCCAAGTTTGATGGGTTTTACCAGCTGTGGCAAAGCACCTTCTTCTTTTGCTAGCACCACGCCAGTGCGCACTTTGCTTACTTCCATCCCAGAATTTTTAAATTTTGCAGCGGCGGCTTCCCAAGCTACAACAACTTTAGCCAAAAATGTTTCGTCAACTTCCTTGTCTTCTTCAGTGTATAATCTTGTTTTTGAATTTGGATAAATACCCACTCCACTGGCCGTGATAAAATGAACAATGTTATGGTCTATTTCTTGAAGAGTTTCGTATAATAGGTTTATCGTTTCAACCCTACTATCCAGAATGATATTTTTATATTTTTTGGTCCAGCATTTTGAAATGGTAGCGCCTACCAAATTAATTATTGCAGCAACGTCCTCAAAAGCTTTTATATCTATCTCGCCTTCTTTCGGATTCCAATAAAACCCTTTATAATTTTTGGAATTCTCAATTTTCTCTTTGCTGGTTGTGAGGTAATTAACAGCAATTCCATCGCGATGACACTGCCGAACCAATTCACTACCAATAAGCCCCGTAGCCCCTGTTATCAACACTTTCTTAATCATAATATTAAATTTAGATATTCAAAATTGAATGGCAAAGAGTGTTAACGGAAGATTGTGAAATTCGTTAATTTGGGATTCGCTAATTGGCTTATCGCAGAACCTTGGATTCTGAATCTTAAATTCAAAATTTCGTATCCCACAGCATTTAGCTCCGCTGAATGTTGGCAGTCACTTCGTGCCTCTCAACATTTCCCTTTTTCCGGGTGGGCCGGGAAGCCGTTCTACGGAAAAACCTACAGCTTGCATTGCCCTTCTTGTGCTTCCGTTAGCCGCATAGGTTACCAAAACGCCTTTTGGCTTTAAGGCGTTGTACATTTTTTGAAATATTTCTTCAGTCCAAAGTTCTGGCTGCACCCTGATTCCGAAGGCATCAAAATATATAAGATTAAAGCTGTTCTCAGTATTTATTTCTGAAAAAAAATGCTGTTGTTTTGTAAGTTTAAATTTTTCGGAGACAACTGTTTTTTGTTCCCAAGCAACATCGTGAAGCTGCAAAAACACTTCTTCGGAAGCATTTAAAAGTGAAGTGTAATTAAGTTTTTGGATTTCATTCAAGCTTAATGGATAAGCTTCAACTCCGGTATAATCTATTTTGAAATTGCTTTTTTCAGCTTCCAAAAAAGTAAGAAATGCGTTCAAACCAGTGCCAAAACCAATTTCCATAATGAAAATTTCAGTCGCAGCGTTTTTGGCGGAGTAATGATAAAGTCCTTCCTTAATAAAAACGTGAAGGGCTTCGGCTATCGCACCGTGCTTGGAGTGGTATTGTTCGTCCCACTCCGGGATATGCAAGGTATAAGAGCCGTCGCCCGTTTTTAATAAAGTTCTTTTCAAAAAATTATTGTTTTTCCACTTCGGGAATAAGTACGCCGTCGGCTTCAAAAGCAAGCGTGCGTTTAGGCGCTGTGATAGCGGCAATTTCTTCAGCAGATTTTCCACCGTCCTCTGCAAAGTGGCGTTGGTCCTCAACGCTCATTTCTTCCACATAAGCTTTTCCGTTTACAATTATCTCCTGCCCAGTTATGTCTTTAGGCATAAAGAAACCGTAATCCTTAAAACGTATCATGGTCTCGTCTTCGCCCATATCTACTTTCATCCAACAGCCTTTTTTCTGGCAGACCTCCTTTACAGTGGCAGCAAATTTTAGGTTTAAGGTGTCTCCTGATTTAAGAGATTTGTATTTTTCTATCATTTCAGTTTTTGTCAAAACGTCTTCATCGGAAATTTTGTCGCCAAAAGTTTGATAGTTTATTGCAATTTCTTCAGCTTCAGCCAAAGGTTTTTCTTCAGATTTTTCGTTTTTACAACTAAAGGCAACAAACGAAAGTGCTAGTAGGAACAGAATTCTTTTCATCTTAAAAAGTTTAATAATTTATTGATTGATACAGAGTTGCAAGTTTAATAATTTTTTGAATTTTATATGGCTTAAATTTTACCTATTTTTACAAAATAAACAATTCATTTTCATGAACACATCAGCCGCAGAAAAAATTGATATACAAAAAGTAGAGTCTTCCAGAATTGGACAAGTAGATTTTAACAATCTAACCTTCGGAAGTGCTTTTAGCGATCACATGTTTGAATGTGATTATAAAGATGGTGTCTGGCAAAACCCAAAAATTAAGCCTTATGGCCCTTTAACAATTTCGCCCGGCGCGAAAGTTTTTCATTATGGACAAGCCGTTTTTGAAGGGATGAAAGCTTTCAAAGATGAAGCCGGCAAGGTCTGGCTTTTTAGACCCGAACAGAATTTCTTGCGAATCAATAAGTCTTCGGTAAGGATGGCAATTCCCGAATTTCCAAGAGACATTTTCTTTGAAGCTTTGACCACATTGGTAAAAATAGATAAGGACTGGGTAAAACCGGGGCAAGGCAATTCGCTTTATATTCGTCCCTTTGTGATAGCGACCCAAGTTGGGGTTTCTGCATCGCCTTCAACGGAATATAAGTTCATGATATTAATGTCTCCTGCCCAGGCCTATTATACTGGCGACATTAAAGTTATAATTGCCGATCATTACAGCCGTTCTGCCAATGGTGGCGTGGGCGCTGCAAAAGCTGCGGGAAATTATGGGGCACAGTTTTTCCCAACCAATTTGGCTCGTGAAAAAGGGTTTCAACAAGTAATCTGGACCGATGCCAGTAATCACCAATATTTGGAAGAAGCTGGGACGATGAACGTGTTTTTTAGGGTAAATGACACATTGCTCACCGCGCCAATAAGTGATAGAATATTGGACGGGGTTACCCGTAAAAGTGTAATTGCTCTTGCAAAACAAGACAACATTACCGTAGAAGAAAGACCTGTCTTGGTTTCAGAAATCGTGGAAGCCGCAAAGAATGGAAGCCTTAAAGAAATTTTTGGCGCAGGAACTGCCGCAGTAATTAGCCCAGTGAACGCTTTCAGTTATCAGGATATAATTTACGAACTTGAAAAACAGGAAGATGGATTTGCCTCTCGATTCAAAAAAGAATTGACGGATATTCAGTATAATCTTAGTGAAGATCCATTTGGTTGGAGATATGAAGTTTTGTAAAAGACAAAACTTAAATTCCAAAAAAATTTTAAATTCCAAATTTCAAAGGCGCTGTGGCTTTTGAAATTTGGAGTTTCTATTTTTGGATTTTATTTGGAATTGGACGCTTGTAATTTGGAATTTTATTGATCAAGTATTTCTTTAATATTTGGCTTAAAATATTTAGGCCCTTTTAATACCTTCCCATCTTCGCGGTAAATAGGTTTTCCATCTTCCCCTAGTTTACTCATATTGCTTCGCTGAATCTCGTTAAAAACTTCTTCAATTTTATTTTGCATTCCGTGTTCTATTATGGTTCCACAAAGAATGTAGAGCATGTCGCCAAGGGCGTCGGCAACCTCAACCAAATCATTATTATTGGCGGCTTCAAGATATTCTTCGTTTTCTTCGCGCATCAATTCGTATCGCAGCAGATTTTTTTTGATTCCGAGATCGGCAGTGGCTGCTTCCTTCATTCCAAGCCCAAAAGCTCTGTGAAATTCGGAAACTGCGGCTATTTTATTTTTCATATTTAATATTTGATACAAGACTGAAGAGAATCATGAAACAGGAAGGTTTTAATAAGGGTTTCAGAATTTGTCTTGTTTCCCTTCAGCCTTGTTTCCCGTTTCCTCTTTAATCTCTATTTTTGCAGCCATAAATTTACAATATTATGTTCACTACAGGCCAGTTGGTTTTTGCTATTATATTTTTTGTTGTCTTTGTTTTTGTTTTGGTCTATAGTTATCGTGGCGACATGAAGCTCCATAAAAAGCAGTATAAAGGAAGCCTATGGGTGTTGGTAGGGTTTATTCTCTTTGTCCTTTTTTTGATGATGATGAAGGCCTATTTTAAGCATTAAATATTATTCTTCACAATTAAAAAGAAAAAAGCTCTTCAGATACCCGAAGAGCTTTTTCTATTTTTACTTAATATGCTTTTAATTTACCGCCGGCAAATTGCTGTAATTTTCTGAATAAAACATCATTTGCTCTGCAAACGTCTTTGGTTGCTCTATCGTGAAACTTTCAATCTCACCATTTTCACCCATCTTGGGTACAAGTACAGGATTTACAAATCCGCTGTAAGGCGCAGAAGTAAACTGCTTATTGCGCTCCAAAATTTCTTTGTGAAGGTTTTGGTCAACCTTTACACCGTAGGTTTCCACTAATTTCTCTACCGCAGCGTAATCGCCTTCACTTTTGATGCGTTGTGTTTCGCGAAGCAATTGACCGAACAAGTCGTGTAGTTTGTCGTAATCAGTAATGTTAAAATAGGTTTTTCCGTCGCGGGTAATCTTTTCAATTACGTTGTCAGCCTTTCCTTTTTCAAAAACCCAAGCGGAAACCCATTGGCGGTTACGCATGTGTGCTTCTTCAACATCATCTCCAAGATTTAGACGAATCAATTGCGTCATCAAACCATTGCGAATATAACCGTCATAAGCGGCCATTCCCATTTTTTTCCAATCGTCAACCAAGCCAAGTTCCTGTAGTTTTGGATTGTACAAATAGTAAAGACCTACCAAGTCTGCACGACCTTCTTCCAAAGTGGAAGCGTAGGTTTTAAGTGTTTCCTTGGTTTCACCAACACCAGGATTCAATTGTCCTGAAGCGTGACCAATTACTTCGTGAAGTGCGGTGTGCAATTTATCGGCAAGCTGTCCGTATTTTTCTTCAAGTTCAAGTTCGGTGGTATCATTTACAAATTCCTTCAATCTTCCAGTACTTCCAGCATTGTTATAGGCTTCAATAATATTTCCGAGGGAAACAGATTTACTTCCTACGGCAGCACGAATCCAGTTCGCGTTTGGAAGGTTCACCCCAATTGGCGTACTCGGCGATGCATCGCCTGCTTCGCCTGCAACATTCACTACTTTATAGGTTACTCCAACAACATTTTTCTTCTTATGCTCTGGCATCAATGGCGAATTATCCTCAAACCATTGGGCATTTTCAGAAAGCACTGCCATTTTTTCAGACATGTCAAAATCATTTATCTGCACAACGGTCTCATAAGAACCTCTATAACCAAGTGGGTCATTGTAAACCTCAATGAAACTGTTTATGTAATCAATATTTCCTTCGGTAGCAGCAGTCCAAGCCACGTTGTAGTCATCCCAAGTTTGAAGATCTCCGGTTTTGTAATATTGAATCAATAGCCCAATGGCATCGCCCTGTGCTTTGTTTTCTGCAACACCTTGTGCTTTTTGAAGCCATTCAATAATTTTATCAATCGCCTGACCGTAAAGTCCGCCAGATTTATAAACAAGTTCTTTAAGCTGGCCGTTCTCTTTTACCAATTTTGAGTTTAAACCGTATGAAAGTGGCTTTTTAGGATCTGGAGATTTCTTTTTTGAATAGAAATTTTCCACATCTTTATTTGTAACGTCAGGACCGTAAAAGTTTACTGCGCTTTCCAAAACATTATCAACCCCTTTGGCTTGGTTCACTTTTTTGGAATCCTTATCGTTAAAAATTACATCAAAAGCTTCGCCTTCCAAAATGGTATTGGTATCGGTCAAAAGTTGCTTTAAATATTCCGAAGAAAAATCCGGCTTCAACTTATCATTGGAATAGTGATGGTGAATACCATTGCTGAACCAAACCCTTTTCAAGTAAGTTTCAAAATTTTTCCAATCGTCAGTGGTTTTATCACCTTTATAATTGGTGTAAACATTTTCCAACGCTTTTCTTATAGTTAGGTTGTGGCGGTAGTTTTGGTCCCACATAATATCTCTTCCGGCCAATCCAGCTTGGGTAAGATAGTACACAAGTTTTTGTTCCTTTAGGGTAAGTTTGTCCCAACCTGGTATTTGGTAGCGCAAAACTTTTACGTCGCCAAACGACTCCACATTATAATCAAAGTCTGTGGATTTTACTGTTTCCACTTGGGCTACAGGCTTTTCATCTTTGTTTTCTTTGCAGGAAAAAAACAACAGACCGCACATTGCCATTGCAATAAAAAAGGTGTTCTTCATTTTAAAATAATTTTTGATTTGCGCAAATGTACTAAAATATTATTCGCAATATTTAAATCCAAAATACTCGTGAATTCTGAACAAATTCATTTAAAGCACCTTCACTGAAATTTCAGTATCTTAGCAGCACCAATCAACACCTCGCTAACAAATGAAAATAATAAAATACTTACTTTTCCTTATACTTCTGATTATCATTGGCAGCGCCATCTATTTTGGAACAAAAGAAGGAACTTATGACCTTCAGGACTCCATGGTTATTAAGGCTCCGCCGGAAGTTATCTTCAACAAGGTGAATGATTACAAAAGCTGGGAAACGTGGGGCCCTTGGAAAAAAGAAGATTCCACAATGACTTTTACCTACGCCGAAAAAACTTCGGGTGAAGGTGCCTCCTATTCTTGGGACGGCCTAATGAGCGGATCAATGACTACTACCAAAGTAATTCCTAATAAAGAAATTGAACAAGATTTAACACTGAATACGCCTGCTGGGGAACGAAACCCAAAAGTATATTGGACTTTTGAAGAAGTGGATGGCGGAACCAAAGTAACTTGGGGAATGAAAGGCGAACATACGCTGATTGACAAAGCCTATTATTCATTGAGCGGGTTTGATTTTGATGCTTCCATGCACAAAATGAACAAAGAAGGTTTGGAAGGAATTGCAGTAGAAGTGGCAGAAGATATGAAGCAGTATTCCATAAACGTGGATGGCGTTACCCAGTACGGTGGTGGATATTATATGTACACTACTTCGGTTGCAAAACTTAGCGAACTTGGCGAAAAAACAGAACCGATGATGAATCTGGTGATGGACTTCGTTACAAAGAACAATCTGAATATGGCGGGTAAGCCTTTTACACTATACAATGAAATAGACAATGCAAATAATACGGTTATCTTTTCAACCGGTATTCCTGTGAAAGAAAAAGTGATTACTCCTGAAGGCAGTCCCGTAGTCTGTGGATTTATGGAACCTGTCTCTGCTGTGAAAGTTTCATTGAAAGGAAATTACAAACATCTTCCCGAAGCTTATACCCAAGGAAGACAATATCTTGAAAAGAACAGCCTTCAAATAGACCCAGCAGGCAAAATGTTTGAAGTTTATATAACCGACCCTGAAGAAACTCGCAATCCGGCCGAATGGCTGACAGAAGTTTACATTCCAATAATTATCGCCCCAGAACCTGTTGAAGAAGGATTATAAATGAAACATCCTCGATTAATTAGCATACAAACAACATAAATATGAAATGGGATGTTCCATTTGACCATGAAAAAATTATTATAGACAAATGAAACAGTTGGCATTGGTTTTTATAGGCGGTGGGTTTGGAAGCACATTAAGATATGGGCTCTCCAAGTATTTCAACAACTGTGAAACCGGCATTCCCTACGGCACTTTTGCGGCCAACATTTTAGGTAGTTTATTAATTGGAATTATTTTAGGACTAGCTTTAAAAAACGAAACACTTTCCCAAAACACGGTCTTGTTTTTGGCCACGGGATTCTGCGGTGGGTTTACCACGTTTTCAGCCTTTGCATATGAAAATCACGTTTTTTTAAGGGCGGGCGATTTTATGACGTTCGCACTTTATACCATTGCCAGCTTTGTAATTGGTTTTGCAATGGTTTTTCTGGGAATGTGGTTGGTCAAGTTCTTTTAATGCTTTCCAAAAGCCTTTACTCCTGCTTCAATTCTAATTAAAAGATCGTTTTCCTTTGGCGGAATTGGACAAGAATAACGAGCATTGTACGCACAGTATGGATTATAAGCTTTGTTGAAATCTATTACCATTGTATCTCCTTCTGGAATCCGTTGATCCAAAAACCTACCGCCTCCATAGGAACCATCACCACTGGTTAAATCTGTAAAAGGCAGAAATAGGTAATCTTCATATCCCGGTTCGTCATAAGGTTGGGTGCTTTTAAAAAGATTCAGCACAAAATCTTTCCCGTCTATTGAAAAATGTGCTTCGCCATACTTTACATATTCTGGGGTTCGCGCCGTGGTTGTTGGCATCAAAAACGGTTTTTCGTCTGGGGTTCGCACAAATTTGGCTTTTACAATAAATTTTTCATCGATTTGATAAAACTCCAGACCGTGAAAATTTTTAAAATCCTCGGGTTCCAAAATTGTGGTTTCGGGATTGCTGAACTCTTCGTTCAATTCAATTTGTGCGGCTTTGCTTTCTGAAACAAGTGCTCCGTTCTGCGCAGAAAGTAAATTTCCGAACAGTAAAAAGGAAACTAAAAATAAATACTTCATATAAAGTTTTCAGTAAAAATAGAAAACAATTTCAAACTTCATATTAATTTCTATTTTTGGAAAAAAATAAGTTATGCCCAAATTTCTCCTCACTACTCTTTTTATTTGTCTTACTGCTCCTTTCCTTTTTGCACAACACATAGATATTGACAAAAAAGCACTTTCCTTTTTGGCTTCTCAAGAAAGAGTGAACGTTGTTTTTACTTTTGACAGTTTATCTTTCGATGGAAAAAAAGTTCCTGAAGCAGAATTTCTTCAAAAACGCTATGTGGAGATTTCTGATTGGAAAGACAAGGAAGCTGCCAAAGAATGGCTTGTTCTTTATAATGAACATAAAAAAAATCAATGGCAAGAATCATTTATGAGTACCTTAAATGAAAGAACCGCTGAATATAAAAATGCTCCCGTATTCAATAGAAATGACAGTACTGCAAAATATACAATGCAAGTAAATAGTGACTGGATGTATTTTGGGTATGATGTAATTGTAGGAAAAGAGCCCTCAAAAGTTTCTATGACCCTCAGTTTTTATGAAACGGAAAAACCAACCAGTATTTTATTCGTCACAAATATAAGCAGGGCGATGGGCACCAACAATGAAAGTTACAACCTTAGAGATTGGCCAAGTTTCAGAAGAATGAGCAAAGCCTACACCAAAGCTGGATACAAACTTGCACAAGCCTTGAAACGTGTTGTTGACTAAAAATCAATTAAATGAAAACTAAATTTCCGATTCTATTTATACTATTCTTTCTTGCTTCAATAAACGTCAATGCCCAATGGGTTAAATTTAACAAAAAAGAGCTCGCTTTTCTTGCAAAAGCAGATACCGTTTCAGTTGTTATTACCTTTAATGATTTGCATTTCAATGCCAATAATTTAGCTGAAAAGGATTTTTTGGAACACATAAGTCAAAAGATAAAAAAACATCTAAACTACACAGAGGCCGAAAATTGGAAAACCGAATATTTCAATTCTAAAAATGAACTTTGGCCACAAGCTTTTGTAAATACTTTAAACGAAACAAATGCTTTTTTTAGGAACGCTCCAATATTTGTTTTAAATCATCCGAACACTGGCTATACTCTTAATGTCAATGCTTTTTGGATGTATTTTGGATACCAGGCCGTAGTTCATACAGAACCGGCAAAACTGCATTTAACACTGGATTTAATTGAAACAAATTCAAAAAAACAAATCGCTAATTTGCGCATTAAAGAAACTAAAGGATTGGACATTAAAAAACCTGAATTTCCAAAAGTTAGTTTAGAAAGTATGGAAAACGCTTTTGAAAGAGCTGCTGAAAATTTAGGCTTGTCACTAAAAAAAGTTGTTAAGTAACTATTATTTTTTACTACATTTGGTTTCAAATTAAACAAAAAATGAATAAAAGATCATATACCTGCCCAACCATTCAGGTCATTTCTAGAAGGAAATGCTGGCGATATATGTATTGATCTATATAAAAATAAATTTATTCAATATATAAACGTCCCGGCTGTAACCGGGACGTTTTACTTTTATAGCACCAACCACCGATGAAAAAAATATACACCAACTATTTAGCTAATTTCCGCGGGCTTTCCCGCGAAATCTGGCTATTGTCCTTGGTGACCTTCATCAACCGGGCCGGAGCGATGGTGATTCCTTTTTTATCTTTATATCTTATAAATGTTGAAGGATTCACGCTGCCTCAAGTAGGCTGGATAATGTCCTGCTTTGGGTTGGGCTCATTGTTCGGAACATTTATTGGCGGTAAATTGACAGATACCATTGGGTTTTATAAAGTTATTCTTGGCAGCCTATTTTTGGGTGGAGTTGGGTTTATTTTGCTTCAATTTATTAACACCTTTTATGGTTTCTGCATCGGTATTTTTGTTTTAACAATGATGGCAGACGCAGGTCGTCCCGCAATATTTGTTGCTGCAGATACATACAGTCGCCCCGGAAACACTACCAGAAGTATCACGTTAATTCGGTTGGCCATTAATTTGGGGTTTTCAATTGGACCTTTAGTTGGAGGATTGATTATTGCACATATCAATTACACCTCGCTCTTTTGGATTGATGGTTTGACCTGTATGCTCGCATCTTTGGGTGTTTTTATTCTATTGAAACCAAAAAAGCAAAAAGATACAAATGTCGAAAAAACCATAGTTGTAAAAGAAGGGGTTCCGCCTTATGTGAACAAACTCTTTATATTGTTTTTCATCATTATGGTGGCAAACAGTTTGGCTTTTGTTCAATACTTTTCAGTGATGCCGGTATATTATGAAAAGGCGCATTTCCTTTCCGAAGATATCATTGGGTGGCTTCTTTTTATTAATGGCGCTACAATAGTTATTTTCGAGATGCCCTTGATTGCCTGGCTGGACCGAAAGAAGATTTCAAAAACCATGGCCACATTTTGGGGAATTTTCTTTTTGGGACTCAGCTTTTTGGTGTTGAATTTTACAAGTTGGAGTGGAGTTCTGGTTATTGGAATGCTTTTAATGACTTTGGGAGAGATGATCGGCTTCCCTTTTTCAAACGCGCTTGCTCTAGAAATGGCCCCCAAGGGAAGAAAAGGAAGCTATATGGCATTTTATAGCATGAGTTTCAGCTTTGCCCATTTAATCGGGCACAACGGCGGTATGAATATGGTGAGCAGTTATGGCTATACCAATACTTGGATTGTGTATGCTATATTTTTACTTCTGATTGCCGTTTTGACTATTTGGCTATATTTCTTATTGAAAAAATCAGAGACCAAAAATATTTGATCCAACTCCTCAACTCTTATTTTTTTTTATATTTCGTTGCTTTCGGCTAATGATAACAGCGTCTAAACATGAAATCATGAGTCCGATTCCTGCAAAAAGACAGACGACTCTTACTGCGGTTGCTCCGGGATATTCCAAACCCGTAAAACCCAACAATGCCGAAAGGATTGTTGCAATTAAAAAATGGATTGTGTAATTTTTCATGGTTAGTTATTTTGGTAAAACTTCCTTTTAAAAATACTCCTAAACAACAAAGGTTTATCTTAAAAAGAAACCAATTACCACATTTTTAACAGTTATCAAATTATGTCAATGGTTTCAAGGCATTGTTTTTCACCACGTGTGAAAGAACAATCTGTGTTTTTGTTTCGCCATAAACTATTAGCTGGTCGATGAAAGCTTCCAAATGTTTCTGGTTTTTTAATACCACTTCCATCACTATGTTTTCGTTTCCGGTAATGCGGTAACAGTTCAAGACCTCATCATAAGTTTTTACAATTTCAAGAAAAGGCTTCAACTTGCCCATAAAAGCACGAAGTGTAATTATGGCCTTAAATTGATAGCCTGCTTCAAAAGGTGAAACAACTGTAAAGTAGCCATTGATAACCCCAGAATCTTCCATTTTTTTTATCCGTTCTGAAACTGCAGGAGAGCTGATGCCCACCTGCCTCCCTATTTCGGTATTGGGTTGGCGTGCATTTTTTTGAAGACAATTCAGAATTTTCCAATTTAATGAATCTATACTCATATTAAAGTTTACATTAAAATTAAGGTAATATTTAAAGCAAATATATCAATTTACTTTAATATCGATTGTGAAAAGCCATTACTAGTACTTAAATTTGATACGCTAAAAAAAAAGAACGATGTCGTCCCATTCATTTGGAAAAAATCCACATTCAGCTATTTATACAAAATCGTTGGAAATATTCTCTTTGTCCAGAAATATTGCAAACTATCTGAGCCATGATCTTTCAGCCCTTCAAAGAAATGGAATGGAAGACCCAAATATTTATTTTACTGGTGATATAGTGCAACAATCGGTTTCCCTGGGCCCCCAAATACTCAAAGCGGAAAACCAGCTTTTTTCTGAAGAAAAACACAAATATGTTGCTTCTGTAGTGCGTCTTTCAAATTTGCTCTATAAAAATTGCGAACGCTTGGAAAGAGTGAACAGCAATGGGAAGGATTTTCTACCGTTGCTTCGCAAAGAGCTCAAAAAATTCAGAAAACTTCAGCATACTTGGGGGTTGACCCTTTAATTCTTGAATCCATTCTCTTCGTTTCTATTATAAAATTCATTTGTTACATTAGTAAAATAACGCAGCAAAAAAATGTTTGAAGGATTATATGCGGGGTGATGATGATCAATAAAAACTAACGCAATAAACGCGGATCAAAATCCATTTTTCCGATCTTAATAATTTTCAGCTTCGCAAAGTCCTTATGTGAAGGTGCGAGACATGCAATAGATCACTCAATCTATCCATTGATATGGCCAATACTTCACAAATAGAGTAAACTACACTTTTAGGCAAGCCCCTTCTGGTTATAGTAATAAGATCTATATCACTATTCACTACTTGACCAACTTGGCTTACACCCCCGAGCACCCCAACAATTCTGTCAAAAGGATTATCTATTAGATAAAAACCTCTGGCTCTTTAGCTAAATTTATATTGGCACGGGCTATACAATTTTCCATAGTCACGACATATGGCACAAATACACGTATTTATGTCGTGTTAAAAATTTTAAACCCCTTTTTTACATATTTCTTCTATATTGCCCTCCTACTTCAAACAGCGCCTCGGTTATCTGCCCCAAAGAGCAAACTTTAGTGGCTTCCATTAGTTCTTCAAATATGTTTTCATTGTGCACAGCAGCGGCTTTTACTTTTTCAATAGAAGAAATTGCCCTATTGCTAAACATTTTATGAAGATTATGAAGCGTTTGGATCTGAACTTGTTTTTCTTCTTCGGTAGCACGAATTACTTCTGCAGGAAGAACTGTTGGGGATCCCTTGCTGCTTAAAAAAGTATTTACACCAATAATTGGAAAATCTCCATTGTGTTTTAGGGTTTCATAATAAAGACTCTCTTCCTGTATTTTGCTTCGTTGATACATAGTTTCCATCGCTCCTAAAACTCCTCCACGTTCCGTAATACTATCGAATTCCTTTAGAACTGCCTCTTCCACAAGGTCAGTTAATTCCTCTATAATAAACGAACCCTGAATTGGGTTCTCGTTTTTGGCAAGTCCGAGTTCTTTATTTATGATCAATTGAATTGCCATCGCGCGACGCACACTCTCTTCCGTTGGAGTAGTAATTGCTTCATCGTAAGCATTGGTATGCAAAGAATTGCAATTGTCATAAATAGCATACAATGCCTGAAGCGTGGTACGGATATCGTTAAAATCAATCTCCTGTGCGTGCAGGGAACGTCCTGAAGTTTGAATATGATATTTTAACATCTGCGCCCTAGAGTTCGCACCGTATTTTTCCTTCATTGCCTTTGCCCAAATTTTTCGAGCCACGCGGCCAATTACAGCATATTCTGGATCTATACCATTGCTGAAGAAAAATGAAAGATTCGGCCCAAACTCGTTGATGTCCATTCCACGGCTCAAATAATACTCCACATACGTGAAGCCGTTGGAAAGTGTAAACGCCAATTGTGTAATTGGGTTTGCTCCAGCCTCAGCAATATGGTAACCGCTAATTGAAACCGAATAAAAGTTTCTAACTTTTTTTTCAATAAAGTATTCCTGTACATCGCCCATCAATCTAAGGGCAAATTCTGTTGAAAATATGCAAGTATTCTGCGCTTGGTCTTCTTTCAAAATATCTGCTTGAACCGTGCCACGAACCTGCTGTAGTGTTTCGTATTTAATTTTTGTGTAAACATCAGCATCCAAAACTTGATCGCCTGTAACCCCAAGCAGCATCAATCCCAAGCCGTTGTTGCTCTCGGGCAATTCTCCGTGATACTTCGGGCGCTCAATTCCTTTTTCCTTGTAAATTTTGTCAATTTTCTTTTCAACCTCACTTTCCAGCCCGTTTTCGCTAATGTATTTTTCGCAATTTTGGTCAATGGCCGCGTTCATAAAGAAACCTAACAACATAGGCGCAGGCCCATTGATGGTCATACTTACCGAGGTCATTGGGTGGCTCAGATCAAAGCCGGAATAAAGTTTTTTGGCATCGTCCAAACAACAGATGGAAACTCCTGCATTTCCAATTTTCCCATAAATATCGGGGCGAAGGTCTGGATCGTTTCCGTATAAAGTAACACTGTCAAAAGCAGTGGAAAGCCGTTTCGCGGGCAAGCCCATGCTCACATAGTGAAAACGACGGTTGGTGCGTTCTGGGCCTCCCTCGCCAGCAAACATACGGGCGGGATCCTCTCCTGTTCTTTTGAAAGGGTAAAGACCGGAAGAATAAGGAAATTCTCCAGGTACGTTTTCCTGCAATGTCCAATTCAAAACATCACCCCACGCCTGATATTTCGGCAATGCAACTTTTGGAATCTGCGTATGCGAAAGAGATTCGGTATGTGTATCAATATTAATTTCTTTCCCTCGAACCTTAAAACTGTATATTGGGTTTTTGTACTTGTTTACTTTTTCGTCCCAGCCCGTGATTATTTCCCAGTTGTACGGATCCAGATTTAATTTTTCACGATCAAATTCAGCAAGTAACAATTTCAATAAATCCTTGTTTTTTTCTGAATTGGCAATAGATTCAGAAACGATTCCCACTTTATCGATTTCAGGTTTTTTCCCAGAAATGGATTCCATTGTTTTAAAAATCCCATAAAGTTTTTGGGCAACCTCGGCCTGTTCGAAAGCCTTTTTATCATAAGCTCTATTGCTCTCCGAAATCTCTGAAAGATAGCGTGTGCGTGAAGGTGGAATTACAAAAACCTTTTCCTGCATTTCTTCGGGAACGTGGAAATCACTTTTTAAATTGGCGTTGGTCTTTTCAGTGATTTTTCCCATTACCGCTTTGTACAGTTTGTTCATCCCAGGATCGTTGAACTGCGAAGCAATAGTGCCATAGACAGGTAGTTCGTCTTGAGGGGTATCCCAAAGAAGGTGGTTGCGGACGTATTGTTTTTTAACATCGCGCAGGGCATCTAAGGCCCCCCGCTTATCGAATTTGTTAATAGCGACCAAATCGGCAAAGTCAAGCATGTCAATCTTTTCAAGTTGGGTAGCCGCACCAAATTCGGGAGTCATTACGTAAAGTGAAACATCACTGTGCTCAATAATTTCGGTATCGCTCTGGCCTATTCCTGAAGTTTCAAGAATTATAATATCGTATTCCGCAGCTTTTAAAACCTGAATTGCTTCCGAAACATATTTTGAAAGCGCAAGATTGCTCTGGCGTGTTGCCAAACTACGCATGTAAACTCTTGGCGAATTGATGGCGTTCATACGGATTCGGTCACCCAACAATGCGCCTCCAGTTTTTCTTTTGGAAGGATCTACGGAAACAATACCAATAGTTTTATCTGGAAAATCAACTAAAAATCTACGAACCAATTCGTCTACAAGAGAAGATTTTCCTGCACCGCCCGTTCCCGTAATTCCCAAAACAGGCGTTGTATTTTTTTTGTTTTTGATGTGAATTTTATCAAGTGTTTCCTTTGCAACCTCCGGGAAGTTTTCAGCGGAAGAAATAATTCGCGCAATGGCTCCAGTTTCCTTTTTTGGTAGCTTTTCAAGTTCCCCATTTAATGAATCGCCAATCGCAAAATCAGATTGTTCCACCAAATCGTTTATCATTCCTTGAAGCCCAAGCTCTCTTCCATCATCTGGCGTATAAATGCGTGTAATACCATAATCCATCAAATCTTTAATTTCTGAAGGAAGAATTACGCCGCCGCCGCCGCCAAATATCTTAATGTGGCCTGCACCTTTTTCCTGCAACAGATCGTACATATATTTAAAATATTCATTGTGCCCTCCTTGATATGAAGTCAGGGCAATAGCATTGGCATCTTCTTGAATTGCGGTGTTTACAACTTCTTCTACGCTGCGGTCGTGACCTAAGTGAATCACCTCAACCCCTGTGGATTGTATAATACGCCGCATAATATTGATGGCTGCGTCATGACCGTCAAAAAGAGATGCTGCCGTAACAATGCGAACTTTATGTTTTGGTTTATAGGGATTTATCTGTTGCATAATATATTCTACTTATAATTTTGAAATGCAAATTTAGTCAAAACGCAACGAACATAACGCTTTAGGCTAATAATGATATTATAAAAATTTATAAAAAGTGTTGCGGTAATTCAATATTTTTGTATCTTGCAGCATCAATATTAAACAATTAAAAATTTAACATTATGAAAAAAATTTACATTCTAGCACTAACTTTATGTGCATTTAGTTTTTCATCGAACGCTCAAGTTGAGCTAACTGATGATTTTGAAGCTTACAATTTGGGTCCTATTTCAGCACAAGCTGCCCATTTTAGAACTTGGGGTGGTGTTGATGGCGGTTCTGATGATGCAAACGTTGTTGACGATGAGTCTTTATCTGGGTTGCAGTCTGTATATATTCCAGACAATGGACTTGCAGATTTAATTCTTTTGGTGCCTTCTGCCCCAATTAGCGGAGTTTACTCAATTCAATTCAACGCTTTGATCCCTGCTGGAAAAGCTGGTTATTTCAACATGCAAGCCGCTCTTACTCCTGAAGGAAGTGCTTGGGTTCAAGCTTTGATGGGCGGTAACGTTTACTTTAACTGTGATGGTGCCTCTGGAGGTATTGGTGGAGTTACTGGTGTAATTGACTGTTCAGTTTTTGACCAAACATTCACTTATCCAGAAGACCAATGGTTTAAAGTGGCATGCGTTTATGATATCGACAGCCAAGCTTGGGATATGTACATAGATGATGTTCAGTTCATTTTTGCACAGCCTTTCGCATTCGGACCACAGGTATTCATTGAATTGGCAGGTCTTGATTTCTATTCAGCAAGTGCTGCAAACCAAATGTTCATTGATGATGTAACACTTTTTAATGGTGATATTACTACCATTGGTGTGAATGAATTTTCTGCAGATAAATTCTCTGTTTATCCAAACCCAGTAAAAGATATGTTGAACATTAAATCTGCTGCATCTGTAGACAATGTTACTGTATATGATCTTTTAGGAAAAGTAGTTCTTCAGGAAACTCCTGGAAAAATTTCTCCAGCTATCAATATGAGCAATCTTGCTTCAGGATCTTACTTAGTTAAAGTAACTATTGGAGATTCTTCCAAAACAGTTAAGGTTCTTAAATAAGATATTTTAAAAGCTTTTTACGAAAAGGCTCTTCAATTGAAGAGCCTTTTTTATTTACTAAAATTAACGCAGTTAACATTAAACAATTAAAAATTTACATTATGAAAAAAATTTATGTTCTAGCACTTCTTTTGGGTGCATTTAGTTTTTCTTCAAACGCTCAAGTAGAGCTAACTGATGATCTTGAATCTTACAATTTGGGTGCTATTTCAGCACAAGCTCCACAATGGAGAACTTGGGGTGGTGTTGATGGCGGTGCCGATGACGCAAACGTTGTGGACGATGAGGCTTTCTCTGGTTTACAATCTGTACTTATTCCAGGTAATTTAGCTACAGATTTAATGCTTTTGGTACCATCTGCTCCAACCAGTGGAATTTACACTATTCAGTTTATGGCATACATTCCTGCAGGAAAAGGGGGGTATTTTAATATGCAAGCTGCATTAACACCAGAAGGGTCTGCCTGGGTACAAGCTTTAATGGGAGGAAATGTTTTCTTCAACTGTGACGGTGCTTCAGGTGGTATAGGCGCTATTGACCAAAGTCCGGCAGGTCAAGAATGTACTGTTTTTTCACAAACTTTTACCTACCCAGAAGACCAATGGTTTAAAGTTGATTGCGTTTATGATATAGACAACGAAGTTTGGGATATGTACATAGATGATATTCAATTCTTTTTCGCAGAGCCTTTTGCTTTTAACACACAAGTATTTATTGAATTGGCAGGACTTGATTTTTATTCAGCTACAGCCCATAACGAAATGTATATTGATGATGTAGTTCTTTCCAGTGGTGTTATTGGAACTGAAGATTTTTACCCTCGCGCATCATGTCGTGCAGCGCGGTGAGCGCCGAGCGCTTCTTGGCGACGATCAGCAACCCCGAGGTCTCGCGATCCAGACGGTGAGCCAGCTCGAGCATGC
>JAPKFY010000149.1 GCA_026646335.1 Aequorivita sp. | reverse complement strand
GAGAGGATGAAGCCGAGTCCCATCATCACAGCGGAGGCGCCGAGCGGAAGCATGAGGAAGGGGTCGAGAATTTTTTCAAGGCGGGTCGGTTTGGCGAGGGCATAGGCGGCGGGATAACCAAGCGCCAGCGAAAGGATGACGGTGATGCCAGCAAACCCAAGCGAGTTGACGGCAGCTTGCACAGGTGGGACGTAGAACAAGGAGCCGCGTCGGTTGATGAAGAGCTCTTCGTAGTAGTCGGTGGTGAAGCCGTATTGGACTTGATCACGTTGTCCACGGTCGGCTTCGAGGCGGGTGAGGGAGCGGATGGGCAATGAGATGAGAGGAAGAAGGAAAAAGATGGAAAGTAGAAAGTAGAAAGTGATTACGAATGCGCGTTCACGGATAGTCTTTGGCGGGCGGGCGGTGGAGAAGCGCGGGGCGGTTTGGGTTTGGACTTGGTTAATAGTGCGCGAGTAGAGGACGGAAAAGATGAGGGTGAAGATGAGTTGAATGACAGATAAAAGCGCGGCGAGGTTGAAATTGGGAAGTTGCAGGGCGCGGATGTAGATTTCCACTTCGAGAGTAGCAAATTGCGATCCGCCCAGCAGAATAGGGAATATTTTTATCGTAGGCGCTTTAACATCTAATTTTCTTTATGAGGTAGATGGCAAAGCCTTAGGGATGTTATCTTCAGGACCATATGGTATTCTAAGGGGAATAGGTGCAACTGAATCACAAGCTGCAGCACACTTAAAAGTACTTAATAATGGCACCTATTTATTAATTTTTAGAGGCACTGAAACTGACTTAGAAAATTATAAAAGAATTTTGGAAGAAAAAGAAAATAGATAAATTCCTTTGTTCTTTAGTAAATTGAATAAAACTAATTTGAGCAGATTGGGTGCGCGTAATTAATAGAAATAAATTAGTCTGTTCATTTTTTAAAGTTTGATGGATCTATAGCCATAAAACAGAAACGGGAAGCCTAGACCTCCCGTTTCCTAATGAGACGACTAATTTTATTTATACCTAACCAATCCATCAAAATATCCTATCTCTAACATACAAGGACAAATTAATTTTGATAAAAATAATTTTGATCGTTTCATATTGGTTTCACTTGCTTTACAGCAGGCAAATACCCAATGCTATTATGTGTTTTTAAAAGAAAATCTGGGACATTTTACTGTCCCAGATTATTGGCGCAAAGTAATCTATGAAATCTTTTGCTATTATATACGCTTTTTTCAAAGCCAACATAACAACTTTAAAGTTTTTAAGAATCTCTTGACGCCCAAGATTCCTCTGTACAGCTACAGCCAGGAACCTATTTCATTATATTTTCAAAGAGCGCTTTGGTTTTTAGTATAAAGCTAAATTATGTGAAATTTACTGCTTGCAAAATGACCTGGGTCAGTTAAATGATTATTTTTTGAATTTAACATTTAGTAACGTGATTTTCTCTTTAAAGACCCTACTGTCAAATAGTTAAAAAAGTATGCTTTAAACCGATAGATGCTCATAGTATTGGCGCATTCCACCCCATCAAATCTTTTTTCTACCCTTCCTATTAAAAACTATGATCATAAAGAAGCCGTTTAAGCTGCTTTGGCAATTGGCTCTTCATATCTTTTATTTGGCCACTGCTCACGTATTGTCTTAACATAAAGAACGTGGAATGGATATCGTCTTCTATAATCCCTTCCGATTTAAAATCGGCTATGGAGGTTGGCCCACTAATGGATCTCAAAAGTTCAATAAAGTCATCCATGTTCTTTACTTTCTTCTTTTTGTCTTTTATGGTCCATCCATTTACATAGACCGCCTTCAAAAACATTGGAAGTTGGGCGATGAATTGTAGGGATTCTTCCGTAGATATCATCTCGCGAAGCCCGTGAAGGATTGTGGTTAAAATACGGCCTGCCTTGTCTGGGTTTTTGGTGAGCCCTAATTCTTCGGAATACTTTTTCATAAAAGCATTTCCCTCTGCTGCGTATTGGTTAAAATTTAATGCCATTGTTTCTATATTTTAAGTTAAACGTGTCTTTCAATTTGCAAGTGCAAAAGTTGTAATGTTCCAAATAAGGTTTCACAAATAGGTTCTAAGGTTATCGCGCAATACTATTCACACCGAAACTTTAAATTCTTCCCAAAGAAACCGATATCTATTGAGTTTCAAAATGATGCACGTCAGTACTTTGTTTTTTATTCATAAAAAATCAAATCACTTGTTTCCCCCGATTTCATTAAATCTTTTTCCGCATTATTGATATTCTCAATCCCCTTAAGCAAAGCGTCTGGATTGAACGAAATACTATCGATCTTCTCTTTTACCAAAAAGGCTGCAAATTCAGGATAGTCGCTGGGTGCTTGTCCACACAAGCCTATTTTAGTATCTGTTTTACGAGCTGAATGAATGGCCATTTTGATCATCTGTTTTACCGCCTCATTGTTTTCATCAAACAGATCCATCATTAATTCCGAATCTCTATCAATACCCAATGTAAGCTGCGTTAAATCGTTGGAGCCTATTGAGAAACCATCAAAAATAGCAGCAAATTTTTCTGCTAAAATTACATTGCTGGGTATTTCTATCATTGTATAAATCTCCATGCCATTGTCCCCGCGTTTCAAGCCGTTCTCCTCCATAACGGCAAGCACTTTTTTGCCTTCTTCAACAGTTCTGCAAAACGGCACCATCACTTTAAGGTTTGTAAGGCCCATCGTGTCCCTTACCCTTTTAATGGCTTTACATTCCAAAGCAAAACCATCTTTGTACAGGACATTGTAATATCTTGATGATCCCCTAAACCCGAGCATTGGATTTTCTTCAGTAGGTTCAAAATCCTTTCCACCAATAAGGTTTGCATATTCATTGGTTTTAAAATCACTTAACCTTACAATTACCTCTTTTGGATAGAATGCAGCTGCAATGGTTGCAATGCCCTGTGATAGTTTATCCACGAAATAATCCATCTTATCTGAATAGGTTTCAGTGATTTTTTCAATTTCTTTCTTTACCGAATCCTCTTTAATCTGATTGAATTTTACCAGTGCCATTGGATGCACTTTAACCTTGTGGGTAATAATGAATTCCATTCGGAGAAGCCCTACCCCATTATTGGGATACCCTGCCAGTTGAAAGGCATTATCGGGATCGGCAAGGATCATTTTTGCTTGCGTCGCTGGCATTTTAATATTTGAAAAGTCAATTTCCGTTTTTGTAAAGTCACATTCCCCTTGATAGATATATCCTGTCTGTCCCTCCGCACAGGAAACAGTGATTGTTTCATTATCCCCAATAGTAGTTGTGGCATTGCCGCAACCAACAATTGCCGGCACTCCTAATTCGCGAGCCACAATGGCTGCGTGGCTTGTTCTGCCTCCTTTGTTAGTTACAATGCCAGCAACTTGTTTCAGGAGCGGATCCCAATCTGGGGTTACGGTATCTGTAACAATAATAGTATCTGAAGGCAAGTGGCCAACATTTTTTGGCGATTTTAGAAGACGAGCCTTTCCAACCGTTATTTTGGAACCCACCGCATTTCCTTGGGACAATACCTTTGCTTTTTCAGAAAGCTTGTATTCCATAAAAATATTCTTATCCCTTACGTTATGTACCGTTTCAGGACGGGCCTGGGTAATAAACAATTCATCGGTGATACCATCTTTTGCCCATTCAATATCCATGGGTTTTTGGTAGTGGTCCTCAATGATTTTTGCCCATTTTGCCAAAGCGATTACCTCATCGTCATTCAATACAAATTCTAGCTGCTTATCTTTTGGAGTATTTATGTTTACTATGCTTATTGCTTCTTTTTTATCCGCATAAACCATTGTCAATTTCTTATCGCCCAAATTTTTCTGAACAATGGGGTACTTCCCTTGAGCAAGGGTCGGTTTAAAAACATAGAACTCGTCTGGAGTAACAACCCCTTGAACAATGTTCTCGCCCAGGCCCCAAACCCCGGAAAGCAACATAATATTTTCAAATCCTGATTCTGGATCGATGGTAAAACCGACTCCCGAACACCCTTTGTCTGAACGAACCATCAGCTGTACACCGACCGACAAAGCGACATCGTGGTGTTCAAAACCTTTATCTTCCCTATATTTTATGGCGCGATCGGTATATAGAGAAGCGAAACAATTTTTTACTGCTTGTAGAAGTGCTCCTTTTCCCTTTACATTCAAAAAAGTGTCGTGCTGTCCCGCAAAGCTTGCCTCGGGAAGATCTTCAGCTGTGGCACTGCTTCTTACTGCAACCTCTTTTAAATCCACACCACATAAAGCAACGTATTCGTCAAAGATCTCCTTGGAAAAAGAAGTTGAAAACGTTGCGCCCAAAATAAGTTCCCGTGCTTGCTTTCCTATTTCTGCAAGATTGGAATATGCTTTTCGATCTAGTTTGGTTAGAACATTTTCTATAGGCTCCTGAATGTTGTTTTCCTTCAGAAATTCCCAAAACGCAAACGATGTAGTTGCAAAACCATTGGGAATTCGAACCCCTTTCGAGGTTAACTCGTTATACATTTCTCCTAAGGAAGCGTTTTTTCCCCCAACAATAGCTACGTCTTTATTGCCTAGTTCCTTAAACTTTTTAATTTGTGATTTCATCTTTTAGATCTTACAGATTACTATTTCAAAAGTACCTCTACAATTAAGGCTTTCAAATGATGCAGGTCAGCGCCGTATTTTTTTTTTGCTGTCTGACCTGGGTCATTTTGCATCGTGGGTGATTCCAATATTTTTGATCAATATTATTAACGATTAAAACAATGTGCTATGTCTGTATTAAAAGTGATTGAAATATTAGGGAGTTCTGAAGTAAGTTTTGAGGATGCCATTAAAAAGGTAGTAAAAGAAACGTCAAAAACAGTAAAAAACATTAAATCCGTTTATGTAAAAGATATGCAGATAACGGTTGAAGACAACAAAATAAAAGAGTATCGTGTAAACACAAAAGTGTGTTTCGGTATTTTGAAAGACTAATTAGCTATATACTGGTTTTTTTGTGGGGTGAAGAAGATTCCTGAAAGAATATAGGTGGGAACCTTATCTTTTGTGAATCTCTTCTTTTTATTAGCATTATCAATTAGTAATAATTGAGGGGTTGTTTAGGAAGAGGCCTCTTGGAAAGCAAATTGACACCATTTCGCTTTTTTGAGATCCTTTTTAATTACAACAACAAAGCTATTTATAGAAAAGAAAGTTTATAAATGAATATGAATAAATCTAACAATTTAAAAAAATATAATAAAATGAAAATATTTAAAATTATAACAATTGGAATGGTTCTTCTTTTTGTTACGTCTTGTGCAACATCGGTTA
>JAPKFY010000148.1 GCA_026646335.1 Aequorivita sp. | reverse complement strand
ATATCTGGGTTGCCTTTGCCAATCAATTGGTTCCGGGTAAATTCTTCTGAAAAGCTTTTGAAGGAGAGATGCGGAAAAATAGCCAAACTAATTCCTGCGATACTTGAAATTTTGATGAATTCTTTTCGTCTCATTAAATGTGAATATTCTAAGTTTTTGAGTTTACTAAATTCGTCAAAAATAATTTAGCAGTCGGCTTCTGTTTTCTTTTTTAATTCAATTTTCACAATGAAGAAATATTTCTTCCGAAGAAAAGGAATGTATTTTATACATTTACTACCCTTATTAAAATTTGAAATAGTATGGCTTCCAAAAAACTATCTGCAATTTTCTTGCTTTCGGGTTTGGTTGTTGCTTCTGTAACAGCCCAAAACGTTATGATTTCTGATAACAATTCGCCAAATGAACCTTCCATAATGATGAATCCGCTCAATACTGATATTCTAGTAGCGGGCGCCAATTTGAACAATGTGTATAACAGCAGCGACGGCGGGCTTACTTGGAGCGAGCAGATTATGACCTCTACTTATGGTGTTTGGGGCGATCCAACTTTTGATGTGGATACGGACGGAAATTTCTATTATTTTCATCTTTCAAATCCTGCAAGCGGTAATTGGATTGACCGTATTGTTTGCCAAAAATCCACAGATAACGGTAACAATTGGAGCAGTGGAAACTATATGGGGCTGAACGGTACAAAGGCACAAGACAAGCAATGGAGTGTGGTAGACCGTACTAATAATAATATTTATGTAACCTGGACGCAATTTGACAGTTACGGCAGTAGTAACCCAAATGATAAATCTAACATCCTTTTTTCAAAATCTACGGATCGCGGACAAACATGGTCTGATGCAAAAAAGATAAACATCGTGGATGGAAATTGTATTGATGAAGATGATACCGTTGAAGGGGCAGTACCCGCAGTGGGACCCAACGGTGAAATCTATGTGGCTTGGGCAGGCCCGAATGGCCTTGTTTTCAACAAATCCTTGGATCAGGGCGAAACTTGGTTGAATCAAGAAATTGCGATAGACCCAATGCCTACGGGTTGGGATTACAGTATTCCCGGGATTAGCCGTGCCAATGGGTTACCGATAACAAAATGCGATCTGAGCGGTGGCCCGAACCACGGAACAATTTACGTAAACTGGAGCGACCAACGCAACGGTGCTAACGATACCGATGTTTTTATGAGCAAATCCACCGATGGCGGTGATACTTGGAGCGCCCCAATTAGAGTTAATGATGATCCTGCTGGAAAACAACAATTTTTCACATGGATGGATATTGACCAAACCAACGGCAACCTGTTTTTTGTTTTTTACGACCGAAGAGCATATAGCGGCAATCAAACCGATGTTTACATTGCATATTCACAGGATGGGGGAAATACCATAACCAACAAAAGAATCAGCGAATCTCCTTTTAACCCGAATGCAGGAGTTTTCTTTGGAGACTATACAAATATTGTGGCGCATAATAACATTGTACGGCCTATTTGGACCAGACTTAACGGAGGCCAGTTGAGTATATGGACTGATGTTACTCCGTCCCCAATTCTTTTTGCTGGAAATGGAGCGGCACAGCAACTGAACAATGTGGTACAATACCCAAACCCTGCCAATGCTATAAGCTATGTTTCGTTTAAGCTTCACGAAGAATCGCAGGTGAGTATCGATCTTTTTGATATGCAGGGCAGAAAGGTTTATACTTTAATGGACAACGAAACCAAAGGGTATGGCAAGTATATTATTCCTATGGATTTAAATAAAATGAATCTTGCCAATGGAAGCTATTTTTGCAAATTGACAGTGAATGGAACTTCCAAAACCCTTAGAATGATTGTAGTTGAATAATGGCTTCGGAGAGTAAAATAATAATTGAATTTATTTCTTCTTCTGAAATTTTCAGCATTGTTCCTTTGTTGCAAAAGCTTGGAAATTATTCGGTTTCTGAAACGCTTATAAAAGAGCGTCTAAAGGAAATGGCGCAACAGAACTACGAATGTCTTGGTATTTTTGACGCTGAAAAATTAATTGGCACTTGCGGCCTATGGTTTCAAACCAGACATTATGCGGGCAGAAGTCTAGAGATGGACCACGTGATAATTGACGATGCCTATAGAGGCCACGGAATTGGCAAATTGCTTGTTGATTTTGTAAGCGATTATGCCAAGAAAAAATCTTGTAATTGGATAGAGCTAAATAGCTATGTACACAATTTCCCATCGCATAAATTTTTTTACAGCCAAGGGTTTGTAGCAAAGGGCTATCATTTTGTGAAGGAGATGGCGCAATAGCAACAAAACAAAAACCGTTTTGTCATCATTTAAAAAAAGATTCCGCGGCCAGAGCCACGGAATCTTAACATTAGCACCTTACTGACGAATACTTATTTTTTGATAAACTTGAAGGTGCTTTTCAACCGGGCATTATTGGTAAAGGATATGAAATATATTCCCGGTTGCAGGTCTGCCACATAAATAGATTGCCCATTGGAGAGCATTCCGCCCTTGATCCTTCTTCCAGTATTATCGTAAATTACATAGTCTGAAATTTCCGTAAGCGTGGTATTTATATAATCCACGGCGGGGTTAGGGAAGATATTAAATTTTTGTTCCAGGTTGCTTCCAACTGAAAGGGTTGGGATACAATCCTTGGTTGAAAAGGGAATAGGTGATGGATCTAATATAAAATCATTGTCTATTTCATCGGTGGCTAAAGCCGTCGCATCAACAAAATCAAATGATACAGGTTGTGGAATGATAGTAAGGTCCAGTTTGTCACATTCATTGATTTTGTTCGGAAGGGTTTTAAACAAGTCGGCTTCTGTAAAATTGTTGCCAGGGTCCGTTTTATAACCAATGTGATAGTAGTTTACTCCCGATGAATTGGAAACCCCAAAACTGATGTCAGGATAATATATAAGAGGCATCTGTGAGTTCCAGAAATTAAACTCATCTCCAGATGGCTCTGTATGGGCCACTAAATACTGATAGTTCATGGCCACAGGATTTCCATTGGTCTTTTCAAACTCATATACAAAAATGTTGCTTTGACCAAAATAGCTGTTTCCGATAGGGTCAGTCCAGTTCTCCTCCTTGTCGTAGCCCGTGATTATTAAGTTATTATTGTTTTGGAGCGATTCCATTATGGTAAAACCATACCGATCGAGCTCATTGGACATCGCATCCCAAGATTTGGCACCGTCTATGGCACCAGTGGCATTGTCCATAACCGTTACTCCAAAAAGGTGGTTTATGGAATGATTAGAGAGCATATAAATTTGATCTGTGCTCCCGTCATAGTAGGCATCAACACTTACATCCTGAGAGTTGCCAAACACATGGCTTTTGTTCCAAACCAGATTGCCTTGAAAATCTATTTTCATAGCTAAGATGGTTAGTTGGTTCGTAGTTGGTTCATTGGTGCTTCCAGTAAGAAAATAGCCATCGCTGGTCTCGGTAATGCTGTTTACGGCATCAAAATCCATGTTGGCAGAAGGGATATTGATTTCTAGCACCCAAAATACGCCCAAGGTGCCATAAACCCGCATTACAAAACCTGTATTTGTGGCCCCGGTGGATACAGTGTACGAATCACTGTTAAATCCAGCTACCACGAAACCTTCTTCATTAAAACCATCGCCATTGGCATCGTTAAAGACATAGGAAATGTATAGCCCTCTGGAGTTAAAGATTGGGTTGGGAATTGCATAATGCTTGGCATTTACCAATGCCCCATTAGCGGCATTTACTTTTGCAATAAAAACATTTTTAACACCACTGAAGTCATCTATAGATCCCGTTATGGCGATTTCGTGCTGTAAACCTGGAATTTGATAGGATTCAATATCAAAAAAACGTGCCTTGGGAAGCGAAGCGGTATAGGTATTCTGCCAAAGTACAATACCAGTTTTATCTACTCTTTGCAAAACTGGGGTATAGACTTGCATGGAAGCGTCAAAAAGATTTCCCGCTACAAAATAATCGCTGGTCCCGTCATTTGCGGCTGCAATGTTAAGGTCGTGAAAGTGTCTTTGATTACTGGTTAAGATACTTTTCTGGAAGGTCTGTGCTTGCATTTGTAGTAAGCAAAATGCACTTAAAAGAAATAAAAGTAGTTTTGTTTTCATCTCGATTGTTCTTTTGGGTTACCTACTCTGTTCTGGCTTTTCGGTATCTGCCTTATTTACTGTTCTATCCCTTTATTGAAGAATTGTTACCTAATTTCAACTGAAATTAGTAATTGTAGTATCTATGACAAATATTGGAAGTTAGCTTCCGTTATTTGAAATTTTAAAGCATTAGTTAACGGATCGTGGACGCACACAACTTGCTGCAAAACAGTTGAATACACGAATAAATATACAAAAATTGAGCGTAATGTGCAAGAAGTTTATCGCCAAAAATATTGGGCCTACAGAACGATCCATATTGTAAACAAAAGAGCAAGTTCACAAAAGGGCGCCCTTGTTTTAAATTGACGATTATTGAAAAAACTGATTAAATGAAGTAGAAGCCTCCATCTCATAAGGCTCTTTCCCTTGTTCAAAAATCCGGGCTTTTAGTTTTCCTTTCAGTATAATTTCATCGCCTTTCACTCGCAACCAGCTTCCTTCGCGTAAACCAACAACCGGAACGGTGTTTTGTGTGTGAAATTCCGCAATACGGGTTTCACGCGTTTCGCCCATATGTTTGCTGTTTGGGTCTGGATCCAAATAATGCGGGTTGAGGTTGAAGGGAATTACCCCCAAGGTTTTAAATGAAGGCGGATAAACTATCGGCATATCATTGGTGGTCTGCATAGAAACGCCACAAATATTGCTGCCTGCGCTGGTGCCCATATACGGTAGGCCGTTGAATATGGCTTCGCGAAGCGGTTGCATCAATTCCAAACGGTAGAGGGTACTTACCAAAACAAAGGTATTGCCGCCGCCAGTAAAGGCGCCTTTTACATTTTTTAAAGCTTCAGCAGGATTATCAAAAGTATGAAGGCCAACCAGTTTTTTACCAATTTTCTGAAACGCTTTTGCAGCTTTTTCGGTGTATTCGTCGTGACTGATGCCGCCGGGGCGGGCGTAGGGAATAAAGATTACTTCCTCGGTATCCTTAAAAAGTACGGACATTTCTTCGGTTAAATAATCTAAATATTCCCCGCCGTAAATGGTACTGGTGCTTGCTATTAGAAGGTTTTTCATAGTTTCAAATTATTCACTTTAGCTCCGCTATCGGAACGGAGGATATTGTTTTTTCAGAAATGTAAATTTAGCAATAGCTAAAGAAATCTTTTGTCCTTGAGGGCTTAAAAATGTTTTTAAGGATTGAATAATATTTCCCGAAATTTGGAAATGATATTAAGTTT
>JAPKFY010000147.1 GCA_026646335.1 Aequorivita sp. | reverse complement strand
TTGCGGGCCTGCGGTTCGTTCTGGGGTTAAAACGCCCGCACGAGCGTAATTCCCGGGCTGCGGAATCGTCCGCCTTGATATCACCTACTTGAACAATCAAAATAGCAGCATGGCGGAGCGCATAATCTGTTATGTTTGGATCAATACCCCTTTCAAATCGGAAGGAGGCATCGGTGCTTAAGCTGTGGCGTTTTGCGGTTTTACGAATACATACTGGGTTGAAATATGCACTTTCCAAGAAGATGCTTGTTGTTTCTTCTGACACACCACTATTTATTCCACCAAAAACACCGGCAATGCACATAGGTTTTTCGGCATCACAGATCATTAGGTCTTCTTCGTGCAATTCGCGCACGATACCATCGAGGGTTGTGAATTTTGTTCCAGAAGGAAGTGTTTTTACATTAACGGTATTGCCAGAAATTTTTGCAGCGTCGAAAGCGTGGAGCGGCTGACCTAGTTCGTGGAGCACATAATTTGAAACATCCACAATATTATTTATAGGTGAAAGTCCAATGGACTTCAACCTGTTTTGAAGCCAAGCAGGAGAAGGGCCTACTTTTAAATTGCTTATAGTTATTCCGCAATACCGCGGTGCCAAAGTACTGTCGTTTACTTTTATATCAATTTTTAGCGTGCGGTTGTCAACCCTAAAACTACTGGTTGACGGGGTGTTCAGTTTTGTGGAAATGCCTCGATGAAGCAGACCCGCTTTTAAATCGCGGGCAACGCCCCAATGGCTCATAGCATCGGCGCGGTTTGGGGTAAGGCCTATTTCAAAAATTTTGTCGTTTTCAATTTCTAAAACTTTGGCTAAAGTGGTTCCAGGTTTAAGTTCGGCTTCGAGCACCATAATTCCGTCGTGCGATTTTCCGAGGCCGAGTTCGTCTTCGGCGCAGATCATTCCTTCGCTTAATTCCCCGCGAATTTTACCTTCCTTTATTTGCCAAGGTTTTCCTTCGGCATCATAAAGTGTAGTGCCAACGGTGGCTACTGGCACTTTTTGACCTACGGCTACGTTTGGCGCGCCGCATACTATCTGTAAAATTTCGCCACTGCCCACATCAACTTTGGTTACTTTCAGTCGGTCTGCATTGGTGTGCTGGGCACATTCCAAAACGTGGCCAACCACAATGCCTTCCAAACCACCTTTTACGGAAGAAAAATCTTCTATTCCCTCTACTTCAAGGCCGAGATCGGTTAATAGTTCGCCAGTTTTTTCGGCGTCCCACGGAAGGTTGATGAATTGTTTAAGCCAGTTGTATGAAATTGTCATAGGTGTAAATTCTTAACAGAAGGGCAAAGATAATATTCTATTGTTTATTGTTTATTGTTTATTGTTTATTGTTTATTGTTTATTGTTGAAGGTATTTTTTTGAAGAAACCACTTCCCAAAAAGTAGATAATAGCTATAATAGTTGCAATGGCCGTAACTAAAAACGTAACGCTCGACCCGAAATAAAACCAAATCAATCCAGCCATTACACTAGCAACCATTGCCACGATGCTTTGGAAAGCGCTGTAAGTTCCCACTGCGGTGGCTGTATTTTCTTCTTTGGAAATGTTTGTGATCCACGCTTTGGAAATACCTTCGGTAGCGGCGGCGTAAATTCCATAACCGAAGAAAAGGGCGATGATGGCGTATAGGTTTGTGGTTAAACCCATTCCGAAGTAAACAAGGCTGAAGATTATCAATCCGAAGAGGAACATCTTTTTAAGGCCTATTTTATCTGCGAAGCTTCCCAAGGGGAAAGCGGTGAGGGCGTAGACTAAATTGTAAAAAATGTAGATGCCGATTACCCAAGTATCGTTTAGGCCAGCTTCTTTCGCTTTTAGAAGTAGAAAAACGTCGCTGCTGTTGAAAAGGGCGAAGAAGAGTAAGCCTAGCACTACTTTCCGGTATTCCGAAGGGCTTTTTTTCCAGTAGTTGATGAAGGAGAAGAAGTTTATCTTTTTCTTTATTGGAATAGGTTGAACTTTTTTGTCTTTCAGAAGGAAGGAAGCTATTACCGCCAACACGCCAGGGATAAAGGCGATGTAGAAAAGGTTTATGTAATCTTCGGGATAGAAATATAAATATAATAACGCGAGGGCGGGACCGAGAACGGCTCCAAAGGTATCCATAGAGCGGTGGAAGCCGAAAACCTTTCCTTTGTTGGCCTTATTGGTTTCCGCCGAAAGCATCGCATCGCGGGCACCGGTGCGGATTCCTTTTCCCAATCGGTCTGTGGTTCTTGCGAAGAAAATCCACAGCGGATTTACAAAAAACGCCATCATCGGTTTTGAGATGGCGCTGAGGGCGTAGCCTAGTTGCACAAAAGGTACACGCTTTGCCTTGCTGTCGCTCAACTGCCCGAAATAACCTTTGCTCAATCCCGCAACAGCTTCTACCAAACCTTCAAGAATACCTATCAAGAGGATTGAAAACCCGATGCTCTTTAGGTAGATTGGCATTATTGGGTAAAGCATTTCGCTGGCCATGTCTGTAAAGAGACTGACTAGGGAGAGAATCCAGACGGTTCGGGTGATGGGTTTCAAGGTTTTATGAAATTTACCTCGAAAGGTAATTTATTTTTTTATAATCTTTTTTATTTCGGTCTTAACAAGGATCGTTTAATTAGAAAACATCGCCAATATTTCTTATATTGAAGTTATTATTTAATTCGTCAATTTATGAAGTTGCGTGCAACAGTTTTAATGATTTTTTCACTTATGATGGCATCTGCACAGGATTTTACGGAAAAAGCGAAGTTGCTGGAGAACGCTTCCAGTTTGGATCCGCTCATTGTCGCTGCAGGCGATAAAAAGTTGGTCTTGTTGGGGGAGGCCAGTCATGGCACCCATGAATATTATGTTTGGCGCGATATAATAAGCAGAAGACTTATTGAGGAACACGGTTTTAACTTTATAGCCGTGGAGGGCGACTTTGCCAGTCTTTATAACCTAAACAAATATGTGAAGAATGCAGAAGGCGCCGGAAAGTCTGCTAGGGAAGTTTTGTTGAAGCTCAACCGCTGGCCCACTTGGATGTGGGCGAACGAAGAAGTTGTTGCCTTAGCCGAATGGTTGCGGGAGCACAATGATCGTCTGCCACAGGATAAGAAAGTAGGTTTTTATGGCATGGATGTTTACGATGAATGGCATTCCAAGGAAATGGTTTTGGAGGTGCTTAAAAAAACTGATGAGACAAGTTTTAACTACGCCAAACAGCAATACGATTGTTTTAATCCCCACAAGGGAGAAAGTTGGCAATACGCCCATGCCGTAAGAGGCGGAAAACCGGATTGTGCCGCGGCCACAGAACGGGTGGTTGATTATATAAGAATCAATCGGGAAGCTTTAACAGGGCTTTCGGATGACGCTTATTTCTATTTGCTCCAGAATGCGATAGTAGTGCATAATGCCGAGGAATTTTATCGTGAAAGTGTCTCATCTAAAGATGCCGTTTCTTGGAATTCCAGAGTTTTTCATATGCGGGAAAC
Source organism: Aequorivita sp. (assembly GCA_026646335.1). GTDB lineage: Bacteria > Bacteroidota > Bacteroidia > Flavobacteriales > Flavobacteriaceae > Aequorivita. The sequence goes on along the minus strand of JAPKFY010000147.1, from coordinate 1,962 downwards.
GGTGGGAGATTTGCTTGCGCTCTATGGTGAAAATGCCAAGGGAGTTGTTTGGGCCCACAACACCCATATTGGCGACGCGTCTTTTACAAACATGCGAAATACGGGGGAAAAAAATATAGGACAGCTAAAGCGGGAAAGCTTAGGGAAGGAGAACGTTTTTCTGATAGGTTTCTCCAGTTATAGAGGAAAAGTCATTGCCGGTTCCAGTTGGGGCGCAAGAATGGAGGAAATGACCATTCCGAACGCCATCAGAAATAGCGTGGAGACCAAACTAAAAAAAACAGGGCTGGATGCCTGTTATCTTATTTTTGATGAAGAGGATCGCCAGGAAAAAAATCTGGAAGTAATGGGCCATAGAGCGATAGGGGTGGTTTACAATCCTGAATATGACAGACGGCAGTTTGTGCCCACCATCGTGCCGATGCGGTATGACGCGCTGTTGTTTTTTAAGGAAACCACGGCCTTAGAGCCTTTGCACAAGTAGGATATTGGAATGATTTTGATTATTTCTTCAAATTACGAAAGCGTTGTAAAAGCGTTGGATGCGAATAATGCGCAAAAACATACAGCGGGTGCGGGGTGAGATTGCTCAAGCTGTTCTTTGAAAGCTTTTTTAAGCCTGAAACAAGCGGTGGCGCGGCGTAAGTGTGCTTTGCGAAATTGTCTGCTTGATATTCAAATTTTCTGCTCAGGTAATTCATCAGCAAGCCTGTGATGCCTGAGATTGGACTGTAAAGTACGCCGAATGCTATCAAGCCTATATGGAATGAAGGTTGTGAAACATTTAATGCTTCGGAAAGCAAGGGGTTTCCTATAAACAACGATAATAACCAAAGGGTGAAACCTGTGGTGACGATAGCGGCAAAAAGGTTGATGATAATATGGTTCCGTTTGTAATGGCCAACTTCGTGGGCGAGGACGGCTACTATTTCTTCTTCGTTTAAATCTTTTATCAAAGTGTCGTAAAGTGTAACGCGCTTTTCGCTTCCGAAGCCTGAGAAATAAGCGTTGGCTTTGGTGCTGCGCTTGCTGCCGTCAATCACGAAGATTTTATCGAGGGTAAACCCTACTTTTGAGGCGTAGGTTTCTATTAGGGAACGAAGGGTGCCTTCTTCCAGCGGGGTTTGTTTGTTGAAGATCGGTACGATGAAGCGTGCATAAAACAGATTCATCAAAACTGTGAATACTGTAATTATTCCCCAGGCGTATAGCCAAAAGTTTTTGCCTGAGCTTTGGTAGAACCAGATGATGGCGCCCAAAAGAAGCCCCCCAATAACTGCACCCATACCCCAACCTTTCAGTTTATCGAGAAAGAAGGTTTTTCGAGTGGTTTTGTTGAACCCGTATTTTTCCTCTATCACAAAAGTGCTGTAATAGCTGAAGGGCGTGCTCAGAATGTCGCTAGCGATCATTATAACCCCAAAGAAAACCAAGGCGATTATTATTTCATTGTTTGAAACGGTACGCGCCAAACCATCTACATAAGCAAAACCATCAAAAAAGAAAAATAGGAGGGTGGCGATAAGTGAAATTGCTGAGGTGAGTATGCCGAATTTGTAGCGTTCCTTTTTGTAGCGCTGCGATTTTTTGTATTCTTCTTCGTCAAACACGTCTTTAATTTCTTCCGGCAGCGGATCATTGAAGTGTTTTGCGTTGAGGGAATCTAAAACTTGGTCAATCAGAAAGCTGATGACCAAGATTGCTATTATTATGTAAAAAAGGTTCATTTTTTATTAATGAATAATGAATAATGAATAATGAATAATGAATAATGAATAATGAATAATGAATAATGAGTAATGAATAATGTGTGATTAGTAATGTGTAATAAATAATAAATAATAAATAATAAATAATAAATAATAAATAATAAATAATAAATAATAAATAATAAATAATAAATAATAAATAATAAATAATAAATAATAAATAATAAATAATAAATAATAAATAATAAATAAT
>JAPKFY010000146.1 GCA_026646335.1 Aequorivita sp. | reverse complement strand
CGCACCATGGTGAAAAAATACCATCCCGATAAACTGCAACATATGGACGAAGCCCACCAAAAAGGGGGTGAGGAAAAGTTCAAGAAAGTACAGGAAGCTTATGAACAGCTTCAGAAGGAGCGTGGGTTTTAGTCTCCGCTCCGCTCTGCTACCCAGCTATATAAGCTTTTAGCCAACCACACTTTGCTATAATTTTCTTCAAATTTTCGAAAGTTTTTCTAAAGAAATTGATCAACCTAAATAAGGCTACAAGAATCATATTATCATATTTTTTTAGTCTTGCCTAAATATAAAAAGTGGGTATGTAAAAATATATATTTATATTTGTACCTATGTTTACATTAGCTGAAGAAAACTATTTGAAGGCCATATTTCACTTAGAGCACGATAGTGCGGGTGAGGTTAGCACCAATGCCATTGCTGAAAGTATGGATACAAGGCCATCTTCTGTGACAGACATGATACAAAAACTGGCCGAAAAAAAATTGCTTACCTACAAGCGTTACAAAGGCGTAAAATTGACCAAAGAAGGGATAAAAGTTGCCGCAAATGTTATTAGAAAACATCGCTTGTGGGAAGTTTTTTTGGTGGAAAAATTAAACTTTCATTGGGATGAAGTCCACGAAATTGCAGAACAATTGGAGCACATTCAATCTGAAGAGCTCATAACACGTCTCGACAAATTTTTAGGCAGTCCAGATTTTGATCCGCACGGCGATCCTATCCCCGACAAACACGGCGTTTTAAAGCGAACGGAGAAAAGATTGCTTTCAGAAATTGAAAAAAATCAACAAGGAGTTTGTGTGGGCGTAAAAGAATCCAGCGCTGAATTTCTCCAATATCTGGACAAAAAGAAAATAAGCATTGGCACCAAAATATCTGTTCTTGGAAAGGAATTTTTTGATGGTTCCATGATTATTCAGGTTGGGGCTGACCAGTTTTTTATTTCCAAAATGGTGGCAGAAAATCTATTTGTGCAAACGCTTTGAGCATTTTTTCAATTGCAACTCTAGGCTTCAAACACAATATTTAATACAAAAATCGTTATGAAAAAACTTATAATCCTAAGTGCTATAGCTCTTTTTTTTAGCTGTAATAATGCGCCAGAGGATAATGGAAAAATCAAAGTTGTTACCACAACAACGATGTTGACCGACTTGGTTTCAGAAATTGGCGGAGACCACGTTTCATTACATGGGCTTATGGGAGCCGGTGTAGACCCGCACCTTTATAAAGCAAGCGAGGGAGACGTTTCAAAGCTTTATGAGGCTGATATCATCTTTTACGGTGGGCTGCATTTGGAAGGGAAATTGGTAGATATTTTTGAAAAAATGGAAGGGAAAAAAAACACCGTTTCTTTGGGCGATAGGCTTCCAAAAAACGAATTGATTCCTTCTGAATATTTCGCCTCCAATTACGATCCACACGTTTGGTTCAATATTCAATTCTTTAAGCAATTTGCCCAGATTGTTACCGATGAACTTTCAAAAGCAGATGCTGTGAATGCTGAAGGTTATTCAGAAAACAATAAAAAATACCAGAAAAAATTAGACGATTTAGAGAGTGAAGTCAAATCTATAATAGCGACTTTGCCGGAAGATAAGCGTATTTTAGTTACTGCTCACGATGCTTTTAACTATTTTGGAAAAGCGTACGGTTTTCAAGTAGTCGGGTTGCAGGGAATTTCTACCGCAACCGAAGCCGGTGTAAAAGACGTCCAAAATCTGTCTGATTTTATAATTCAAAATAACATAAAAGCCATCTTTGTAGAGAGCTCAGTACCAAGACGCACCATTGAAGCGCTTCGGGAATCAGTACTTTCAAAAAATCACAATGTTGAAATAGGCGGTTCGCTTTATAGTGATGCCCTTGGCAACCCTGGAACCGAAGAAGGCACTTATATCGGGATGTTTAAATACAACGTGAATACTATTGTAAACGCTCTTAAGTAAGGCTTTAAACAATAACAAAATGGACCAAAAAATTGCAGTACAGATAGACGACCTTACCGTGGCTTACAACTATAAACCTGTGTTATGGGACATAGACCTGTCTGTTCCCGAAGGTGTTTTAATGGCAATAGTGGGTCCAAATGGCGCCGGAAAATCTACGCTTATAAAAGCCATTTTAGGTATTATAAAACCCATTGCAGGCAGTGTTTCCATTTATGGGAAACCGTATTCCAAACAACGAAAATTGGTGGCATACGTACCCCAAAAAGGAAGCGTGGACTGGGACTTTCCAACTACGGCACTAGATGTAGTTATGATGGGCACCTATGGCAGTTTGGGCTGGATAAAACGCCCTGGCCAAAAGGAAAAAAAGACTGCCTTGGAATCTATGGAAAAAGTGGGGATGCTCGCATTCAAAAATCGGCAAATAAGCCAATTGAGCGGTGGGCAGCAGCAACGGGTTTTTTTGGCAAGAGCTTTGGCCCAGGATGCTTCCATTTATTTTATGGATGAACCTTTTCAAGGTGTTGATGCTACTACCGAAATTGCCATCATAAATATTTTAAAAGAATTGCGGAAAGCTGGTAAAACTGTGGTAGTGGTGCATCACGATTTGCAGACAGTCCCGGAATACTTTGATTGGGTAACTTTTTTAAATGTGAAGAAAATCGCTACCGGACCAGTGAAAGAGATATTTAATGATGATAATTTAACCAAAACCTACGGAATAAATTATAAGGTTGCGGTGAATAAATAGTTCACTGTTAAACGAAATAAGTAAAATTTTAGAAGAGATTATTTCAAGATAAAAAATGAATATTCAAGAATACTTTGAACTGCTTTGGACAGACTACACCCTGCGCACCATAACTTTGGGAACTGCAGTTCTCGGTGCTATTTGTGGCATGTTGGGCAGTTTTGCAGTGCTCAGAAAAGAAAGCTTGCTTGGGGATGCTATTTCCCATGCTGCCCTTCCTGGCATTGCCTTGGCATTTCTGATTACTGGCGCCAAGGATTCTGGCGTTCTATTGTTGGGGGCTTTGGTGAGTGGTTTGGTAGGTACATTTTGGATAAGAGGAATTACTTCAAAAACCCATCTGAAAAGTGATACGGCACTGGGGTTGATACTTTCCATATTTTTTGGTTTTGGGATGCTACTGCTTACTTTTATTCAGAAACAACCCAATGCCAATCAAGCTGGATTGGACAAATATCTTTTTGGACAAGCTGCAACTCTCGTTGAAAGCGATGTGCAATTGATGATTATTGTAACTGGAATTTCACTTTTTGTAATGTTGCTTTTTTGGAAGGAATTCAAAATACTTCTCTTTGACGCAGATTACACAAAAACCCTTGGTTTCAACACAAAATTTATAGATGTCCTGATAACTTTTTTGATTGTATTGGCAATAGTTTTAGGTCTACAAACCGTAGGAGTTGTTCTAATGAGTGCGATTCTGCTGGCTCCCGCTGCTGCTGCAAGACAGTGGACTAACAGCCTCGGCACCATGGTCTTGTTGGCGGCATTCTTTGGAGCGTTTTCGGGAGTATTTGGCACGGCCATCAGTGCAAGCCAAAAAAATCTCTCAACTGGTCCCGTAATTGTGTTAGTAGCTGGAGTCTTCGTGTTGTTTTCCTTTGTATTTTCTCCCAAAAGAGGTCTTTTGTTTCGAGAAATACGGTTTCGCAAAAATCGTACAGATTTGAAACTGATGAAAACCCTTCAGTTTATGTATGGAATTGCACAGGAACACGAAAATATTTCACATCCGCATGCTATCCGTATTCTGAATAATTTCCAAGGATTTACAAAAGGTTCGCTTAAAAAATTAGAAAATGAAGGCTGGATAGCCTTAGAGGGACAACAATGGGCAATGACTCCAGAAGGCTTTAAACAAGCACAGGAAATGTATAATCAAAAAGCCGGGAATGAGTAATCCACAAATTGAAATACAGATTATTGCTGCTATTGTGGCTATGGCCTGCGCCATTCCTGGGGTATTTTTGGTGCTTCGGAAAATGGCTTTAATAAGCGATGCCATAAGTCATGCCATCTTGCCGGGAATTGTAATTGGGTTTTTTGTGACCCAGGATTTAAACTCTCCCTTGCTTATTCTTTTGGCTGCTTTAACAGGCGTTATTACCGTTTTTTTGGTAGAATTTATCCAAAAAACGGGGTTGGTAAAAGAAGATACCGCAATTGGGTTGGTTTTTCCGGTGTTATTCAGTATAGGCGTTATCCTTATATCTAAAAACGCAAATGATGTGCATTTGGACGTTGATGCCGTTTTGCTCGGGGAACTTGCGTTCGCCCCTTTTGATAGGTTGATGGTTAGCGGTGCAGATTGGGGACCAAAATCATTATGGATAATGGGAGGTATTTTATTAATTACTATCAGCTTAATGGTGTTGTTTTTTAAAGAACTTAAAGTAAGCACTTTCGATGCTGGCCTTTCTTCGGCATTAGGAATCTCGCCAGTGGTTATGCATTATGGCCTGATGTCTGTTTCCTCTATTACCGTTGTGGGGGCTTTTGATGCCGTGGGAGCCATATTGGTCGTGGCTTTGATGATTGCACCCGCTGCGACGGCTTATCTGCTGACTGAAGATCTTAAAAAAATGATTGGGCTTTCTTTATTATTTGGTGTTGTTTCTGCTATTTCTGGTTATTGGGTAGCACATTTTCTGGATGCTTCCATTTCAGGATCCATCGCTACAACTTTAGGAGTGATTTTTTTATTCGTTTATCTATTCGCTCCAAAAAAAGGACTTATAGCGGTGCTGTATCGTCAAAAGCAGCAACGTATTGAGGTTTCACTCATAACATTTCTCTTGCACCTAAACCGTCATGAGGAAGAAAGCGAAAGGCATATTAACCACTTGCAGGAGCATATTAATTGGCATGTAGTTCGCGCCAGAACTGTATTGGATTTAGCTGAAAAAAATAATCTTGTGGAAATTAAAAACGATATAGTTTTTCTAACTCATAAAGGATTGACTTTTACCGAAAAGTCGCTGGAGTACATCATCAGCAATAAAGATGAAAAAATAGAGCCGATGAAAGAGGATTTCTTCCTTTTCCGAGGATAAAATATGAAGCTGAATACACTTCCTATTACAGAGTTTTATAAAGTGATCTTGTATTGGCTGTTTTCTGGCACTATTTTTTATAGTATCTTTAAAATTGAAAAAAAACAAACAATGAAAAATTCACTTTTAGCAATTGTAATTCTATTTTCAACCTTTGCTTTTGGGCAAGAAGATTCCGCAGAAACTCCTAAAATTGGAGTGAAAATCCCAATTGGAAAAGCAATTGAGTTGAAAGGTGTTTCCATAAAATTTTTGGAAGTTGTGGAAGATTCACGCTGCCCAACTGGTGTAGAATGTATCTGGGCTGGTCGTGCAATAGTAAAAACTGCAGTAACCTCAAACGGAAAAACCGAGGAAAAACTTTTAATTTTTGGTGAAGTGAGACGTGGAGAGGAAAAAAACTCCAACCTTTTCAGTTCCAAAGAATTTGCCATCAACGGATTGACACTAAATCCCTATCCAACTTCTGAAAGTGCTGGCAAAGATAAAGGCTATGTTTTATTGGTT
>JAPKFY010000145.1 GCA_026646335.1 Aequorivita sp. | reverse complement strand
GGAGCCAACCAATTTATTACTGATGCCTTCCAGTCCCAGTTCGGAAACCAATTGTTCTCTTTTTTCTTTGATTTTGGCTCTGGATAAACCATAGATACCTCCAAAAAAAGTGATGTTTTCTTTTACCGTTAAGTCATCATAAAGCGCAAATTTCTGGCTCATATAGCCAATGTTTTTCTTGATGGACTCAGTTTGGGTATATACATCAAATCCTGCAACTTTGGCATTACCTGATGAGGGTTTGGAAATTCCTATCAGCATTTTCATAGCTGTTGTTTTTCCAGCGCCATTCGCTCCCAAAAACCCAAAGATTTCACCCTTTTTGACTTCAAAGCTGATGGCATTCACAGCTTTGAAGTCGCCAAATGCCTTTGTTAATTCTTCGGCTACTATTACATTTTCCTTTTTCATCTGTCTATACTATTTGTTTTTTAAAGGACAGATGGAACATCCTTAATAAACATTCTTTTATGTGTTTAAAAATTAATCTTGGATGTATCATTACTTCGCTAATTCCATAAAAGCATCCTCTATATTGGGGTCAGTGACTTCTATGCTAATATCTGTTAGGCCAAGGTTCTCCAGATAAGATTTTAAGTCCGCTGTTTCAAAAGAATCCCTTTTGTCTGTGTAATGCACAAACTCTCCAAACGGAAACACACTGTACAGATGTTCATAATTTTGAAGCGTTTGAATCAATTTGTACATATTATCTGCCCCCACGTTATAAATGGTTTTGGGGAATTTGTTTACAATAGCTTCGGGCGTGTCAATTTCTAATATTTCGCCATCCTGAATCAAGGCAATTCTGTCGCATAAAGCTGCCTCGTCCATATATGGAGTTGAAACCAAAATGGTAATTCCTTTTTTCTGCAAGCGTTTTAGCATTTCCCAAAACTCTTTTCGTGAAACAGGATCTACGCCTGTGGTTGGCTCATCTAAAAAAAGAACTTTCGGTTTATGAATTAACGCGCAACAAAGAGCGAGTTTTTGCTTCATCCCGCCCGAAAGTTTTCCTGCGCGTCGGTCTTTAAAAGGTTCGATTTGTACGTAAATATCTTCGATCAAATCATAGTTTTCCTCAATCGTCGTCCCGAAAATAGTGGCGAAAAATGTCAGGTTTTCTTCCACCGTCAAATCTTGGTAAAGCGAAAACCGTCCGGGCATATAGCCCACGGACTTGCGGATGGCTTTATAATCCTTAACAACATCAAATCCGGCAACTGTGGCAGTACCTTCATCAGGAATTAACAGCGTGGTCAAAATTCTGAAAATGGTAGTTTTCCCTGCGCCATCGGGCCCGATGAGGCCAAAGAGTTCACCTGGATTCACATCGAACGAAATGTCCTGCACTGCTTTTACCTTTTTATAGGATTTGCTGATATTGCTAAGGGAAATGCCCATTTACGCCTCTATTTTAATGGTAACTTCCATCGTAATTTTCGATTTTATTGAATTTGAAATCAAACATGCAGCTTCAGATTTTTGAACGATTCGCTCCGCACGATCACGATCCTTTTCGTCTTTGATGGTCACTGTGGGTTCCAGAATTACTTCCGTCATTGCATATTTGCCATCCACTTTTTCCAAAACACCTTTAGATTTGCAGCTGAAACCTGAAAAATCCAATTTTGAGTTTTCTGCAATGGCCAAAAAAGTAGTCATTAAGCAACTGCTCACAGATCCAGTGAAAAGGTGTTCGGGCGACCAAATATTGGGCATTCCCTTAGGGAATTCTGGTGGAGTGGCAATTTCAATACAGTTTGAAGTTTCATCATTGCCTCCTGCCAATTCTGGTGAGCACATGATTCCTTTTCGGTCTTGACGCCATTCTATATCTACGTTATAATGATGTTTTTCCATTGTTTTTCCATTGTTTTTTTAATTTTTTTTATTTAAAATAGGTGTAATATCCATCAAGGTTCTCTTTGATGCTCGCTGTAACTTCAGCCCCTTCTTCTGTGGTTGTAACCTTTCCTAAAGCCTCAATTTTTTCGATAAGTGGATGAAGAAAAACGTGTAAATTGTCGTGCGAAGGTCCTTCCATAGTGCATTCTTTTACTACAAAATTTTTCACTTCGTTTAATTCTGAAGCTAATGCGTGGTAGCCTTCCACATTTTTTGTTTCACTAGATTTAACTATGTTGAGCATTTTGTTAACACCTTCAGTTGTTTCAATGTTTGCGTCCCATTTGTTGCCATCGTCAAGTTTAATCTCGCTTACCCAAGCATTGTTTAATGCGTGTGAAGCCATATCGGTATCGTGGTGTTCGTGAACCTCTTCAACAGTATCTACTGCGTCAGTGATTACTTCTTTGTTTTTTGTTTCATTACAGCTTACTAATAGGGCTGAAATGATTGCTAATGATAAAATTGTCTTTTTCATAATTTGAAATGTTTAAGGGTTTTATGATTTATTGATTATTGATTACTATTTGTTGCTTTGGCGAAGGCGATTACGTGACCGTCCAAATCGGCTATATATCCAGTAATGTCACCCCAATCACGAGCTTGCAGTTCACTGATGTTCTTTCCGCCCAGTTGGATGCCCCGTTCCAAATAATCCGCAGGATTTTTTACTTTTAAATACAATTCGCAGCGCGGAATGCCATTGGCAGTTTTAGGATGTGGCAAAACTGGACAAATAATATTCGAGATGCCACTTTCGGGCATCAATCCAAGTTTTACGTTTTCTGAAAGGTTGAATTCCGTCATTCCCGGCACATTTAAACTTGGACTTATTTTGAGCAGTTTTCCGTAAAATTCTGTGCTCCGCATTTGGTCCGAGACATAAAGTATAAATTCTATTGTTTCCATATTTTATTTTTTTACTGACCAGTGACCTCTGACCACGGATTACAGATTTCCAATCCACATTTCTGCAGGCATCCCTATTTTCAAGCTATTGTCGTTTTTCACTGTAACTTTTACGGCATATACCAAATTTACCCGTTCTTCCTTGGTTTGAATTATTTTCGGAGTGAATTCAGCCGAGGCCGAAATCCAGCTTATAATTCCTTCATAATCTTTCATTGCTTCGCCGGAATCTATTTTCACAGTTACTTGTTGCCCAATTTTAATATTCGGAAGCTGCGTTTCGCTTATGTAAACCCGAAGTGTCATTTCATCCAAATTAGCGATTTTATACAGCGGTTTTCCGAAGGAAACAATTTCGCCCGGCTCACCGTATTTGGTCAATACTGTCCCCTTGATTGGGTTTGTGATTTTGCTTTTTGCTATCTGTTCCTCAATTTGCGCCACCTTTGCATCAATGGATTTTACCTCGTTTACAATCGGCGCATTTTGGGTTTCCACACTTTGTATTTGCTTTTTCAAAACGTCCACTTGGTTGTTGGCTTGGTCCAATTGGCGTTGGGTGGCAGCGTTTTCGGCAAACATATTTTGAATCCGTTGTTGTTCCGTTTTGGCAGTTTGCAATTGTTGGTTCAAAACACTTACTTGCGACCAAACGCCACCTGATTTTGATGCGACCGTTGCTTTTGTTGCAAGCAGTTGTTGTTTGTTCAAATAAAGTTGAAGTGTATCGACAAGTGCTACGACTGCTCCTTTTTCTAAAATCTGTCCTTCCTCTAGATTCAAAAATTCCAGTTTTCCGTTTGCTTCGGAAGAAATTGTGATTTCAGTGGCTTCAAAATTGCCGTAACCATCGGCTTTTTCACCGTTGGAACAGGAAAATAGACTTCCGGCCAAGCCTGCCAAAAACAATATTTTTATATTTTTCATCGTAAATATTTAATTAAAATCCCCTTTGATTATTTTGAAATTTGCCTTTGCAAGCGTCAATTGGACCTCGTGCAGCTGTTGGTCAATTCTTGCTTCGTAAAGATTGTTTAGTTCTGTGATATATTCCGAAGAAGTGATAGCGCCATTCTGCAATTGTGAAGTCGTGGCCTGTAAAACTTTTTCGCGCAGTCCAATAATTTCTGTATCTTTTAGTAACATTGCTTCATATTTATTTATGTCACTTTCGGCTTCTTTTTGTTGCATTTGGTTGTTCAACAAAAATGTTTCTTTTTCTGTTGAAACTATTTCTTTTGAAATATCAACGGCTTGTTTTTTCTCCTTTGTTTTTCCCCAATCAAAAATGTTCCAGTTCAGTTTGAGACCAACCATATAGAAATCCTGAAATGAATTGTCTAGCATATTCAATCCTGGATTGCCGTAACCGGCCTGCGCAAAACCTAATAATGTGGGATAATTGCTTTTGGAAATAACCTCTTTTGAGGTTTCCAGTTGCGTTTCCTGCAAATTGAAAAGTTCCAGTTCGGGTCGTTTCGAATCAATTTCCGGGGCAACCAAAATATCTGGATTGTCAAGGGTTGTATCATTATCCAAATTTTGAAAAATCAGTAAAGAGAGGTTTTTCAGCGCCTTTTCTCTGTCAAAATTAATTTGCGAAAGCTGTTGCTTCAGTTTCAGCAGTTCCGCTTCCAATAGCTGTCCGGAAGCGGGGAGAACTGCGCCATATTTCACACCGGCGTTTGCTTCTTTTAAGCGTGCGTCGAGTTGTTCCATCTTTGAAAGAAGCAATTTTTCCTGTTCCTGAAAAAGTAAAATGCTGAAATAATTATGGTTGATCCGGGACTTTAAAGTGTATAGATTTACGGCAATTTGTTGTTGTTGGGTTTCCAATTCCGCAGTTTTCATGCGTGTGTTTGCCGCAATGCTGCCACCGTTATAAATCAATTGGTTTGCGTCTATAGAAGCGCGATATTGGTCTTTGTTCGGGGGTTCGATATTTGTATTTGGAAGGTTCATTGGAAATTCAATAACGTCAGATTGGTATGTAGCCTGTGCATTCAAATCCAATTTGGGAAGCCTTTCTTTTTCCAAAACCTTGATTTCAGAGTTTGTTTTTTCTTCTAATAGCGTGGTTTGTTTCGCCAAGGGGTAGTTTTTTTCCGCTAGGGCGTAACACTCTTCCAAAGTGAGCGTTTGCTGGGCAAATGCAAGGATGGGAGCGATTGCAAAAATAATAAATAGAAACTTTTTCATTTTTTTATTGAATTGATAATAAACTCCGAAACAGCAGTTTTGCGCTGCTCCATCAACTGTTTAAAACCCTTGTCGTCAATTTTCAAAAACCCTTTTATCAATGGAGTAGCCACGAATGGGAAAATATTCAACGATATAATATTTATAAATAACTGCTCGCCGTCAATGGGTTTTAAAATACCTTTTTCCACTTCTGAGGCCACTTGGTTTTTAAATTTTTCAAGAGTTGGAAAAGCGGTGTTTTGTTGTATTTTTTCAAAAAACTTCGGATTTCTGTTCAGTTCCTGAATGATGAAATTGGGCAGATATGGATGCTTTATTATAAAAGAAATGTAATTGTTTGTGAAGTTTTTCACTTTGTACTCAATAGATGAGTCGTCGTTCAAAATTTTGTTGAGCTGTGGTGCCAATAGTGAAAAGGCATTGCTGAAAACCGCCTCAAAAAGCAATTGTTTGCTCCGGTAATAATAATGGAGCATTGCTTTATTGATGCCTGCCTCGTCTGCAATTTCCTGCATGCGCGCGCCATCCATTCCTTTCTTTTGGAACACGTCTTTGGCTGCTTCCAGAATTTGTCCTTCCGTAACCTTCTTTAATTGTTTTTTTCATTATTGCACCGTGATAAGCCTCACGTAGTTTTTCACGGTCTTCGTAATGAGGGCAAAAACTCCCCTCTAAAAATCC
>JAPKFY010000144.1 GCA_026646335.1 Aequorivita sp. | reverse complement strand
GTGCCATCGTTCCGCTGGTTACAATACCAATAATACTTCCATCTTTGTCGGCAATCTCGTAATCATGGCGTGGAATTCCCCGTTCGGTGAGTTCAAAACCGATGAGTTTTCTTTTTAACCCTTCTTCTTTTTGCTTTTTCAAATTGTCTGAATTGACAAAATCTTTAGTAAATTTTGTAATCCAGCCCAAACCTGCTTCCAGTGGAGAAGTAGTGTCGCTTATATCATTGCCGTAAAGGCAGAAGCCCATTTCAAGTCTAAGTGTGTCGCGAGCGGCCAAACCAATTGGTTTAATACCAAATTTTTTTCCTGCTTCCATCACTTTGTTCCAAACTTGTTCCACTTCGCTGTTTTTGCAATATACTTCAAAACCACCACTTCCCGTATATCCAGTGGCGCTGATAATTACGTGCTCAATTCCGGCAAAATCAGCCACTTTAAAATGATAAAATTTTATGGCGCTCAAATCTTCCGAAGTTAATGATTGCATTGCTTCAATAGCCTTTGGGCCTTGAATGGCCAACAGCGAATAATCTTCGGAAATATTACGCATCGTTGCGCCCATGGAATTGTGTTTTGAAATCCAAGCCCAATCCTTGTCAATATTTGAGGCATTTACCACCAGCAAATACTCTTCGTCCTTTAGTTTGTAAACAATCAGGTCATCCACAATACCTCCAGTTTCGTTTGGAAGGCAGTTGTATTGTGCTTGTCCATCAACCAATTTTGAGGCATCGTTGCTACATACTTTCTGGATTAAATCCAGCGCTTTTGGGCCAGTTATCAAAAATTCGCCCATATGCGAAACGTCAAAAACGCCCACACCTTTGCGGACGGTTTCGTGTTCTGCGTTTACGCCTTCATAGGAAACAGGCATATTGTAACCTGCAAAGGGAACCATCTTGGCGCCCAATTGTTCGTGTATGTGTGTGAGTGCTGTGTTTTTCATTAGATAAAAGATTTTCGCAAATGTATTACAATACGCAAAAGTTAACGAGTGTTTCTGAAGTTTATTTTCGAATTATGAGTAGCAAAGTAAAAGCCACGAATACACTAATAATTATTTAAACATTCGTGTATTCGCAGTTAAATAAAAGTTTACTCTTTCTTCAAGAATTCTTCTTTGGTTTGGATTTCAGATTTCGGAATATTGTTTTTTTCCAAGAATGAATTGAATTTTTTTCCTTCTTTCGCCATAATTTCCGCATAGCGTTTTCTTTCTTTTGAAAAATTATCGACAATCAATTCAAAATTTGCTTTTGAGGCACTTGAAACCTTATTGAAATTTGAAGCGACGTTGCTATAAAGATCGGCCATTTTTTCGCGCAATTCTGGATCGGCAGAGGCCACATAATTATCACCTGTGGTAATCACCAAATCTTTTCGAAGGTTCTCAAGAGCATCGTATAGTTTCTGTGCGTCTTTTTTTCCCTTCGGGTTACTTTCTATTAATTCCGTGGTTTTTGCTTGGGTTTCGGTTATTTCGTAAACCATATAAGCTAAATCCTCAACCATAGTATAAAGCTTTTTGGTAAGGGCTTCTTGTTCTTTTCTTTGCTCCAGAGTGGTTACAGACTTCTCATCATACTTTAATTCGATCTCGTGACTGTAGGTTTCATTTCCTTTGGTGAGAACAACTTTGTATTTTCCTGCAGGCACTCTTGGTGCTGTAAAACCACCGAACGAAAGGGTTTTAGCCTGAGCCATTTTTGGAACAGTACTAGTAAAGTCCCACGTAACGATATTCATTCCTTTGGATTTTCCAGGGACGAGAGGGGCTATTTTATTGCCGGCCATATCCTGTATTTCCATTTCCATTTTTCCGAAAGTGTGGCGCTTTTTCAAATAGTAAACAATACGGGCACTGGTATTTTTGTTTTCACCTACAAATTGAGTCTCTGCACCAAAACTTCCGCTAAAACCACTGTCTTCATTCATTGAAAAAGGCTTGGTTTCAAAAAAGTAAACGTCTTGATTTAAAATTTCTGGGCTTAACTCCCGCAATGGACTTATGTCGTCAATAATTATTACCCCACGACCGTGAGTTCCCATTACCAAATCGTTAGTTCGCTTTTGAAGATCGATAAAATGTACGGCAACTGGAGGCATATTATTGGTGAACTGCGACCAGTTTTTTCCTCCGTCAATTGTAATATAAAGCCCCAGTTCAGTTCCAAGAAACAATAAGTTTTCGTTCACGTAATCCTCTTGAATATTTCTGACGAAAGCTTTTGGATTTATATCTTCTGAAATAATAGATTTCCAGGTTTTACCGTAATCAATAGTTTTTAAGGCATACGGTTTCATA
The DNA here is from genome assembly GCA_026646335.1 of Aequorivita sp. Taxonomy (GTDB): domain Bacteria; phylum Bacteroidota; class Bacteroidia; order Flavobacteriales; family Flavobacteriaceae; genus Aequorivita. The sequence goes on along the minus strand of JAPKFY010000144.1, from coordinate 3,479 downwards.
TCGCCAGAACTGTGTCCTTCAAAAACCGCATAGGCTGTTCCTTTTCCGTGAACACTCGCTTCAATATGGTACACCCAAGTGTTTTTAGGAATTCCAACGAGATTTTCGGTAAGGTTTGTCCAGGTTTTTCCACAGTCGGTTGTAAGCTGCACATTGCCATCATCGGTACCCACCCAAATAATATTTTGGTCCAAAGGAGATTCGGCAATTGTGAAAATAGTGGTATGTTTTTCTGCACCGCTGTTATCCACGGAAAGTCCGCCGGAATTGGCTTGATCTTGTTTCGCTTTATCATTTGTGGTTAAATCTGGCGAAATTATGGTCCAACTATCGCCCATATCGTCCGAGCGATGCAGAAATTGGCTTCCCATATAAAACCTGTCTGGAACGAAATTGCTCACTGCCATAGGAGCGTTCCAGTTAAAACGCAATTCCGGATCGCCTTTTTTGGGTTGCGGCTGTACGGTTGTGGTTCTGTTTCTGTCCACATCATATCGCCAAACGTTTGCCGCGCCCTGCATTTCGGAATAAATAATATTTTTAGTGGGATGTTTCAAAACCCTGAAACCGTCACCATAGCCAACACTGTTCCAGTCACGCGCCGTAACCCCGCCAGGAGCAGAGGAGGGGCCATACCAAGAGCCATTGTCCTGCAGTCCTCCGTAAATGTTGTAAGGCTCGGCATCGTCAACACTTATGTGATAGAATTGAGACAAGGGAAGATTTTCAACAATTTCAAAGGTTGTGCCACCATTCCAAGAACGGTAAACGCCGCCATCGGTTCCTGAATACATGATGTCACTATTAATAATATCAAAAACAACATCGTGAATGTCACTGTGCATATTGCCAAGATTTTTGAACGTTTTTCCCCCATCGCGGCTTATGGAACCTGTTAAACCACCCTTCACTACTATGTCGGGATTTTTTGGATCAACCGTAATTCGCGAAAAATAAAAAGGACGAACGGTAAGCCCAAAGTCATTGTTTAAATGTTCCCAGGAATTGCCACTGTCATTTGATTTCCAAAGACCGTTTGTTTCTTTTTCTCCAGTTTCAATAACCGCATAAATTATTTTACTATCGCTTGGAGCCATTGCAATACCTATTCTTCCCAATTTTCCTGTGGGAAGATTATTAGCCAATTTGTTCCAAGTTTTTCCACTATCGGTAGATTTGTATATAGCACTGTTTTCTCCCCCGGAATTAAAGCCCCAAGCGGTTCTTCGAAATTGCCACATAGAGGCAAACAAAACATTTGGATTTTTAGGATCCATCAAAACATCTGAAACACCTGTGGATAGCCCAACGTAAAGAATTTTGTTCCAAGTTTTTCCCCCGTCAGTGGTTTTGTAAACGCCTCTCGCTTCGCTGTCGCTCCATAAAGCACCCAAAACACCCACGTAAACTTCATTGGTATTATTTGGATTGATGACTATGGAAGCAATGCGTTCTGAATTTTCAAAACCTGGAATTTCTTTCCAGTTATTGCCGCCATCGGTAGATTTATAAAGACCATTTCCAACTGAAACTGAGTTTCTGGTCCAAGTTTCACCTGTTCCTACCCAAATCACTTCGTCGGGCTTTTTTGGATCGAGGGTAACAACACCAATGGATTGTGCATGCCCATCAAAGATTGGGGCGAATGTTGCGCCGCCATCGTTAGATTTCCAAACTCCGCCACCTGCTGCCCCTGCATAGAGAATACGTGCGTTTGTGGGATGGCTTTCGAGATCGTTAATGCGTCCGCTCATGAGTGCAGGTCCAATGTGGCGCGCATTCATATTGCCGAAAAGCTCTTTTCCTTTTAAGGCTATGTCGTCCTGCGCCTGAATATAAGTAAAGCTTGAAAGCACGGCGAAAAACGTTAAGATGGAAGTTTTCATTATGGTTGTTTTTTAGGTATGCTGCTGAAATGGAATTTAACGATAAGTAAAAAAAAATCCCCGAACGAGCAGGGATTTTTTAAATAAGGAGTTTGTTATTCTTTCTTAACTGCGTCAGTTGCAGCAGCGGGAAAAGCAAACATAGCTTTGTCCATTGGTTCGTTCAGTTTTACATCAGTAATTGTGATAAGTTGTCCACCAGGTTGCCCTTTTACTCCTTGGCTCATTGAAAAGGCAAAATACACGCCATCTACTTCTTGATAGTCACTAAATTTTATTTGAATAGTCATTCCTTTGCCAGGGCCGGATTTCAACTCAGTTTCCATTACAATAGGAACGAAGTTCTCTGTATCAAAATAATAATAGCTTAGGTCGTCAATTTTCTGGCCATCTACCATAACAGGTTCTTTCACTAACTTTATCTTAAATGTGGAAAGGCCTTCTATTGTTTCTTTTCCAATTAGTTCAGCTGTATATCCTTTGTCTTTATAATTCAGAAACGGCTCAGGAAAATCATTAATGCTATTTTTAAAGTTTTCGGTTGATTCGGAATCACTTTTTTCGGCGGCAAATGTCATTTGGTTGGTTCCCCATAGCGTTTCTCCATCAAATACTTCTTGGTAAAAAGTTTGTCCTTGCACATCAGCTTTGGTCATACTCAAACCGTCAGAAGATTGTGTTTTTGTAAACGGAAGGATCATTCCGCCAAAATCAATTTTTCCGGTAAAAGTTACTGAGTTTATTTTTTCCAAATTTTCTTTGCCTCCTATATTTTCAATATAATTATTGATTATTTCATCAGCCGTCTGTGCAGAAACGGGAGCAATGGCAGTCAATAAAAAAGCGATGGCAAGTGTTTTCAAGGTTTTCATCTGTTTATGATATTTGTTTTTAATGGAAGATGGAATGCCCTGTTTCCTTCTTCATTAGTTTTGAAATTTTGTATTTGGGCATTTCAAAAAGATTTTTTTTAAAAGTAAATATAAGACTAACAGAATTATAATGTGTTACGCAACGATATAATGTTTTTTTTAAAATAAATTTGATTCTTGGAGAATAAGTATATTGCAAATAAAATATATTCAATGAAACACTTTACACTTATTATAATTTTGCTATTAACTGCTGCCATGCATTCTCAGAAGGAAATAGGTTATATTTCAAATAATTCTGGAGATAAGATTACTATGTACGATGGCTCCAATTCCAATGAAAGTAAAGCTATTAGGGGTTTAGCTGCAGGAATATTTGGTCCTATGGGGTTTAATGATAACTTCTTTTATTATTTTGATGCTGATGGTCATGTTGAAGAAATCCAAAATACTGACTATTCAGAAGTAAACGTAGGCGATGGGCAGGTTAAATTTATGCCACTTCCACATTCTAAGAATGGAATTGGGCTTCGTGTGCATAGAATTATTGCAAAAAGCGATAAATATATTTTAGGTAATTATACGGCACAAGGCAGTGAATTTTTCTATATTTTTGATCTTGACAAAAACCTTGTTGAAAGTAGAATTCCACATTCTGCAACAAAAAAAGTTTCTCAAAAAGCAATTGAAAAAGTAAAGGAATATTTTGGTGATTGTAATG
>JAPKFY010000143.1 GCA_026646335.1 Aequorivita sp. | reverse complement strand
TGAAGATGATGAAAAATGGCGAAATATTCTTCGTGGACTGAATAAGGAATTTTATCACCAAAATGTTACCAGCAAACAGGTTGAAAACTACATAAGTGAAAAAAGTGGGATAGACCTTACTGAATTCTTTGACCAATATCTCCGAACTACCATGGTTCCAAAAGTGGAATATGCAATTGATGGAAACATATTGAAATTTCGATATACTGATATTGTTGAAAATTTTGATATGCCAGTAATTGTAGAAGTTAACGGAAAAGAAGAATGGATTTACCCAACTTCTGAATGGCAGAATAAAGAATTTCCGTCAACCATTAAAACGATTGAAATCAAGAAGGATTTTTATGTGAAATCTGAAGTGCAAAATTAATGGACGAAAGACCGGAACTTTATTTTGAAGACGATAAGCAATGGCGGGAATGGTTGCATGAAAACCACGAGTTTCACCCGCAGGGTGTTTACTTGATTTTCTTCAAACTTGAAATGCAAACACCCACGATGCGTTGGGAAGAAGCCGTTAAAGTAGCACTTTGCTATGGCTGGATAGACAGCACGGCAAAAAGCCTTGGAGACGGAAAGCGACAACAATATTTTTGCCCCCGAAACCCTAAAAGTGTTTGGAGTGCTCTCAATAAAGCTCATTTGAAAGAGTTGGAAAAGAAAGACCTTCTTCATTTAAACGGGAAAAAAGTAATTGCTGCAGCCAAGAAAAATGGCAGCTGGACAGCTTTGGACGATGTTGAAAATTTAGTCCTTCCAGAAGATCTTAAAAAAGCCTTTAAGCAGAACAAAAAAGCCTTTGCAAATTTCGAAAACTTTAGCCGTAGTTATAGAAAAAGCTATCTTTATTGGTTAAACCAAGCCAAACGGGAAGAAACCAGAAGCAAACGAATTTCAGAAATTATTTCTCTTTGCGAAAACAATATTAAATCAAGAAATTAACCACCAAATATTTTAAATATGAAAACTTTTCCATTCCTAATATGTCTTATTTTCTCAACATCTTTTTACGCTCAAAAAAAAGACAAAAAAGACAAAGAAAAAGAAGATCCAAAATGGGAAGTTGCTAATCCCGGAAAAGATTTCAAATATAAAACCCATTCTTTTACTACAGATGAAGGCTCTTGGATGAATCTGGATGTAAGCCCAGATGGCCAAACCATTGCATTTGATATGCTAGGTGATATTTATACGATGCCCATTTCAGGTGGTAAGGCTAAAGTAATCAGAACAGGAATTCCATTTGAAATTCAGCCGAGATTCAGCCCGGACGGCACCAAAATTTCATTTACCAGTGATGCTGGCGGTGGTGATAATATTTGGGTGATGAATGCAGATGGCAGCGAAGCAAAACAAGTCACCAAAGAAGATTTCCGCTTGTTGAACAATGCCGTTTGGAGTGCAGATGGCAATTATTTAATAGCCCGAAAACATTTTTCCTCGGAACGAAGCTTGGGAGCTGGAGAAATGTGGCAATACCATAAATCGGGCGGTACAGGTTTGCAGCTTACTAAAAGAAAGAACGACCAACAGGATGTAAACGAACCTTTTGTCTCGCCCGATGGAAAATATCTTTATTACAGTGAAGATGTATATCCAGGCGGTTATTTTCAATACAACAAAGACCCAAACAGTCAGATATATGTGATAAAAAGATACGAGTTTGAAACTGGAAAAACTGAAACCATTACAGGTGGCCCTGGTGGAGCTGCTAGACCCACAATTTCACATGATGGTAAAAAACTGGCTTTCGTAAAAAGAGTCCGCACCAAAAGTGTGCTGTATATTCAAAACTTGGAAACGGGCGAGGAATGGCCCATTTATGATCAACTCAATAAGGACCAGCAGGAAGCTTGGGCTCTTTTCGGGGTTTATCCTAACTTTAGTTGGATGCCAAACAATACCGAAATTGTTTTTTGGAGCGGCGGAAAAATCAATAAAATTGATATTAATTCATTGGCTGTCGCAAACATACCCTTCACCGTTGACGTAAAAATTGATTTGGCCGAAACGGTTCATTTCAACAATAAAATTGAAACCGAAACTTTTACGCCAAAAATGATTCGTCATGCGGTCACTTCGCCAGATGGGCAATATATTGTTTTTAGTGCTTTGGGGCATTTATACAAAAAAAACTTGCCCAATGGTGAACCGAAACGATTGACAAACAGTAATGATTTTGAATTTGAACCCACCTTTTCACCCAATGGTTCTGAAATAGTTTATGTTACCTGGAATGATTTGGAAAAAGGTGCTATTTATAAAATTGCTGCCAACGGTGAAAACCCTTTAAAATTAACTTCTAAAAAAGGTATTTATAGAACGCCAACCTTCTCTCTTAACGGAACGCAAATAACATTTAGAAAAGAAAGTGGAAATACCGATCAGGGTTTCACTTTTACAAAAAATGATGGTATTTATATTATGAATTCCAATGGAAGCAATGAAAAGTTCGTTGTTGATAAGGGCGAATACCCAATGTTCAGTAAAGACGGGAGCCGAATTTTTCTACAAACCGGCGGAACCTATTTCGGAGAAATTGAAAAAAAACTCATTAGTGTAAACTTAGACGGAAAGGATGAAAAAACGCATATCACTTCAAAATACGCAAACAGATTAATACCGAGCCCAGACAACGAATGGATTGCTTTCACTAATCTTCACAAACTGTTTGTGGCTCCCTTAGTGCTGAATGGCCAAACCATTGACTTGGATGACAAATCCAAGGCCGTACCAGTTTCCCAACTCGCTAAGGATGCCGGAATAAACATACATTGGTCGCCAAATAGTCAAAAAATAATGTGGACTTTGGGTGGTGAATATTTCAGTAATGAATTAAAAAATAGGTTTACTTTTTTAACTGGTTCCCCAGAAAAAGTACCCGAAATAACTTTAGAAGGAACAAAAATTGGGCTGCAAGCTAACGTGGATAAACCCAACGGAAGGATTGCCTTTACCAATGCGCGTATCATCACGATGGAAAATGACAACGTAATTGAAAACGGAACCATCGTTATTAACGGCAATAAAATAGAAGCTCTCGGCGAAGCAGATAAGGTTTCAGTTCCCGCAGGCACAAAAGTTTATTCTGCAGAAGGAAAAACAATAATGCCCGGGATGGTTGATGCGCACGCGCACGTTGGCGCGTTCCGTGATGGATTGCCTTCACAACAATACTGGCCGTTTACAGTGAATTTGGCCTTCGGCGTAACCACTGCTCACGATCCTTCGGCCAATACCGAAACAGTTTTTACGCTTTCCGAGCTTCAAAAAAACGGACAACTGGTAGGACCGCGATTATTTTCAACTGGATTTATCCTTTATGGAGCTGATGGTGATTTTAAAGCCACTATCAATAATTTGGAAGACGCCAGAAGCAGTATTCGCCGTACCAAAGCCTTCGGTGCAAAAAGTGTGAAAAGTTACAATCAACCTCGAAGGGATCAACGTCAGCAGGTGTTACAGGCAGCCCGTGAATTAGGGATTAACGTGGTGCCTGAAGGCGGATCTACTTTTTACCATAATATAACCCAGGTTATTGATGGCCATACGGGCATTGAACACAACATACCAGTGGCACCTGTATATAAAGATATTTTGGAAATATGGAGTAAAAGCGGAACTGGTTACACGCCAACCCTAATTGTGAATTACGGCGGTATGAATGGGGAATTCTATTATTATGAACGTGACAATGTTTGGGAAAATGAAAAGCTGCTTACTTTCAGTCCACGTAGTATTATTGACAGCCGCTCACGCCACAGAATGAAAACCCCACAGGAAGAATACAAAAACGGTCACATTTTGGTTTCGGAAACCGCAAAATCTTTGAGTGATGCTGGCGTAAAGGTGAATATGGGAGCGCATGGACAGTTACAAGGTTTGGGCGCACATTGGGAAACCTGGATGCTGCAACAGGGCGGTATGAGCAATTTGGAAGCTTTGAAGGCTGCCACCATCAATTCTGCGGAATATATAGGCGCCGGAGAAGATATTGGTTCGTTAAAAGTTGGAAAACTTGCCGATTTAATCGTGATGGATAAAAACCCATTGGAAGATATCGAAAACACAGAGTCCATAAAAATGGTAATGATTAACGGTAGATTATACGATGCTGACACTATGAATGAAATAGGTAATAATCCTAAAGAACGTCTTCCGTTTTTCTGGGAAATGGACAAATACAACCAAGCTTTCCCTTGGCATCAGGGAACCCATGGTTTTATGGATGGAGGTTGTAGCTGTCATTAACTCTAAGTTTTTAAAAATGTACCGAGCCTATTGGCAATTCTATAAATCCATTTTTCCATTCATCGTGGCTTTTTCTATTTTAAGCATGCTTTACGTGGGATTACTTTGGGGTTTTGTGCTTTTCGCGACCATCGGTTTACTGTTTGGTTTTGTAGGGTTTCGAGCGTTCTATAATGACCAATTCTATTTCTATTTTAATCTCGGACTCACTAAATGGAAGCTTTTTAAAGTTTCATTTATTATCAATTTATTTTTAGGAATTCCTTTATTCGGAATTTTAATTTTAACCATAAGTCTTTTCCTTGGCAGATTTACAATTACATAGTGCCGCAATAAGTTTTGGTGAGAAAGAAGTTCTCAAAGAAGTTTCTTTCTCATTGAAAACAGGAAAAATTTTAGGGATTTTTGGCAGAAATGGCTGCGGAAAATCTACTTTGTTGAAAATGATATTCGGAACACTAAAAAAAGGTTCAGTCAATATTTCAATTGATAGTGAAAACTTTAATCCTTCAGGAATTATTTCCGCAGAGCGTATCGCTTACTTACCTCAACATTCCTTTATACCTAAGAACATTAAGGTTCGGGATTTAATTCCTATATATTTTTCAGAAGAAAAAAAGCAAGATGCCATCTTTTATGATCCGCTGATTGCAAAATTGGCCGCTAAAAAAGTTGGCGAATTATCACTAGGCCAAATACGTTATTTGGAAGTGCTTTTGGTAGGAAACCTCAACCACGATTTTTTGATGCTCGACGAGCCTTTCTCTATGATTGAGCCGTTGTACAAAATTGAAATAAAAAATCTCCTAAACAAACTTAAGGTTGAAAAGGGAATAATCATAACCGATCATTATTATCAAGATGTTCTTGATATAAGCTCGCAAAACCTACTTATCAAAGATGGAATTGGCATCCCAGTTAAAAGTAAAGCAGACTTGAAACACTTGGAGTATCTCAGCAAAAATTCAATATAAAAAAAAGCCCCATTTCTGGAGCTTTTCAATCTATTCATCTTAATGAATTATGCTTTCGGCATCAATACTTTGTCTACAACGTGTACAACACCATTTGATGCATCCATATCTGCACTAGTTACAGTAGCAGTATTTCCTTTAGCATCTTTTATCATTACTTTACCATCTTTTTCAGATAAAGTTAGAACTTCACCGTTCATTGTGGTTACGTCCAGTTTACCACCAGCCTCTTTAATTTTAGCCACTACGTCTGCTGCATTCATTTTACCTTGAAGTACGTGGTATTGAAGCAGTTTTTGAAGTTGTTCTTTATTCTCAGGCTTCATTAAATTGTCCAATGTTGCTTTTGGCACTTTGCTGAAAGCTTCATTAGTTGGTGCGAAAACTGTGTACTCGCCTTCTGCTTTCAAGGTTTGAGCCATATCGGCTGCTTGAAGGGCACTTACCAATGTAGAAAGGTCAGCATTACCCATTGCTTTTGCAGCAATTGAATTGGCTTCCATATCAGCCATTCTCATCTTGTTTTCTTCTTCAATTTTCATTAAAGAATCGCTTTCACGCTGCATACGCAGATAGTTGGAGGTCATCACGAACACCACGCCACGCGCGAACAGCGCCTCG
>JAPKFY010000142.1 GCA_026646335.1 Aequorivita sp. | reverse complement strand
CGCGCGCCGAGTACCGGCTTCTGCTGCGGGCGGACAACGCCGATCAACGCCTGACGCCAGCGGGGATCGCAGTCGGATGCGTCGGCGCTACCCGGCAACGAGCCCATGACTTCGGTCATTAAATATAGAAATCATGAAAACTTCAATCGCTTTCTTACTGAGAAGAATGATATGTCTGGCCATTGTTGCAATGCCAGTGGTGGGGTTTTGCCAAGCTCCGAACATTGAATGGCAAAGAGCTTCGGGGGGTACAAGTGACGATTATCCCACAAAAGTCCAACAAACCACGGACGGCGGCTATATAATGGGCGGTATCACTTTTTCCAGTGACGGGGATGTTACCGGCAGCCATGGTTTGTTTGAGTTTTGGATAGTAAAACTAAACAATAATGGAACGCTCGCTTGGCAAAAGACTTTAGGTGGAAGTGGTAGTGATCTGTGTTATGGCATCCAACAAACAACAGATGGCGGCTATATTGCCGTTGGTTGGTCAAATTCCAACGATGGTGATGTAGGCGGGAATCATGGAAATTATGATTATTGGGTGGTAAAGCTCGATAATTCGGGCAGCATACAATGGGAAAAGAACCTGGGCGGAACTAGCCTGGACCAAGCCCTTGACGTCTCCCAAACCTCAGATGGGGGTTATATTGTGGTTGGAAATTCACATTCAAATAATGGGGATGTAGGTGGCAATAACGGCAATAGCGATTTTTGGGTAGTAAAATTAGACAGTACCGGTACCATAGTTTGGGAAAAGAACTATGGAGGAAGCGATTCTGAGATGGCAAGAAGCGTCCAGCAAACTCCGGATGGTGGTTATATTGTGGCAGGATACACCACTTCCAACGATATTGATGTAAGCGGAAATCACGGAGCAGAAGATTTTTGGGTAATAAAATTGTCTGCTTCAGGAGTTTTGCAATGGCAGAAGACCTTGGGCGGAAGCGGCGAAGATCAAGCATTTAATGTGGGGCAGACTTCGGATGGAAAATATTTGGTTACGGGGTATAGCAATTCAACAGACGGAGACATAACAAGCAACCACGGTATGAAGGATTTTTGGGTTGTTAAATTAGACACCAATGGCTCCATACTATGGCAAAAAACCTATGGTGGTAGCAATGAGGATTGGGGGTACGGCGCAATTTCAACTTCATATGGTGCCAATGTGATTGTGGGGGCTCAACTTCTTCCGATGGCGACGTTGGTGGAAATCTTGGAGAAAGTGATACTTGGATTGTAAGATTGGACAATTCTGGAACCCTATTATGGGAAAAAAACATTGGAGGAAGCCTTTCCGAATACGGAGAATCAATTGGTATAACAACTGATGGCGGTTATATAGTAGCTTCGGAAGCATACTCGAACGACGGTGATGTAAGCGGAAACCATGGAAATTCAGATTTTTGGGCAGTAAAACTTGCGACAGATCCATTGACGGTTTCGGATTTTATTTTGCAACCTATTTCACTGCACCCGAATCCGGCGAAAGATTATATAACCCTTCAGCTCCCTAATGATTCAGGATACTTTGTTCAAATAACCAATAATCTGGGGCAAAATTTATATGAAGCTGAGCTATACAATCAAAAAAACGATATACAGCTTCCAAGTGGAATGGGTGCAGGATTGTATTTTGTAAGTCTGACTAATACATTGACCCACGGAGTTGAAACCATTAAATTGCTTGTGGAATAGAACGGAATTCAGTTTTTAGCATTATTGTTGAATTTTCTGATTTGAGTTTCGTAAGCTTTTTTTATTGCAATTTACGAAGTAGAAGCCAACTGCATCAATACAGTACATAAAATAGCACCAACCGTTCCAATAGCATACCCAAACACTGCCAGCAAAACACCAACAGTTGCCAATGAAGGGTGGAAAGCCGATGCCACAATGGGTGCAGATGCTGCACCACCAACGTTCGCTTGACTTCCAACTGCTAAAAAAAAGTATGGAGCACGGACCATTTTTGCAACCAAAATCATTATTCCCGCATGCACGGCCATCCAAACCAAACCAATTACAATAAGCCACATATTGTCAAAAATCAGAGTCAAATCCATTTTCATCCCGATGCTCGCAACCAAAATATATATAAAAACACTGCCGAATTTACTCGCTCCAGCACCTTCGTAGCGTTTCGCTTTTGTAAATGAAAGCAGTACACCAATGATCGTAGTTATTGTTATCATCCAAAAGAAACTGGAATCTAAAAAAGTAAATATATTTCTGGTTATACCTTTTGGAATACCATCTACTACTGAAGTGAAAAAAGCACTTATTAAATCTGCGCCAAAATGTGCAAAACTTACAGTCCCGAAAGCAATCGCAGCTAAGATCATTAAATCTGTCAAGGTTGGATTTCTATCTACTTTTTTGGCGTAATCAGAAACCTTTTGTTTCAAATTTTCAATGGCCGAAGTATCTGCTTTCAGCCATTTGTCAATTTTTTCTGATTTCCCAATTCCGAAGAGAATTATGGCCATCCAAATATTGGCAACAACAATATCCACGAAAACCATCCCGCCATATAACTTTTGGTTGTAACCGTAAATTTCCAACATCGCAGTTTGGTTGGCACCACCACCAATCCAGCTTCCCGCCAGTGTTGAGAGTCCGCGCCAAACGGCATCTGCACCCACGCCACCAACGGCTTCGGGATGAATGGTTCCAACTATCAAAACAGCCAATGGACCACCAATAATAATTCCGGCTGTTCCCGCTAAAAACATTATAAGGGCTTTGGGGCCAAGATTGAAAACGCCTTTCAAGTCAATACTCAAGGTCATCAGCACCAATGCCGCGGGCAATAAATACCTGCTGGACATATAGTATAAACTTGTGCTTCCTGCCGAGACTTCGCCAGCTTCAGAAACGGAAGCCCATTCTGGTGAAATGACACCTGCGGTAGTCAGTAATGCAGGAAGAAAATAAGCCATGAACAGCGCTGGCACAACACCGTAGAATTTTTTCCAAAAACCCTCTTCCCTTGAAGAAGTATAAAAAATGAAGCCCAAAGCTATCATTAAAATCCCAAAAACAATGGTGTCGTTGGTAAAAAGGGGAGTAGTATCCTTTATTATTTCGGTGGCTGTATCTTGCATTTTTGATGGTTTTGATGCAAAATACAATTATTTTTTAATTCAGAATTCAGAATTTTAAATAGTTCTGTCTATGTTTAGTTTCACAGAAATAATAAACACCCAAACTCTTCAACTTTCTATACCCCGTTCAAGCTATTTTCCAATAAAACTACTTATTACCTCAACCAGCTCTGGCATTACGGGAAGATTGTAAATGTTATACGATTTACTGTTTTCCAAATCGTTTCCTTCAATTTCTTTAAAAATGTGATTCATTTTTGGAATGATTATGTATTCTGCGTCCGGCTTTGCATTTTTTAACAATTCAGCTTCTGAAACTTGTACTTGAGTATCTTTGTCGCCATTGATAATCAAAACAGGAATGTTTAGTTTGGCTATCTCCACTTTGGGGTCATATTGCATCCAGGTGTAAATGAAAGGCTGAATGTCCTTTCTGAAAATGGATGCCAGTCCCGGACTATAGTTGTATGCCACACCATTAGCACGAAGATCGTCAAAGGAGGTCCGTGCGTTATCCACTAGGCCTGGAGCTTGTTTAGCGAGTTGATCCACAATTACATCGTCTATTTCCTGTCCTGCCCCTGCAATGGAAACAAAACCATCTGCACCACTTTGTGCAGCCATCATGCCAACCAACGAACCCTGGCTATGGCCAATGATATAGATTTTTGAAAACCTTTGATCCTTTTTGAAATATTTAAGGATTGCAATTGCATCATCAATAAAATCGTCAAAACGGATGTTTTTTTCATTGACGGTTCTCAGTTTCATTTGCTTCACAATCCTTTTGTCGTACCTGAACGTGGCAATTCCGTTCTTGTAAAGTCCTTCAGCTAGAAATTTTAAAGAATTGTTGACAACCATTTGCTGGTTCCCGTTTCTGTCCGTAGGGCCGCTTCCGCCAATGATTATGGCTAAGGGTATTTTTCCATTTGTTTCAGGTGTCAGTAATGTTCCGTCAATCAAGGGCGTGATGCTTATATCTTCAGAATTATATGGTTTGTTTTGGGCTGTGGCTATTATTCCGAAGACAAGAAGGAAGATTAAAAATGTGTGTTTCATCTATTTGTTTTAAAACTACAGATTGCAGTGCATGCTTTAACATAGAAAGCACAAGTATATTGTTTTTGTTTCAACTTTGTTTGGAAACAAAATGCAATGAAATCTTACATAAATGTACTTAAATTGATATGAATTGTATCCAGAAGCAATAAGTTAAACGAAGATTTATATTAGAACATTTCAACTTCCTATTTCTCAAATATTTTATGGAATTGAAATAGTTATTTATTTGATAATTTGAAAAGTTTTGGTTCTATTTTGAAGTTCAGGATACTATCTTTGCCAATCCTGATATGAATTTATCCATAATAAAATTTTTGTAAAGATGAAAAAATTTATAGTAGTGTTATTGGTTTCCATTTTTTCAAACGGTCTTTTCGCCGCAGAAGACTGGGGAAAAACAGGCCACAGAGTAGTGGGTGAAATTGCCGGAAAATATTTAAACAAAAAAGCAGAAAAGGAAATAACAAGATTGCTTAACGGCCATTCCCTTGCCTTTGTAGCAAACTATGCCGATGATATTAAAAGCGACCGTCAATATGATGCTTTCGGCCCTTGGCATTATGTTAATTTTCCTTTCGGGGAAAAGTATGAAACCCATCCCAAGAGTGAAAAAGGTGATATAATCCAAGGAATTGAAAAATGCATCACCGTTTTAAAAAGCACTAACAGTTCGAGGGAAGACAAGGTTTTCCATTTAAAAATGCTGATCCATTTTATGGGCGACCTACACCAGCCGTTACATATTGGTCTGGCTGAAGATAAAGGCGGTAATGACTTTCAGGTGCGCTGGTTTAGTGATGGTACAAACCTTCATACCGTGTGGGATTATAAAATGCTGGATTTTTATGAAATGTCCTATACCGAAGTAGCAACAAATACCGATGTACTTTCAAAAGAACAAGTGAAAGCCATAAAAAAAGGAACCGTTACAGACTGGATGTATGAGAGCCGCGTGCTTTGCGAAGACATTTATGGACATACAGAAATTGGCGAAAAGTTAAGCTACAATTATATGTATTTATATATGGATACGCTACGCTCTCAACTTCAAAAAGGAGGAATCCGTCTGGCGGTACTCCTAAATGAGATATTTGGTTAATAGAAGTGAGTCTTGTGTCTTGTAGCGAAGCGGTCTCGTATCATATGTCTTTTTAAGTATATAAATACGCCCAATATATCAATCCAAACTGTAACGGAAACCTAAGTATGAGCACCCATTTTGGCAGTTTCATTGCTGCTTTTTCATTCTGGAGCATATAAATATGAACTGGTAGAAACACAACGAGTATAATTATAATTCCCCAAGCTGCTTCACTTTGGGTGTTTTTATTCATTACCATAAAACCCAAAATCATTTCTGCAATTCCGCTCAGCAAAACCATAGCGCTATGGGCGGGAATGTATGGGGGCATAATGCGCTCGTATAGTTTTGGTTTTCGAAAATGGTTCATTCCGGCGAGCACGAAAAGTACTCCTATCAGGTATTGGTGCCAAGGTAACATAGCTTTGTTTTAGTTTTTAAAAGTAATCTTTTTGAAAGTCTTGCGAAGCTTCAATTTATTAAAAAGTGAAAGCCTCCCTATTTTTAATAGGAAGGCTTTCTTTTTAAATTAAATTATTTATGAAAAAAACTACTCTTTAATCAAGCGCTTCACAGTGCTCGCGGTATCACCAACAATCTGTACCATATAGACTCCAGAAGCAAGCGATGAAACATCTACTGCTTTGGTACCTTGCAT
>JAPKFY010000141.1 GCA_026646335.1 Aequorivita sp. | reverse complement strand
GCGCCCATGCGCACACCTGGCACTGCCATGCGCCGCCTGCCTACCGCCGGGGTCGACGATCTGGCTGCCTTTTTTACAATCAAGTCTATAATGCGCTGGGCGGTATGATGTGGCAGGAATCTAAACTGGACAGCGCAAAATTCTATTTTCAGGAAGCCGTGAAAGTGTTGGAAAAGACAGACGAGACGGACATTATGAACCGTTACTATCGGCCTGCACTCGTGAAAATGAACCTTGCCATTTTGTGGAATGCTCTTGGAAAAAACCATGAAGCAATTTCAATTTCCGAAGAAGCCATTGACGGTTTTCAGCAATATATAAACCGATCCACGGATGAAGCTCGTACCTATAAAGCAAAAAACCATCAATGTGTGGTCATTGACAATATGGCTGCTTTTTACAATACCCTTGGAGAATATTCACGTTCACAGGAACTGATTGAATATTCTTTTGAACAGAAAAAAAAGCTTTTTGAAAAGAACGACATCAACCTCATCATCTCAAACATCATTCTTGCCGAAGCAAAGACGGCAAGCCGCGATTTTGAAGGAGCCGCAAAAAATGCAGACACCGCATTGGAACTATTGAAAACCAGTCCCGGCGCCAATTTCTATTGGGAAGCCGCTGCGCTCTCTACCCGCGCAACAATTTATGACTCCATGGACGATGTTGAAAATGCAGCACAATTTTATGAAAAAGCAGAAACCGTCTATCGAAAGTCTATGGGAAATAGTTACACCAAAGATATTCTGGACAACATTATGGAATATTCCCTCTTCGCCGCAAAAAATCAAAAAAGGCAAAAGGCAATTTCACTGGCCAACGAAACGTATAACTTCACGCATACGGGAGATTTTAAAAACACACTTCAGGAATTTTATCACACCATCAATTTGGCACAAGTTCATTTTCTGCTTAAAGACTATGCCGAAGCAGAAAAATATAGCGATGAAGCAATGCGTTTCAATGTTTTAAAAAAAGGCGAAAAAGTCAGCTCCTCAGATTCCATTCTTAGCCAATACCGAAAACCACAAGCCTTGCTTATCAATGCCAAATCAAAATACTATTCCACGGAAAACAAAAATCCATTTTTCCTGAAAGACCTTTTGCAACAAGTGGAAAAAGGCATTGCCATTTTGGACCAGCGAAAAAAGGTAGTCAGCAATAATGAAGACGTTACGCTGCTGATAACCGAAAACGAAGAGCTTTTGAATTTTGCTGAAAAACTGCGGCTCGAACTTTTTCAAATGACCAAAGACGAGGTCTATTTGGACAAACTGATAGCCCTCCACGAATCCAGTATCTACAACCGCATCCGATCCCGATTGAATCTTCGGGACAATGTGGCATTTCAGCACATTCCGAAAGAAGTAGTTTCAAGAGAAAACTTCCTGAAGACAAAAATGGTTTCTTCCCTAAACGATTCCGAAAACAGCAGCATAGTACCTTTCTTTGAAGCCTCACAAAACTGGGAGCAATTTCTGGACTCATTGAAACAGAATTATCCAAAGTACTACAAAATGCGCTATGCTACTTTAGAAGAAAACATAAACAATCTTCAACAAAAAATACCCGAAAACACTACCGTGATCCGCTACATTTTTATTGAAGATGAACTCTATGTTTTTGTAGTCTCAACGTCCATTAAAAAAATGATAAAACTGAACTATTCAACCGTAAAAAATCATATTCCGAAACTTCAAAATGATGAATTTTCAGTTGAAAAGATGCGTCCGTTATTTTATGAACTTTACCGTTCACTATGGTTTCCGCTGGAAAAATACGTACATACCCAAAAAGTGGTTATCATTCCAGATCGCGAACTTTTCAACCTAAGTTTTGAAACACTTACTACAAAGCCTATACGGAATTTTAAGGAAATGGCTTCAATCAGCTTGTTGGCCAAGTATGACATTTCCTATAATTTCAGTCTGCTACTTTATAAAGACAAAGGGAAGGTTGCAGATTATTCCTCAGAATTTATTGCTTTTGCGCCCGGTTTCAACAAAAAAATGAAAGATGAATACAAACTAGCCCTCAAGGATTCCGTGGAGCTGGATAAAACCTATTTAACATTGCTTCCCCAGCCTTTTAGTGAAGATTTGGTGAAACAATATGCCAAAATTTTCAACGGCAATTATTTTATAAATGAAAACGCCAGCAAAGATTTATTTATTAATCGAGCCAAGGAGCACAAAATAATCCACATTGGCACCCACGCCGAAAGCAACAATATAAGTCCAGAACTGAGTCGTCTTATTTTTGCCAAAAAGACCGATGGCGCCGAAGCCTATGACGAAAACTCCTTGTACTCCTATGAAATATACAACATAGACCTTTCCTCCAACCTAGCCATCCTCACTGCTTGTGAAACAGGGAAACCCACTTATCAAGCCGGTGAGGGAATGATTTCCTTGGCGCACGCTTTCAACTATGCGGGCAGCGAAAGTATCTTGACCAGCCTTTGGGAAATAGACGAGGAATCCAGTGCGAAAATTGTAAAACTTTTTTACGACAATCTTTCCGTAGGAATGCCAAAAGATGAAGCCTTGCGAAAAGCAAAATTAAGCTACCTAGCCACAGCCGAAGGTAGAACTGCAGCCCCACAATATTGGGCAGGACTGGTGCTCATTGGCGATACTGCTCCCATAGATTTAAATAATGATGTAGCTTGGTGGTGGTATGTTTTGGCGGGAATTGTAGCAATTGCACTTCTTATTTTGATAATTCGAAACAAAAAAAGCGCACAATTTTCTAATTCTGAATTTTAGAAGCTCCCAAGCCAACCTCATCTACAATAAACTCCCCATTTTTACAAAATTGTGAAAGCTCATTTTTAATGAATTGTAAGGCTGTTTCCTTTTCAATTTCTGGATAAAGCACATGCACATTGGCGCCAGCATCCAGCGTAAAGCAAACTTTGCTGCCAGTCTCTTCCCGGAATTTCCATATCGCGTTGATTATTTCCAAGGTGTTTGGTTTCATCAATATGAAATAGGGCCTAGAGGTCAGCATCATTGCGTGCAGGGACAATGCTTCGCTTTCCACTATTTTTATAAATTCTGAAAGATTGCCTTCTTTAAGGACAGGAATCAATTTAGAAAGATTTTCCTTTGCCTGTCTGAAGCGTTGTTCAGCAAAAGGATGGTCCAGCATCAAGTCGTGGCCAAGAGTGCTGCTCACTTGCTTTTCGCCTTTATCGACCAATAGAATCGTGTCTTGATAATTTTGAAAATTTTGATGAACCTCAAAAGGATATTTTGTTCCGAAAAGATTGCTGCTGCCCTCAACTTCGGGGTGTTCGCCCCAAACAATCAAAGGCCCTTCTACGCTTCGGCAGGCGCTGCCCGAGCCTAAACGAGAAAGAAAGGAAGCTTTTTCAACAAAATATTCTTCCGTAATATCAGGCTGCATTTGTCTTTCCATATCCATTAAGCAAAGTGCCAAAGCACTCATCCCGCTGGCCGAAGAGGCAATGCCGCTGCTGTGCGGAAAACTGTTGGAGGTTTCAATTTTAAATTTGTAATCTTTCAGAAAGGGCAAATACACTTCCACCCTTTCAAAAAATTTCTGAATTTTCGGCTCAAAGGAAACTTCTCTTTTTCCCTCAAGATATACTTCAAAATCAAATCCCCTGTGCCCCGAAGCTTTAACGAAGGCAAGCTTTTCAAAAGACAAAGAAGTTTTCGTGTCGCAATTCTTCAAGGTAAAACTGATAGAGGGATTCATCGGCATCTGCTCGCCATACTTTCCCCAATATTTCACCAAAGCAATATTGCTGGGCGATTGCCAAGAAACAATACCAGAAGATAATGGTTGGGTATAAATACAAACGATGAATTTGTGATGCGGCATAACAATAGGGATAGACTACAAAAGTAGAATTCTTTTTGGTTTTAGTGATGACAATTCAGAAACGTTTCGATATAAATATATCTGCTAAAGAAGGGTCAAGCACTTTAAGGATTATAAAACAATGATCGTTCAATAGCTTGTGAGGTTGGTTTCCAACCAGAATGCCCCTGAAATATGGGGCATTTTTTTATTCTCACCCCCATCTTTTCTCTCTATTCTTTATTCTATTCACAGTCCTGTTTCCTGTTTCCCTTCAGTCCTGATTCAAAATAAAAGTGATGACATTTCTACTCCAATTTCGATGTAACTATACAATCCTTAAAAACCAAATTATGAAAACTTCAATTACGTGCATAGTTTTATTGCTAGGCATCTTCACAGCCTATGCTCAAGACCCGGCTATTATCTGGCAAAAAACCATTGGTGGTAGCAACACAGATTTTTCAACTGCCTTTGAAGCAACTTCAGATGGGGGCTTCATTATTGGCGGATATTCCACCAGTAATATCTCAGGAGAAAAAACCGAAAACAGCAATGGCCAGATAGATATTTGGATTGTTAAGATTGACGGTTCCGGCAACATTATGTGGCAAAACACAATAGGCGGGAGCGGAGACGATTATCTTATCTCTATAAAACAAACCTCAGACGGCGGATATATTGTTGGAGCTGGCTCAGACTCTAACATTTCGGGTGACAAGACTGAAAATTCCCGTGGCGGACTGGACTACTGGATCTTAAAACTCGATTCTTTGGGCAACATTGTCTGGCAAAAGACCTATGGTGGCAACCAACCCGAATTTGATAATTACGTAGTTCAAACCTTAGACGGAGGCTACTTTGTGGGTGGTTATTCTGACAGTGACGTAAATGGAGACAAAACAGACCCTTCTAATGGTCAGCGTGATTTATGGGCACTCAAACTGGACAGTAGTGGTGCTATAGTTTGGCAAAACAGCATCGGCGGTAGTTTGGTAGACCGTCCGTCAGCGGCTTTTCAAACCAATGATGGTGGATTTATAATGGGAGGATTTTCAAATTCACCAGCCTCGGGAGACAAAACTGAAAACACACGTGGTGGTAACGATTACTGGATCGTAAAACTTGATTCCAGCGGAAACGTGGAATGGGACAGAACCTATGGCGGTAATGACAGCGACGTGCTTCGAAATATGGTACAAACTGCAGACGGTGGATACTTAGTGGGTGGTTATTCGAAATCAAATATTTCCGGTGACAAAACCGAAAACTCACAGGGCGATTATGACCAATGGATATTAAAACTGGACAGCAGTGGAATTATAGTTTGGCAAAACACTATTGGCGGCAGCGGTATAGACTATCCAAGGGATGTTAAACAACTTTCTGATGGTACATATGTTATTGCCTGTTGGAGCAACAGCAACATTAGTGGCGACAAAACTGAAAACAGTAACGGCGGTTATGATTATTGGTTGGTAAGATTAAATGCTTCTGGAAATATCCTCTCCCAAAATTCCATTGGCGGTTCTGCCGATGAAAGCGGCACATACATCCTACCGACTGCTGACGGTAATTTCGCAATGTTCTGTTCTTCAGACTCCAATATTTCCGGTGACAAAAGTGAAAACAACAGAGGCTTGGATGATTATTGGGTCTTCAAAACTACCCCAGCAATCCTCGGTATTTCAAAAAACACTTTTGGCCCAGCCATAAGCGCTTACCCAAACCCAACCAATGGCAGATTCACCATAAACTTGGGTGAAAGCTTTTCAGAAACCAACCTTACCATAACCAATATGCTGGGGCAAGTTGTTTCTTCATCTAATTATAAAAACACACAAACATTGGAGATTGAAATCAACGGCGCAGCTGGTATCTATCTGGCAACCGTAAAAACCCTAGAGGGACAACAAGCAACCCTTAAAATAACGAAGCGGTAATTCTTTTCATTTTTAATTTTATTCTAGTTGGAAAAGCCCCATTCTAAGGGGTTTTTCCATTGTGAGCGAGGCCAAAAAGGTCCTTCGAATCAAATCACATTGCCAAAATCTCTAGTTTCATTTATTCGAAGAAATCTTATCTCCATCATTTTTCGATATATTTGGTTATATTAATCACAACCATCCGTTGCCCTCAGTAGCTTATATGAACCTATCAGATTTTCTGCTTTCTTTAATACCCTTCTCTCCTGACGAACTGCAAGATATTATTTCGCATTT
>JAPKFY010000140.1 GCA_026646335.1 Aequorivita sp. | reverse complement strand
TGCAGCCCTGAGTTTGGCGCGGATTCGGGGCCGTGCTGTGGCTTGATTCAAAAGATGCCGGACCATGCCACTTTTAAACCAATAAAATCCCGGACCCCTATAAATTCGTAGCCAAAACTCTCTAAAACATCTGTGAGCAATGCCAATAGGGCAAAAAAGAAAAATGCCTGCCATACAGTGATCTTAATCTTAAATTTCTTCCAGCGGAAAAAAGTATCATCAAACAGATTCCGTATCAAATAGGAGATAATCAATAACAAAAGAGTTGCCCATATAATATCAAGAATGAAGAAAGCGTGGTAGAAATTTATTTTGTCGGAATTTTCGGGACTGAAGATTACTGCATTTACTGCCTCAAAATTATCAAAATGCCCATGTTGTGGAATTTCAATATAACTATTAATGCGAAAAGCAGCATTTATGGAAATCAAAACTAGGGAAGCGAGAATCCAGCCTATAATCAAGTATGTAATCCCTTTTTGAAGCCAGTTTTTCATAATGCAAAAAGTTTATGGCCAAAGCGGAGGAAAACTTATGGCAGGGTTATCATTATCGAATATACGAAAAAAATATCTGCCAAAACACAAGGAGTCAGGTGTTTAAGGTGTTGCGGGACACTTTTCAAAAGCGCACCAGAGGGGTTCAATTGTTAGCTTAAAACTTACAGCTACTCTCTCAAAATCTTTTCCATCGCCTTGCCCTTTGCAAGCTCGTCTATTAGCTTATCCATATAGCGGATCTTTTGCATTAGGGGTTCTTCTATATCTTCCACACGGTAGCCGCAGATTACGCCCGTGATTTTTGAAACATTGGGATTTAGTTGTGGAGCTTCGGCAAAGAAGGTTTCAAAGCTGGTTTTGGTTTCTATTTGCTGCTGTAAGCCCTCTTGGCCATAACCCGTTAACCAGCAAATTACGGTATCTACCTCTTCTTTGGTACGGCCCTTTTTTTCTGCTTTGGTTATGTAGTGAGGATAGACACTGGCAAAGGACATTTTATAGACTCTTTCGTTTTTCATTGTTAGATTATTTCTATGGAAACACTTTACAAAGATGCGCAAGGGAAGTTTTCCCATATCAACCACATCACGACTTGCCTAAATTTGTTCCACAAATTTTAAAAAGACTTTTTTGTGAAGATCAAGATCCAGATTAGGGGAAAGGGAGGCGCGCACAATATAATCCTTATCACCTTCTTTAGTTGTTCCCTGTGTAGAGGTTGCGGGAATCGTCCAATAGCACCCTTTTAATTGCCCATAGCTAACACAGAACTTGCTTTCATTGGGGATTTCTGTAATCATTAAATCGATAAGCTTCAAATTCAGCGCTCTTTTATACGCTTCTTTTTCTGCATCTGTATTCCCTTTGGTGGGAAGATCCAATGAAAACACCGAAGGGGTAAAGCCTTGGCCTGCCAATTCTTCTGAAACAAAGTTGATTTTCGCTCCTGGTAAGGTTTCGTGGATGAAGTTTACAAACTCACGGGTATTTTCATAAGCATCAATAATGCGTTGGTTCATGGAGGGCAGTTGCTCGGCCAATATTTCGTATTGAAGCGCTGTGGCCTCGTTATCACAAAGCGTGAGATGCAATTCTATTTTTTCCATCAAGGCTGCTGTTTTTGTATTTCCTACTACATAGCCAGCAGTACATTTTCCACCACTTGGAAATTTTGATCCACTGGCATACGAAATGGCCCGCACTGTTGAAAGTATTTCCCCTTCGCCCAAGAAGTGATAGTTCGGGCAAAAGGTTTGGTCCAGAATAAAAACGGGGTCGATAGCAGTTTCACCTGTTGCTGTTTTGCGCTCTTTGCTTAAAACCGCCTTTAATTGTTGCAAATCTGGAACTTCAACTCTAGGGTTTGTCGGTATTTCAGCAATGATGTATGGGATAGCATCTTCGGCAGCGATTTTTGTTAAAATGGTATCGATGCTTTGCACCATATTATTCTCGCCATCTACTGGTAAGTCAACAATTTCAACGTTATCTAGGCAAGCTGCAACACGTCTTGCCTGGTCGTTTGTGCCACCGTAACAATTGGGAGGGACAATAAATTTGATTGCCTTTCCTTTGTGTTTTTCCAGCACATCGTGAATGAGCCCCATCATAATGGCATATTGAATGGATAGTCCACTGGAAGCAACGAGTGCCTTTGTTGGGGAACCTGTAATGTCCTTAATTGAATCCAAGACACTTGTTTTGTCTGCCGCTACATTACTTTTGGTATGGGCAATAACAGCTTGTGACACTAGCGCCTTTAAAGCCGTTAGGCAATTGGCTGGCGTCATGGCGATGGTCTCTCTTCTTCTTACATGTTGGATTTCTGAGATGTAACTTTCGTTCTTTTTGCCATTTACTACTAAAATACTTCCAAGCTGGTCGTGAAGGCTGATAAAAAAGTCA
This sequence comes from Aequorivita sp., assembly GCA_026646335.1. Classification (GTDB taxonomy): domain Bacteria; phylum Bacteroidota; class Bacteroidia; order Flavobacteriales; family Flavobacteriaceae; genus Aequorivita. The sequence goes on along the minus strand of JAPKFY010000140.1, from coordinate 3,876 downwards.
ATATTAGGATTGAGATCCATAGCGCCGATTTTATCATTTTCTGAAATGAATACCGAAGTGCCGTTAAACTCGGGGACGTTCGAGGCATTTTCAACTTTCTTCAATTCAAAATTATAACCATATACACGCTTTACTATTTCAGCATCAAAAAAGGTTGGTAATTCATCGGTATAAAGGATTTGTGTGTTTTTATTGGCCAATAAATTCTTCCGTAGAATAGCCAGAACAGGAACCGTTTTTGAGGAAAAAGTTATTACATTCTCGGGAGCTACATTATTTAAGTGGGCAATTCCCCATTCCAATATACAAGATAATGGATGGCCCAAGCGAATATAGTCGTAAGCCGTGGGTAGGTTTTTTAGGGCCGCTGTTTCAGTGTTATTGTCATTATATAGTTTTTCAAACTGATCCAGGAACTGTGTTTTTGCCAGGCTTTCATCATAAATATCAAGCCGATGTGTGGTTAGGCTCAGCCAATCTGTTGGCATATTTTTCAAAACCTCTTTTATATAATTTCGCATTTTAATGTCTTCCATAATTATCACCTTTGGATGGGGCTGCAAGTTACATTAATTAGATTTTTTTGAAGATGATTTAAGACTTTTGTAACAGAGGAGTGCACACACGAGCAGCGCTAAACCAGTATAGCAGAAAACACTATAGCTTATTGAAAGGTACATTGCCTAAACCCGAGGCCAGCAATTGTCCGGCGGCGTTTATGGTAAAGGGGGTGGCATCGGTAGCGCCGTCATCATAATCTAAGGTCAAGGTGGTTTCGCTACTGCTCCAGCTAAAGGGCCGCAGGTTTGAAATTGCAGTGCCGTCCGGCTGGGCTATGAATTCGGTACTGTAGCCGTTGCCTTCCGTATTAAAATACAGTTTGTAGTCATATTCCTCGCTAAAGTCGCTGCGTTGCCATACGCCCAACAGCTCTGTGGCCGGGGTTGTATTGTTGTTTTTTTCATCGTTGTTGCACGATAGTAGGACACTCATTGCAATAAAAAGGAAGGTAACTTTTGGTAGGCTATACAGTTTCATTAAGCTGGCGCAAGGTTTTTGGTTGTAGTTGCTTTAGTAGGGTTAAAAGTAAAGAATATAGATGATACGCAAGCGGTGGATTTGGTAGGTTTATTCCGAAATGTGAAGCGTAAGGGGGAATAAATGTATATGCTAATGCTTTAATTTTTATTCTTTACTAACCATTGATTAAAATACAGATTTTCTATTTCTTTTCTTTCTGCTTTATTTATAATTTCGATTGGTTTCATTTCCTTTGATACATCTACCAAATACCAAATCAATTCATCTTTTTGGTCAAATATCAAGTCATTATTTGTGTCTCTTTGTGTACTAAAAATAATTTTATCTGAATTGGGAACAACTTTGAAATCATGTATGTGCTCGCCAAGAGGAGATAGTCTTGTGAGATTGGAACCATCGGGACCAGAGATAAAAAGCTGTTCCGGATCAATATATGTCAATTGATTGTCCTTATCGTTATCAGTATCACAAATTTCATAAATTATACTCTTTGAAATTATGGGACCTACGTTTCGCAGATTTGCATGATAATTGGAGATTCGCATTTTTGATTTCGTCAATAAGTTTGTCTGCCCACTTTCAATATTATAAAAGATAATATTCCAATATTGTGGATAGCTCTCAGCTTCATAAGAACTTGAGCTCAATCTGCCTCCGCCACGTGGTTTTTGGGTTGTTATTGGAAGAATAGCTTGTTGCGTGCTATCAATAAAAATTAAACTTTCATATTCAAAATTATAGTGATCCAGCACAGAGTCTATCTGCTTTTGGTTTAGATTTTCGTTTTCAACAACTTGTATTCTTTCTTGTCTTTGGTTACAGGAGAATAATAAAAGTACAATCGTAATGGTTGAGATAAGTCGCATAGGTTTGTAAGTGTTTTAGCTGGATTTCTGTATGTCGAATTTCGTAAAGTCGGATAAACAATCGAAACAATGATACATTTTTTTTATAAAGAGTAATGGAAAACCAAGAAGCAATACGGAGATGGCAAAACTTTTCATGGAGTACTTCGGTTTTGATACGTTCTGGGAAGTCTTTTTGCTTAAATTGAATGATGGGTTTTTTCAAAATTGTTATTGTGGATATTTAAATATGGGCACTAGCGACGTTTATAGAAAATTTGATGTCAATTGTAGAACAAACTCATTCTAAATCTTTAAATAAATATTTTCTAGAACTTCTCTGGCGCGCTTTTCCAAAGCGTGCCCATTTACAAGGGCATTTGCAATGCCCCCATTACCAAAGTGTTTTAATTTTAACAAAAGGCTTTTCCCTGTTCCCATCTTCATAAGCAGCATAACTACTGTTTATCCAATCGCGTTCGTGATATACAAAACGAGCGCTTACAGGATTGTAGTGAATATAGTTAACGCGCTGTTCTACTTTTATAAATGTATCCAGAATTACAGGGTGAAATCCATCCTTCCAAAATTTGAAGTTAACACCACGTTTGGTTCTTTGGGCGGCATAACTAAATTTTTTCAACAACCACTCGCGACGACTTTCTGGATATTCCTGAATGGCTTCCACGATTCGTTTTGAGGTAAATTTCTTGAAATCGCGAATTATGTTTTGTAATTCTTCTCCGTTTGAACTTACTATGGCGTGAAGATGACTCGTCATATAAACATATGCGTGAACTTGCAATCCTTTTTCGGCTATGCAATAGTTGAAGGATTCATCCAGTATTTTAGTATACTCTGGGCGAATAAATACATCTACCCAATCTATTGCCGTTAGCGTGATAAAAGTGGGCTGATGGCTGTCTATGACTTTGTATTTTTCAGACATAGATTAAAAATACAAAATTTCGAGATTGATTGGGGAAGGTCGCATTGCAAATGCTCCAATTAGATGGGCACGCTTTGCAAAAGCGCGCCAGAGGGGTTAAACCTTTTATTTTTTAAAAAGCTAGCACTAGCGTACCGCTCGTGCCGTCAATATTGAGACTCCTTGTGGGAAGGATACGGGCGGCACGCTTGCCCCAGCGGGGTTTGTGCTAGCTGGGTGGATAATTATGAATAATAGCAACGCCAAGGGTGATTATTATCCCAACAATAGTTGCAAAAATATTGTGCATAATCTGTTGGCTTTTGGAAATTTTATAAATATCGTTTCTAATTGTTTTAAGATTCATAAGAAAGATAATAGCTGCCAGAAAAAGTAATATGCCAAGAAGTACAAAGAATATTGATGGCATTAATTCTCCCATTTTCAACCGAAACGCACCATTAAATACTAAAAAATAAAAATAGGAGGTCAACAAAACCCAACCTGCTTTATTGTTGATGAAAATTCCTATTACTGGCAATAGTATAATTAGGATGGGAAGAACATAGGCTCTAAAGATCATTCTATCTATAAGTAATACAAAATTGAAAGATCCATCATAATTATTAGCTAGCCAATAATCATTTTGTATCCCATAACATGAATGAATCAGCATAATGATGAATAAAATCAACACCAATGTTTTTATGGCTAGCAGTATATTTATTCCTGTAAAAAGCTTTTTGCTCACTTAGTTTGTTTTATGGGCACACGTTTCAAACGTGCGCTAGCGAGGGTTAACTTCACAGGGTTTTTATTTTTTTTTTCTTAAAACCATTACTCATTTCAAAGTTTCTATTTTCCGATTTTGAATAACCAAATTCTTTTTCCCCTATCCAAAATATTTCATCATATTTCATTGAGGTATAATGTTTGTAGATATGCATCCGCGCGCCGTGATTGAAGTCGTCGATCCGAAATCCACGGAGAGCCCCGACGCCTGGCACATCCCGCCGCACGGCGCCGGCGCTGCTAACCCCGGACGCGGCGGCGAACGTCACC
>JAPKFY010000014.1 GCA_026646335.1 Aequorivita sp. | reverse complement strand
AGCGTCTATTTCCAGCGACATAATGCCTCACCCTTTAACGGTACATTTTCAGAAAGTGGTGCTTGTTAGGCGGGCTTTTACTAGGTACGACGACTGCGACGGCGAGGCCGACGAGGACCTCGACGACCACCCCTGCACCACCGAGAGCGAGCACGGCGGCTGCCCCGGCACCGAGACGTGCCAGGGCAAGAAGGGCTGGGTGTGCACCGGGCCGCTGGCGGCGGCCGAGACCTGCAACGGCAAGGACGACGACTGCGACGGCGCGACGGACGAGGGCTTCGAGTGGGAGGGCTTCGCCCTCGGCGCCACGTGTGACGGCACGGGCGAGTGCGGCATGGGCGCCACAGCGGCGAGAGCGGGCCCTTGCAGCAGCCGCTGCTCGCGCCGCTGCGCTGCTCATCGTGGGCGTAGACGGGCCAGGCGTCGTCCACGCAGCGCAGGCTGCTCGCAACCCCGCTGGCGATCTCGGCTGCGTGCGCCAGGGCCTTGCCGCGCTCCGCCGTCTTCACGCGCTCCGCTTCGCAGCCGCTGGTCACCAGGAGGAGCGCTAGACCGAACGCAGCGCGGGTCACTGCGCGCAGGTCGCGTACCCTTCAGGCCTAAAGGTAACATCGGACGCTATAATAGGTTTATTTAAAAATAGTGCTTCTCTAACTGTCAGGGCATCACCATCTGTATTTGTTGCCCGTACTACCAAATCGCTCGCCATCATGAGTTTTACAAAAGAAATGGAATAAGGTATTAAGGAAATTTCTTCCTCTAAATTTTCTTCTTTAATTATTTGGGCATAATAATCATATAGATTTAGTTTTTCATCCATAGAAGCTATCACAAAAATTATTTTATAGTTTTTTTGATCTCTTTTTATGGAACGCGCAACATCAATTAGTAAATCTAATCCGTATAAATCCTGCTGTTTATATAAAACGAGCTTAAAAGCATTATTTACTATTATTTTTTTATCCTTATTCTTTTCTAAAATATTCGAAATCTCTATAGGCAAATCTTTCTCTTCAGATATATCAGGGGGGATAAAAGCAGGTATTATAATCTTATTTTTTAATTTAAATATTTCGGAAATTTCTTTACTAACAAATATTGTTTTAGAGGTTAATGACAAAAATAATTGAGTGACCCATATTGAATATTTATTGTTAAGGTTGCTCAACGAATGAATTGTAACTATAATTTTTTTTCTTAAAATGAAAGCTAGAAAAATATGAATGCACTGAAGCCACAAAATGCCAGTATGTATATGAACAATGTCGGCGTCATTCAACAACTTAAAATATTTAGCTAAATTTTTACTTCTTAAGTTAAATACATTAGTTTCTACTTTAGTTCTTGGAGATTCATCTATAAAAGTAAAATTATGCTCCTTACTTAATAGTGCGGCAAGTCTCTTGATATGGATGCTTACACCACCTACCGCAGAATACGGGCCTATTTCTAATATATTCTTCTTCATTGTTTAATAGCTCAAATCAATTAATTCTGACTTTATTTGAAAGGGAATGGGAAGCCAGCATGGCAGTAAAGAAAGCAAAAAGAACTATTCCGCTTTGACTTTCAAGCGTGGATTCAGTAATCATAAAAACTATTTGGGTAATTATTATTGCAACTCCAAGATAATTTTTAAATAAATAGCATTTTTTAACTACAATAAAGATTATTGTAATTAAAAATACAAGTCCAAATAAACCATAGTATAAGGTTGTTTCCAAAAATTGGTTATGAGCGTTGTATTGATAAATATAACCCGTTTCAAAACCATTTTCTAGATATTGGTCATATAATATTGCATGGCCATCTCCTGTTCCAGCACCAAAAAATAAATTGTTTTTTTCTATTACTTCCAGAGCCGACTGCCAATGCACCGTTCGGGTATCCACATCAGAAATGGCTATGCCTTCGGGAGTTTTAGCATTAAACCTTTTTTGGAAATTGGGTGTAAAATAAAATAGCACTATCAACAAAACGCCGCCAATTAGCAAAAATATAGTTTTGGGTGTTATGGCTTTTCTGTTGCCATAAATCAAAATCAACCCGCTCACTATCAAAGCCAGGATGCTCACCCGAACGCTCAAAAGGTATAAAAACAAAAGTAAGAAAACGATACACAGTCCATAAAGAAGGCGCTTTTTAAAGGTATTTCGGGAAATGAAATTCGCAAAATAAAGCAGTGCAATTAACACATACATTGCGAAATAAGTGGTGTGAATATCCAACAACTGTCCCAATTTGTCATAATAAAAATAGTCGCCAAAATTGTTCAGTTTGAAATAACCTGCCTTTAATAGTGCGAAAACTGCAGAAACTACGACGCCGTAACTAAAATATTTTAGCAATATCAATTTTGTTTTTTCAGTTATTTCCACTGAAAAGAAAATCAATGGGAACACCAAAAAAGGAAGCTGCATTTCAAAATTCCTGATGCCTTCTTTCAGGTTTTCAGTATAAAGGAAACCAATTAGCGAAATCCAAAACAAGGAACTTAAAAGCAGAAAAGGCAGAAAATTCCTCTTTAGATTATTGTATTTTTCCCGAAAAGGGTTGTAAAACAACCAGCAAATTACACACGCAATAATGCTTTGGGAGTTTAGACTGTATTTTGGCAAAGACAAGCTTATAACCACTAAAATGAGTGAGCCGAAGAAAAATTGTTCGCGTATATTTTTAAATTTGCTCACGGAATTTCTTGGGTTAAGAGTTTGTTTAGATATAAATATCCCTTAGTATTCAAATGCACTTCATCATCAGCTAAATAATCTTCTTTATCGATTAAAAAATTATGCAAGTCCACAATTTGGATATTTGTAAATTGTGCTACACATTCTTGCAAACGTGTATTGAATAGGTTATTGTAAGCGTCAAAAGTGGGGTTTGTTGAAGGTGGTAGCGTAATGACGAAAATCTTTTCAGTTTTCGGTTTATTTTGAAGTGATTCTAAAATATCACAAATGTTTTTATTCAGCAATTGCTTATCCATTCGTTTATCCTGTGCCCCAAAAAACAAAATATAATATGCTGCAGATGGTGCGTTTAATGATTTTATCAAAATGTCTGAAGAAGTATTGAACGTACCGCCTTCATAAGGATACCCATAGGCGTCGGTCTGGCTTCCCACAAAAAACAGTTTCTTTTTCTGTAGTAGATTTTTACGAAGTTCTCGTGCTTCGCGCCATATTATCTGTGAATCGCCTATGGTGACCGTGGTTTTTCCTTTGGGCTGGATAAGCGGCAAATCTATAATTTCAATACTATTTTGTTCGTTTGTTTTATTGGGAATTTGGTTAATCCATTTAACTCCTGAGAAAACAATTTTACTGCTATCTGTAAGTATTTCTGATGCCCGGAAATAGCTTTCTTGGCTGTTTTTCAGTAAAAAAGTATTATTGCTGTTGAAGTTTAGGGGAAGCTGAAGGTTATTTTTAACAGAAATATAATCGTTCGCAATAGAATCTATTTCAACCGTGCCAAAGGTTCCAATAACTTCCGAAGCGTCCCAATCATAATTGAACTGAACAAAATTTACATTCGCCTTTCCTATAAAATCAAACACAAGATAGCCCAGAAGTACTCCCCAAATAATAACAATGGCAATATGTGGTGGCATTTTGTTCATTAAAATCAAACGTGGTTAGGAACAGCTTCTTCCAGTATATTTTCTTCTTCCTTATAAAAATACAGCGGATATAAAAAACCTAGTGAAACTATCAAAAAAGCTATATTATTCAATGAATACGAAAAGAGGGCGTCAAAAAAGAGGGCAAAATAAATGGCAAAGACCAATTTAAACTTATCACGTTTCCATGACAGCGCAAAGGGAGCCATAAGAACAAACAAATAGAGCAGACCACCAATGATCCCCATTTCAACAAATAAATGTGGAAAAAAAGTATCTGTTGTAGCTAAATCTATTGTATAGAACCAATTAAAATGATGCTCGCTATATATTGGGGAATTATAAGTTACCGAAGCTGGCCCACCAAAAGAACCCACTCCACGACCAAAGAGGTTTAAATCTGAAATTTCGGCAAACATTACCCGATAGGATTCCGCTCTAGCAGAATCTCCTTCAGTCACATATTGTTCCAATCGCAGCACTATGCTTTCACCCATACTCGCAATTACTTTAGGAATGGCAATTAGGGCTATTACAAACAATACTCCAACTATTTGAAAAAACTTCAGCTTGTTTTTATACTGAATAAAAAGTAAAACCAATAAAGCGCCAATGGTTTTATAGGAAAAGCTTAAAAAAAGTGAAATTAGAAAAATGGAGAGAAGCAAGGTTTTCCATTTGCCGGTGTAGTATCGTCGGGTTAAGAAAAAAGCAATGAGATTAATAAATCCAAAAAGTCCAAAAAACCCAACAATGCCTGTAGCCCGAATGATTCCAGATGATGCGTTAAAATAGCGATTTCCGTATAAGTCTGTACTGTAAAACCATTGAGTAACCCCGCGATACCAATTTACATAATTTACAATCTGCCAAAAATCGTTTATAAGTACAAAAACGATAAATGCAAAAAGAAGAAATTTAAAGTGACGTCTTATAGCGTATCCATACATTAAAACCGAAATAGGAAAAAGATATCTGATTCCTTCAGAAATTGCCGCATTGATGTTGAACGAGTGTAAAATTCCGTAAATAAAAAAAGGAATAAACAATCCAAGGAGTATTAAAAAACTGCCGTGGAATTTTAAACCCATAAACGCATATACAAACATATATAGCACCGCCCCAACCTTAAAAACTGAAGATGCCGTTGGAATAATTGGAAGCAAAATCTCTGAAAGAAATATGAGAACAAAGGGAAATAGAATGAGGATATTTGATAAAATATCTTTTACCGGAGTTCTTAAGTTTAAGATTTTCATATGCTACATTCAAATTTTATAAAGGTATCAAGAATGTTTTGAAACCTTATGTACAAAATAATTCAGTACACCCAAGCTTACCAGATTTTGGAAAACATAGGCGCAGGCGGCACCAATAGCGGCGTATTTTACGTCCAAATAATAAATCACTGGAACGGAAATCAAAAAGATAGTGAGCGAAGCATAGCTTATGTATTTCATTTTTCCCAAACTAAGGAAAATAACACCTTTCAACGCATATAGCGCCTCAATAAGCCAGCCTACGAGCATAATTCTTAAAATTAGTATCGCCCCGTCATATTTATCTCCAAAAACCAAGCTTACTGCCAAAGGCAAAAACAATTGTGCCCCAATAAAAATAGCAACTGCTATTATATTGAAACGCTTTTCAAACATTTTATATTTCTGAAAAAACAAAGTGAGATTTCCCGAAGTTTCAGACATTTTAGGAATTATAAATTGCTGCACGCTGGAAGCAACAATGTTTATGCCCTGCGTTAAAATAAGTGCGAAGGCATAAAAACCAAATATTTCCCGGTCTAAAATAACATAATTCGCAATCAGAAACCCGGATTGCAGTTTAAGCTGATCGATGACTTGTGCCGTAAATGCGGTTTTGGACAGACCGATAATTTTTTGCCTTATTTCTAAATGTCGTTCGCTAATGGTTTTATCAACCAATTCTTTCCGAAGATCATAAAGCAAGATAAGCGTTGCCAAAACGGTTGAAATAACCATTGAAAGCACATAGCCACGAATAAAAAAGAAGTAGGTAAACGAAAGAACGAAAACTGCGGAAAGTAATTTCAGATAAAAAACTACGGTGCTGATTCTCTTAAATCTATCAATTGCTTGATAATAACGTATCAAAACCATCGTCAAAACAGAAGGTACAATGATGAAGGAATATTGTTGAAACCAATAAACAAGCGTTTCGTCTTCGGAAACAAAGCCAGAATATGCCAGCAGATTAAAAAAGACGAAAACGGCCAATGAAAAAAATGTGGCGTATTTTAAAGAAAAAATTAATGAAAGCCGCCGTATTGCGCTGTCTTTGTGCTCGGGAATAACTTTTAGGATTCCAAAGATTACTCCCCCACCACCTAAAACAATAGCCATATTTGCAAAAGTCTCAATGGTTTTTATAATTCCAACATCCGTTGGCGACATGATTTTGGCGACCAGCAAACTGGAGCCAAAAACGATGAACTGAACCGAATAATTGGAGATTATAAGGTGGAAAAAACCTCTTTCTTTTAGTTTTAAAAAAAGTAGTGTGAGCCTTTCCACGGTATGATTAGTTTAATACCCCGCAGAAATCCAGGATTTTTTTGTTATCGGGCAAAGTAAGATTTTTGAATTCGCTGTGAGCTACCAAAAACACCAAGATATCAGCCTTTTCTATCGCTTCATTTGTCTGCGTCAGCTCTCGTTCAGTTTCTTTTTTAAGATTTGGTTCCACGTTAAGGGTTTTATAGCCATCATTTTTCAAGGCTTCAGAAACGTGTAAAGCGGGAGATTCACGAAGATCATCAATATTGGGTTTAAAAGCAAGGCCCAAGCAGGCTATAATGGCATCCCTACCCTTATCTATTTTAAACTTAAGGGCTGTGTTTTTTACTTTTTCAATGACCCACTCTGTCTTATAATTATTTATTTCACGGGCAGAACGAATTATTTTTGATTCTTCAGGAAATTCGGAAACAATAAACCAAGGATCCACGGCAATGCAGTGACCGCCAACGCCTGTTCCAGGTTGCAAGATGTTTACACGGGGATGTTTATTGGCCAGACGGATCAATTCCCAAACGTTTATGTTGGCTTTATCACATATCATTGAAAGTTCATTTGCAAAAGCAATCTGCACGTCCCGGGAAGAGTTTTCAACCAATTTGCACATTTCCGCGGTCTGTGAATTTGTTTTATGCAATTCACCTTTCACAAAATGTTTATAGAACCAAACTGCTTTTTCAGTAGAAGCTTCATCAATTCCGCCTATTGCGCGATCATTTTGTTCCAGTTCATAGATTACATTCCCGGGCAATACGCGCTCTGGGCAATATGCGATGAAAATTTCTCCTTTTAGTTCGGGACGCTCCTTAAGGATAATTTCTTGGATTTTTTGGGTCGTGCCAACAGGGCTGGTAGATTCCAAAATAACCAAAGCTCCTTTTTTCAGGGTAGGTATTATATTTTTAACTGCACTTTCAACATAAGTGAGGTCTGGCTTGTGGTTTCCCTTGAAAGGTGTTGGAACAGCTATCAAATAAACATCTGCCATTACGGGCTTTGTAGAGGCCTGAAGATAGCTTTGCTTCACCACGTGATGCACCAGGCCATCAAGGTCAGGTTCCACTATGTGAATTTTTCCTTCATTTATAGTATTTACTACATGTTGAGAAATATCTACGCCCGTTACATTTAATCCTTTACTGGCTATCAGTGCCGCAGTGGGCAAGCCTATATAGCCCAATCCCATCATTACCACTGTGGGTTTATTTTCCATTTTATAACGCTTCTACAAAATTTACGATTCGTTCCGTTGCTTTCCCATCACCGTAAGGGTTGTGCAACATGCTCATACTCTTATAATATTCGGTGTTCTTCAATAGTTTTTCGGCCTCTTCAATAATTCTATCAGAATCTGTTCCTAATAAAATTACAGTGCCTTCCTCAACGGCTTCTGGGCGCTCGGTAGTTGTTCTAGTTACCAAAACCGGTTTTCCTAAACTTGGCGCTTCTTCTTGAATTCCGCCGCTATCCGTAATGATTAGATATGATTTTTCCATCAACCAAATGAATGCGGGATACGCCAATGGGGAAACTAGATATATATTTTCAATCCCTCCGAGAAGTTCATTTACAGGCCCTATTACGTTCGGATTGAGATGAACGGGATATATAATTTCAACATCCTGATTGTTCTCTGCAATTGTTTTCAACGCCGCACAAATACTAATAAGCCCATCTCCGTGATTTTCTCTTCGATGACCTGTTACGAGTATTATTTTTTTCTGAAAATTTAAAAGGGTTTTTAAATTCTCAATTTCTTCATCTTTAAAATTTTCAGCGTTTACCTTTTCAATTCCATAAAGTAGGGCATCAATAACTGTATTTCCAGTAACCAAAACGCTTGCATCTTTAGTGTTTTCAGCTAAAAGATTTCTCTTGGAAAGTTCCGTAGGCGAAAAGTGATAATCTGCAATTTTTCCTGTAAGCTGTCGGTTAAATTCTTCAGGGAAAGGATATTGTCTATTAAAAGTCCTTAAGCCTGCCTCTACGTGACAAATTTTCGCGCCGCTATAAAAAGCCGCAATGCCAACAGCCATGGAAGTTGTTGTATCTCCGTGAACATAAACAAAATCTGGTTTTACCTCATCTAAAACCGGTTTCATGTTTTCAATAATTGTGGCAGTAAGACTGTACAGATTTTGATTGGGTCGCATAAGGTTCAAGTCGTAATCGGGTACGATTTCAAAAAAATCCAAAACTTGATCCAGCATTTCACGATGTTGGGCGGTAACGCAGACTTTAGTATTAAAATTATCATTTCTTAAAAATTCACGCACTAATGGCGCCATTTTTATGGCTTCAGGTCTTGTTCCAAAGACAATGAGATTTTTTTTCTTCATAATGGCTACCTCGCATCGTTTTGAGCAATATGCTTCATCTTTTTATAAAGATATTTCACAAAGAAAAAGCCCGAAAAGAGCAACACCAGAAGTAGTGGATATTTTACTTTATTGCTGATATGAAACCCAGAAAAATCTGAAACGTTATAATTTATTGCCGCTACTTTTATTATACTTTGCTCATCAACTTTCTGCATATTCAATTTTAAAAGATTGTACAGCATACGGTCTTTTGACTCGATTACATCGTTGAGCTGGCTATTGTCATTTACCATTACAGACGGCAAATTGCTTTTGCCTTTATCTATCGAAGCGGCAGCCTTTAATATAGTATCAATCTGTGAAATTGTTCGCAGGGAAGTCTCTATCCTAAACTGGGTGCTCTCTCTGCTCACTTTCATATACTCAGTAAAGTGATCGTTCTCGTTAAGATATTTTTCAATTGCAGCAACAATTTCTTTTGAATGCTCCTTTCCCTTTATTTTAATTGTTATGTGATGGTATTTAAAATACTGAAAGTTTTGTGGATCTTTTACATAGTCGGGAATATCCTGTTTGTCCGTTAAAACCTTAAACAGATCAACGCGATCCCGGCTTGTTGCGGCGAAGGTGAATATATCCACAATAGGCTTCGCCTCCAAAGTTATTAGCTCTATGTAGTTGGCTCCAATGGTTTTTTTAAGAAATTCAGCATCACGATCTTTGAGTTTAGAAGAAAGTGCTTCCACCTTATCATATAAATACTGGGTACTCTCAAAATTTGGGATTACAATAAGTTGGTTATCGTAAACTTCCGTTTTGTTTTTATCCAAATAATACCCAATTCCGGTTCCGGCAAGTATTAAAACGACTATTACGATGATATACTTTATAAAAAAAGTAATAACCAAAAAAAGAAGCCTTACAAAAGATCTAAAAAAATCTGAAATCTTATTGAAAAGATACCCTAAGTCTATTTCATCTTGATTGTTCTGTGCCATATTGTATGCTATTAATTAACTGATAGGTTTTTAATTACCGTTTTTAAACTTTTTTTCCAATCAACGGCAGGAATTGAAAATGCTTTTCGAACTTTTGAATTATCCATTACACTATACTCCGGCCGAGCGGCAAAAGTACGGTAATGGTTTGTTTTAGCAAGATTTGCATCTTTTAATTTTTCGGTTTGCAGAAGTATCGCTTCGGCAAAACCAAACCATGTGGTTTGGCCACTATTACTGTAATGATAAACGCCGTATTCGGCAGAATCTTGTGCGATTACTTGAAGCAGCAAGTTCGCCAAATCATTGGCATTTGTGGGAGTTCCTGTCTGCTCGGTGGTAATGGTGAGTGGTTTTTCCTCTTCGGCGTATTTTAAGACCGTTTTCAAAAAATTATGCCCGTATTGCGAATAGAGCCACGAAGAGCGGAAAATAAAGAATTTATCACAGATTTCTTGAATGTATTGTTCTCCCTTCAGTTTTGAAGCCCCGTAAACATTAATAGGATTTGTAGTATCAGTTTCTAAATAAGGAGATCCCTTTTTTCCGTCAAAAACATAGTCAGTGGAAATGTGGAGTAGAACAACCCCTTTTTCTTTGCAAGTTGTAGCCAAATTTTTCACTGCTTCTGCATTGATAGCAAAAGCCTTTTCCTTTTCGCTTTCCGCCTTTTCAACGTTGGTGTAAGCGGCGGTATTTATACAATGGCTAAAGTGATTTTTAATAAAGAATTCCTTTAGCAAATCTACATTCTCAATATCTAATTCTTCTTTTGAAACAAAGACAAACTCAAAATCGGGGAAATCGGCTACCGCATCTTTTATGCATCTTCCCAATTGTCCGTTCGCGCCTGTAACCAGTATTTTTTTCATGAAATAGCTTCCTCAAAACCGGGAAGTTCCAAATCTTTTGCTGAAATAATTAATTCTTCCTTTGGAAGATGCCAATCCAACGCTAAGGTTGCGTCATTATAGATGATTCCGCTTTCTGAAGTCTTATCGTAATAATTATCACACTTATATGAAAAAATAGATTGTTCAGAAAGCGTTATAAAACCGTGTGCAAAACCTCTCGGCACGAAAAGTTGCAAGTGTTCCACATCGTCTAAAATGATGGAAAATGATTTTCCGAAAGTTTCGGAATCCTTCCGAATATCAACCACAATATCTAAAACCTTTCCTTTTACCACCCGCACCAGCTTGGCCTGAGCCATTTCACCATTTTGAAAATGGAGGCCGCGCAAAACACCTTTTGATGAAACGGATTGGTTGTCCTGCACAAAATCAACTTTTAAGCCAGTTGTCTTCACAAAAATTTTTTGATTGTAGATTTCGCAAAAAAGTCCGCGTTTGTCCCGAAAAACGTTCGGTTTCAGTATAAAACAATCTTTTAAAGGAGTTTTTTGTAGTTCCAAATTTAATTGAGTTGAAGTAAATGTTTTCCGTAGCCACTTTTCAGCAAGGGTTCTGCCAAAGCAACTAATTGTTCTTTTGAGATATAGCCCATTTCATAGGCGGCTTCTTCTATGGCTCCAATTTTAAGGCCTTGTCTTTCTTCAATAACCTCTACAAATTGTGCGGCTTGCATTAAGGAGGCAAATGTTCCGGTATCTAGCCAAGCGGTGCCTTTATCGAGTATGCTGACGTTCAGTTTTCCCTGTTTTAAATACACGTTGTTTACATCGGTTATTTCCAGTTCTCCCCGAGCGCTGGGTTTCATATTTGCCGCAATTTCCACCACACTATTGTCGTAAAAATAAATCCCCGGAACGGCGTAATTTGATTTTGGATTTGTAGGTTTTTCCTCTATGGATAGGGCTTTGCCGTCTTTGTCGAATTCCACAACACCGTAGCGTTCGGGGTCCAAGACGTGATAAGCATAGATAACTCCGCCATCGGGGTTGCTATTGGATTGCAACAATTCTTTCAAGCCAGAACCATAAAAAATATTGTCGCCGAGTATCAAAGCAACTTTATCTTTCCCAATAAATTTTTTTCCAATGATAAATGCCTCCGCAAGACCGTTGGGATTTGCCTGTTCTGCATACTGAAAATTGCAGCCCAGTTTTTTACCATCGCCCAAAAGTTGTTTGAACAACGGAAGATCCTGGGGTGTGGAAATAATCAAAATATCCCGAATACCAGCGATCATCAATGTTGACAGCGGATAATAAATCATCGGTTTGTCATAAACGGGCATCAACTGCTTGCTAACCGCAAGTGTAATTGGGTGCAAACGGGTGCCGGAGCCTCCTGCTAAAATGATTCCCTTCATAATCTATCTTTATTTTCTAAATACCAAGCTATCGTTTTCTGAATACCTGTTTCAAAATTCTCCTTCGCCTTCCAGCCCAACTCATTTTCTATTTTTGAAGCGTCAATGGCATATCTAAAATCGTGGCCGGGACGGTCTTTTACAAAGGTTATCTGTTTTTTATATGAAGAACTTTTCGGAAGCATTTCATCCAGCAATTCACAGATAACATTTGCAATATAAAGATTCTCGCGCTCGTTGCGGCCGCCAATATTGTAGGTCTCGCCAAGCTTTCCATTTTCCAAAGCCAAATAAATCCCGCTACAATGGTCCATTACATAAAGCCAATCGCGAACGTTTTTTCCATCGCCATAGATTGGGATGGGTTCTCCAGAAATTGCTTTTCGGATTATGGTTGGAATCAATTTTTCCTTATGCTGATTGTGTCCGTAATTGTTGGAACAGTTTGTAGTTACAACAGGCAATCCATAGGTGTGAAAATAACTGCGCACAATAAAATCTGAGGATGCTTTTGAAGCGCTGTAGGGACTATTTGGCGCATACGGAGTTTCTTCGGTAAAAAGACCTGTTTCGCCTAAAGTACCGTAAACCTCATCGGTAGAAATATGTAAGAACCTCGCATTTTTAAATTCTTCCTTTAAATCATTCGGACCGCTCATCCAAGTTTTATAGGCGCTTTGAAGTAGGTTGAATGTGCCAACAATATTTGTTTGAATAAATTCCGAAGGACCGGAAATGGAATTGTCCACATGGCTTTCGGCGGCAAAGTGGACTACTTTTTGGAATTGATGTTCTGTAAATAATTTTTGGACCAATTCAACATCGCAAATATCTCCTTTTATAAAGGTGATTTCTTGTGAAACTGCTTCCAAATTCTTTAAATTTCCGGCATAGGTAAGCTTGTCCAGCACGAATACTTCGTCTTCTGAATTTTTAAGGATGTATTCCACATAATTGGAACCTATGAATCCTGCGCCTCCGGTAATCAGTACTTTATCGTTTTTCAAAATTAATTTTTAGAAGTGCCTAAAATCTGTTTTAACATCTTTTCTGTTATTAAATAGGTCGGTTTTACACCTGTCGTGCCCAATCCCCCTGAAGCCAAAGTGCTTCCCGTTTCCAAGGGATTATCCGAAGCATAATATGCATAACGAACCTTCACTTTTGGACTAATACTTCGGCGAATTTTTGACGCTGCCTGTATTGCTTTTTGATAATGCGCCCCTTCCATTTCAAGCCCAATAACATTCCACGTGGAATTGTGGAAAAATTTCAACACATCGCGATTTTGAAGCGAGGTACCCAACACTGAAATCATCGTACCGGTAAAAACCTTTACGGCATCGTCCTTGAACAACGATTTGTCCATTTGGTTATTGAAAGGGTAATTATCTGCAGTGCCTTCAAAAACATGTGCTGATGGAATCATAATGTCGCCTTTTCCTCCTTCAAGAATACCTGCTTTCCCCATAATGGAAACCGAAGCTACATTTAAGAAATGACGCTCTTTATTGGAATCTAAATAGGGCTTTAAAAGCTCGTCCATTGTTTCATAAGCCTGTTCGCCAAAGGCGTAATCCATCACCACGATTACGGGTTTTTTAAAATCTTCCAAACCATTCAATCCATTGGTATAGGGACATTTTTTTATTTTGGCAGTATCAATTATTTGAATGTCAATATTGGTTCCACTAACATCCTCTATAAAAATCATCCCTTCCGCAAGTGCGCTTTTGGACACTTTTTCACGCAATTTCATATTTGTCGGGCTGCTCAACGCCTCAAAAACCTCCATTGGCTTTTTCTTTGAAAATTCAGCGGGCAATGCCTTTGGTGCATAAAGACTGTTCATTACGCTGTGCATATTGGCGCTTATAATGTGTATCGGCCGTTCCATCAATCCCTTTTCCTGCAAAGTCTGCTTTATGCGGTATGCCCATTGCTCACCGTGAATGTGGTGCCCCAAACGCTCCCTAAGAACAGGGCTAAAGGTAATGATTCGTTTGTTGTTCTCGATTACCTCATCAATGGCCAATTTTCCGAGATAATAAATGATATTGAAAAACCTGTTTTCATTCTTATCGGTCGCAAAAAAGGGGGATATGTTTTTTACCTCCTCAAATGTCCTTCCGAGGAAATTAGCAGTATGCGTCAATGCTACTTCCTTTTCTTTCTGCGTAAGCTCGCCTTTTTTAATAACAGCCTGCTCCAGTTTTTTCCAATCCCGTATCACTTCACCACTCTCATTGATGAGCACTTGTTTCATAATCTTGTGCGACTCGATGAAGAGGAAGGTTAAATGCGTAAGAATATCATAAATTTCTGATCGGCCCCGGGTGATTTCAATATTCATCTGTTCCGAATCTATCCGGTAACAGTTTCGACGGCGTTTCAGTGGAATTATTGGCTCAAAATGCGAGTCTTTATAGCCTTCATCACTGGTCAAATTGATGAACCTACACTCTTCAATGCCATCGGGCAAACGGTCCATAACGTAAAGCAAGCCTTGAAGCTCTATTTTGTCTTCTGCTATAGAACCATAAATCTCCGGGCGCAGCATTAGCAATGATTCCCGTAGAGATGCCCCAGAAATACCCATAGGCTTGTAAAAACCACGGTTAAAGAGATGGCGCATTGTAATATATAGCCTTTCAATGGCGCCCGTACTCTCTTGGGCTCGTGTTCTAGTATGTGATTTCAATTTGTTCATTGAATACAAAGATAACACTAATTTTGAGGTTGAATTTGAAGAAGTGCGTCAGCAATTTTGCGGTCGTTGGAAAGGCGCGGCACTTTATTTTGGCCGCCAAGTTTGCCTTCAGATTTCATAAATCCATGAAAACTATTTTTTTTGAGGGATTCGATTTTTAAAGGTTGAAGCACTTTTCCTTCTATTAAATCGAAGTAATACGAATTTTGTTGTTGCATTTCGGCATCTAGAAATTTGGCAACCTGCTGAAGGTTTTCTGGTGGAGTGTCAAATTCTACAAGCCATTCGTGATATGGTAATTCTCCTTCCGAAGGAGTAATCTGCGGCGCAACGGTAAATTCGGTAATAGTGAAATTGAATTTCGCCATCGCTTTATTCATTGCTTCTTCCACTTCCTTCCCGATAACGTGTTCGCCAAAAGCGGAAATAAAATGCTTTATCCTTCCCGAAACTAGTACGCGATAGGGTCTTGTGGAAGTAAATTGCACGGTATCGCCCAAATTGTAGGCCCAAAGCCCTGCGTTTGTGGAAATTATCATCACATAATTAACACCCGTTTTCACTTCGCCAATAGTCAGCCTTTTTGGATTTTCATCAAAAAAAGTTGAAGCTTCAATGAATTCATAAAAAATTCCGGAATTCAAAAGCAGCAACATTCCTTTTTCTTTCTGGCTATCCTGAAAGGCGAAAAAACCTTCGCTGGCGGGGAAAAGTTCGATGCTGTCAACCCTTCTTCCTATAAGATTTTCAAACTTGGCGCGGTATGGCTCAAAATTGACTCCCCCGTAAATGAAGAGATTGAAGTTCTTGAAAAGATCGCCAACTTTCTTTCCGGTATTCTTCTGAAGCTTTTCAAAATACATCTGCACCCAAGACGGAATGCCGCTGATAACGGTCATGTCTTCATTCTTGGTTTCTTCAACAATGGCATCTACTTTGGTTTCCCAATCTTCAATGCAATTGGTTTCCAGGCTTGGCAAGCGGTTTTTTTGAAGATATGCAGGCACATAATGTGCTACTATTCCCGAAAGTCGCCCGAGTTTGATGCCGTTCTTTTCCTGCATTTCTGGGCTTCCCTGTAGAAAAATCATTTTCCCATCTACAAAATCTGCCTTTCCTGTTTCGTTTATATAACACAGAATTGCATTTCGGGCCGCTTCTATGTGATATGGCATGGATTCTTTGGTAAGTGGAATATATTTCGCTCCAGAAGTAGTACCTGACGTTTTGGCGAAATAGAGGGGTTTTCCAGGCCACAGTACATTTTCTTCACCTGAAACCACACGATCTACATAAGGTTTCAATTCTTCGTAATCCCTTACAGGAACTTGGTTTACAAATTCTTCAAAAGAAGTAATACTCTCAAAATCGTGATCTTTTCCGAAGCTTGTATTCTTTGCTTCAGATATAAGTTGTCTAAAAACTTTTTGTTGTGTTTCAATGGGATTCTTGGCCCATTTTTGAATTCGGAGCACAACTATTTTGGAGAAAATTTTGGCGGAAACGGATTTTAGGGACATAGGCTATCAATCAAAATCAATGAAACTGGTTGGGTTGATGGGATATCCATCGCGCCAGAGCTCAAAATGAAGATGTGGGCCAGTAGTTAATTCACCAGTATTTCCAACGGTTGCGATCACTTCGCCTGCTTTTACAATTTCCCCTTGTTCCTTGGTTAGCATCGCATTGTGTTTGTAGGCCGAAATTAGGCTGTTGTTGTGTTTTAGGATAATCACATAGCCTGTAGCAGCTGTCCATTCAGCAAAAATAACGGTGCCGTCTGCAACAGCTTTAACGGGTGAGTCCTTAGCTGTCACCACATCTACGGCATAATGCTTTGTTTTGGAATCATAAGGCTCGGAAATGGTTCCCCTTACAGGCGCGAACAAAGCATATTCCTGAACTTGCGGCGCAATAAGTGGGTTGTATTTATCCTCTTTTGCCACTTGTTGACGCAAAAGTGAATCTTTTCTGGAAGTTCTAATCAAAACTGACGGATCTGTTTTGGCTAGTTCAATAATGGAATCTTTGTTGAATTTTACAGTTTTCACATCGCCTGTCAGCACTTTTTTGATGGAAGCGAGGTATTGCTCATTTACATCCAGAATCTTTTGCAATGAATCTGTTTGATAGGCCAACTGTGTAGCCTTCTTTTTTAGGGTGGTAGATGAATACCCTGGAATATATTCGCGAAGCGGCGTAAAGGCAATGATATAGGTGGTTGTTAAAATAAGAATTAGCGCAAAAAGTGTGCTGAAAACAAATACGTTCAATCTGTTAAGCTTAAACGAAAAACGTTCTTCGAAAGTTTCTTCATTCAGAATTACCAATCTGTATTTGTGCAATAATTTCCTTTTGAACCGTTTGGCACCTTTTTCTTTCTTTGTCATTCTGCGCAATTACTTTTTACAAATATAAAATAAACTATAGCCATACACGCTAAAGTTACTCTCAAAACGTTGTATCTAAACATTTCTTGTTACCTTTGTATAATTAAATTTAGAAATCATGAACGCATTATTTATTCCCTTAGGTGTAGTAGGCCCTTGGCAGATTATACTGATTGTCGTAATTGTTCTTTTGCTTTTTGGCGGAAAAAAAATTCCAGAGCTTATGCGCGGTTTGGGTAGCGGCCTTAAGGAATTTAAGAATGCTTCCAAAGACGATACTACCGATAAAAAAATTGACGAGAACAAATAGTTTCCGTTTTAATACTAATAAAAAGAGCCTTTCAATTTAAATTGAAAGGCTCTTTTTATTTTAAACCCTTCAAATATTTAATACACTTGAGGGTTTATTCCACCTTGGCAGTATTCAATATAGACTCCAACTCAAACTGAAGGTCTCTTTTCGCGGCACTGGGCGCATAGGTGAAGCCTTCTATGATTAAATAGCGATTGTTTTTTTCGTCCCTAATTGCATAATTTATAAACGGACCTCCCATCCAGGCATCTTTCACTTCCCAGGTACCTTTGGTTTTATAGGCAAATTTTCCGTCTATTTCTGTTTTGAAAATATAGGGAGCGTAGGCATCTTCAGTTATAAACTGACCTTCATCTTCAACCGGCAGCAATTTGCTTCCAATAGAATCGCGGATTTTTATAATATCCGCAACTGCAGTGCTATCGTTTGTGATCATTGTTAGAGGAACTTCATATACCAGAATATTGGTGGTTCCGTCTTTTAAATCTTTTCGCATCCAAAAGAAACTGTCAGTGGCTTTTGCAATTCTATATGCGCTTGGAATTTGCATACCCACTCCCATTACTTTTTTTAAGGAGTCGTTTTTCATCAATGAAATAGCGGTCCTGCGCTGTCTTTCCTTAATTTCGGAAGCGTGAAAGGATTCAATTATCTTTGCAGCATTTTTATCTATCAATGCTACAAGCTTTTCTTCCGAAGTAGCCTTTATAACTGCTCCTGTCTGTGGTTTGGCATATTCTTCTTTGGCGATGGTAACTTTGTCCTCCTCACTAAGGACTACATACAAAAAGAGTCTGTTGCTTCGTGCAAAACCAGTAAAAGCCTCAGGGGGCATTTGGTTCATGGAAAACAATGGCTCATCTTGGGGAAGACCATCTACAGGTGCGGCAAAATTATTTCGAATTGCTTCACCAACAATGCCATTCCACAAATCGTTTGGTATGACAATCTGAAGGGCGTTAATATTTCCTACGGAATCTGGAAGAAGGGTCTTATCCCTTATTCCGCCATCATTGCAAGAGTTGAATGCAAAAAACAGCGAAATCAATACTAGGTAAATGGGTCTCATTAAAAGGATGTTTTTGCGGAACTATCCTTTATAAATTTTTAGTTTAGTTCCGGGCTTTAAGTTAGTACCACTAATATCGTTCCATTTTTTGATATTCTGTACCGAAACTCCAGGAAATTTTTGTGAAATGCTCCATAATGAATCCCCATTGCGCACAGTATATGTTTTTTCGGAGGAGCTACTTTGAGAAGGTGTGTTTATCGCAATATCCTGAGTGTTCTTTTTGGGGTAGATTATTAAGTTTTGACCTACTTTAACGGTATTGCTTCGCATGCCATTCCAGCTTTTTATTTGGCTCACACCCACGCCATATCTCTCAGCAATTCTACCTAAATAATCCCCACTTTTTACGCGGTAACGGATTTTTTCAGGCTGCTCATACAATTCGGGCATTGGTTTTTCAGCTTCTTGTTGCTCCTCTTGCACAAAAGTGTAAATAGCTTCCTCGTTGTTCACAAAAGCACCAACATGGGTAAGCGGAAGCCGCAACATATAATTTTCATCCTTAATAACGGGAATGATCCCTAATTTATAAGAAGGGTTCAAAAACTCCAATTCTTCTTTGTCAAGATTGGTAAGTTTTGCCACTTGGTCCAGCGTAATTTGCTGTTTCACTTTAATAGTGTCCGTAGCAACGTAAGGAATTCTTGCGCTTTGCTTTTTAAAGCCATGTTCCTTCGCATATTCAAAAATATACATGGTGGCCAAAAATGCAGGAACATAGCCCGCGGTTTCACGTGGAAGATATTCGCGGAGGTTCCAATAATTCGTTTTTCCGCCCGAACGGCGAATAGCTTTTGAAACGTTTCCTGGTCCTGAATTATAGGCTGCAAGTGCCAAATCCCAATCATTGAAACTATTGTTTAAGCTTTTCAGATATTTACAGGCTGCTTCCGTAGCCATAATTGGATCTGAACGTTCATCAACATAAGAACTTACGTCCAAGCCAAACATTTTGCCCGTAGGGTACATAAATTGCCAAAGACCCGTGGCGCCTACTCTTGATTGTGCCCGTGGATTTAAGGCCGATTCAACAATCGCTAAATATTTTAATTCCAAAGGAAGGTTGTTTTTGTCAAGTTCCTGCTCAAACATTGGGAAATAATATTCGCTCAAGCCCATCAAACGCTCTAAGGATCCTCTTCTATTTTTAAGATATTGTTTGATCACACTTTCCAATGAAGGATTGTATTCAACTTTAAAGGGAGTGCGGGCATCGAGTTCTTTAAGACGCTGTTTTAAAACTTCCGTGGGAAGTTCATCATAGTCAACCATCCCATATTCTTGATTTGTAACGCTGTTGTATACATCTTCAAAAAGATCGGATTTATAAAGTTCTTTCAACCAAAGACTGTCTTTTTTTCTGGCCAGGGCCATGTCCTTTAAATCGAATATAGTTGTGTCTTTGATACCCGTAGCGACCACGGTAGAAGGCAATTCTTCAGCAATTTTAGAAACTTTTATGGAGTCAACTATCTGAACTTTTTTAGTGTTCAGTTTTTTACCGTGCTTTTTACCCTGTTGGGCAAAACTAATGCTACAGGCCAGCAGTAGCATAAGAGGGAGGATTTTGTTTAGTTTCATCAGCTTATTTATTGCATTTGGGGATTAAGGCAAATTCGCCTGATTAGTACTTTTTTTTATAGGAAACAAGGTCAATTGCTTAGGAATTGTAACGCCTTTTCAAATAAAAAATTTTATCAAAAATATAGATTTTGCGAAATTATGCAAATTTTCAATTCAAAAGACTAATATACAGATATTTAACGTTTCTACAACAATTCTTTGATTCCGGGTAGTGTTTTCCCTTCAAGCATTTCCAGCATCGCCCCTCCGCCTGTGGACACATAACTTACCTTATCTGTCAGATTAAACTTTTGTACTGCCGCCACGGAATCGCCGCCGCCCACCAATGAAAATGCCCCATTTTGAGTGGCTTTTGCTATACTTTGTCCCAACGCTTTTGTACCCTCGGCAAACTTCTCCATCTCAAAAACGCCTACTGGGCCGTTCCACAAAATGGTTTTGGAACCTGCTAGTACCTCTGCAAAAACTTCGTTTGTTTTTGGACCAACATCCAGTCCCATCCATCCATCTGGAATGTTATTGACAGCTTCAATTTTTGTATTGGCGGTTTCTGAAAAACCATCGGCTATTACAGCATCAACGGGTAAATGGACGGAAACGTTTTTCTTTTTTGCTTCCTCCAAAATTTGAAGGGCAAGCTCTTGCTTGTCCTCCTCAACCAACGAATTGCCTATTTTTCCACCTTTGGCTTTTATAAATGTAAAAGCCATTCCGCCGCCAATAATCAAATGGTCAATTTTATCAAGTATGTTTTCAATAATTGTGATTTTTGAAGAAACCTTTGCCCCGCCAATAATTGCAGTAACTGGCTTTACGCTGGTTTCCAACACCTTTTTTACATTTTCAATTTCTGAGGCAAGTAGTAAACCAAAGCATTTGTTTTCAGGGAAAAATTGAGCAATAATAGCTGTTGAAGCGTGGGCCCTATGGGCCGTTCCAAAGGCGTCATTCACATAAACATCACCAAGCTTTGACAATTTTTCGGTAAAATTGCGATCGCCTTTTGTTTCCTCTTCATAATAACGAAGGTTCTCCAGTAAAAGAATTTCCCCAGATTTCAATGCCCCAACCGCCTCGGTAACCTTTGGACCAATACAATCGTCCACAAATTTTACTTGTATTCCGAGAACTTCAGACAGTGATTTCAATATATGTTGCAATGAAAATTCTGCCTCCCTGTTTTTTGGTCTTCCAAGGTGCGACATCAAAATACAGCTTCCGCCATCTTCCAAAATTTTCAAAATAGTAGGTTTGGCAGCGCGTATGCGAGTGTTGTCAGTTACATTGAAATTGTCGTCCAACGGCACGTTAAAATCTACGCGGATCAAGGCCTTTTTGCCTTTAAAATCTATATTGTTTACTGTTTTCATCTTCCAAAATTTATATCTGCAAATATACTTCTTTTGAGGTTTATTCACTTCCGTATTTTGGTGTACTAAATTGTCTTTTCAAGAAAATTCCATAAAAGCCTTCCAAAATTATGGCCTCAAAAAAACCGTAAAATTGTTTAGATTTGCGAATGGATTTTTCAGAAGTAATAGGCCAAAAACATTTAAAAACACACCTTTCAAAAACTATTGAAAATGGCCGTATTCCCCACGGCCAGCTATTTTCTGGAGTTAATGGCAGTGGTTTGTTGCCAATGGCAATTGCCTATGCTTCCGAACTCTTGTGCGGCCAATACCAAAAAGGAGGTCCTGAATATCTAGCCTGCAAAAGCAAGGTTTCAAAATTGGTCCATCCAGATTTACACTTTGTTTACCCAGTAAACACAAATGATGATGTGAAAAAGAACGCAGTTTCGGACAACTATGCCGAAGGATGGCGCAATTTTGTCCTGAACAATCCATATGCTTCCCTTTTTGAATGGTTGCAGACTATTGGCATCGAAAAAAAGCAGGGAAACATCAGTAAATTTGAAGCTGAGAATATTTCAAAAAAGTTATCGCTTAAAGCTTATGAAGGCGGTTATAAAGTGATGATCATTTGGATGGCCGACAATATGAACGGCGAATGTGCCAACAAAATCCTTAAGTTGGTTGAAGAACCCACAGATAAAACGGTGTTGCTTTTGTTGACCGAAAAAGAGCAGCAAATAATCACGACCATCCGTTCACGTTGTCAAAAATTAACTTTTCCGCTGCTTTCTGAAGACGATATTGCGGAAAGTTTGATTAAAGACCGTCAAATAAAAGAATCATTGGCGCTCCAAACTGCCCGAAGATCGCGGGGCGACTATAATAAAGCATTGCAATTACTTGAAGAAACTGGCGAAGATGAAGTTTTTGAGAAATGGTTCATCAGCTGGGTGCGGACTGCTTTTAGGGCAAAAGGCAACAAAGGCGCTATAAATAATTTGTTGGATTGGAGTGATGAACTTGCGGGCCAGGGTCGGGAAACGCAAAAGAAATTTCTTTCGTATTGTATCGAAGTTTTTAGGCAAGCACTTTTGAAAAATTACAAAGCAGACACGCTTTTGTTTTTTGAAACGAAGGACGAAACTTTTTCGCTTCAAAAATTTGCGCCTTTTGTTCATCAAAATAATATTTTTGAAATCAACTCTGCTTTAGAAGATGCTTCTTATCACATTGAACGAAACGGGAATGCCAAAATCATTTTCACTGACCTTTCCATCAAACTTACACGACTTATCCACAAACCTGAGTTGGTATAAGCAACTTCTATATATAAAAAATCTGAATAGATAGCATTTATTGAAATTTCAGTGCCTATCGGCTTTCCTCAGGGTGAAACTTTCAAAAGGCAAGCGAAGCTTCCGTTTTTAATAAAAAATAGCTTAAAACGCCTGAAATTGCCTTATTTGGCTTTGCTAAAGCAATAAATGTGTGAAGAATACTCTTTTGTGCTTTTTGCTATTATATTTGAGACAAGACCAATCCAAACTCCTTTTAACGAAAATTTATTTCCTGTTTTATATTTTTCCGAAAGAAGGCTCACATAAAATGAATCAAAAAGCATCGGCTTCGTTTCTTGAAGTTTGAAATATTCGGAAAAAAGACTTTCTATAGATTTTTTCGAAAAATGCCAAAGGTGTCTTGGCACATCAAAAGCAGCCCAAAATTTTCCGTAATGCTCAGCGTCATAACTCTTGAAATTTGGAACAGCTATAATCAATGTCCCATTTGGTTTTACCAAATTTGATAGCTGTAAAATCGTTTTCTCTAAATTGGGAATGTGTTCCAAAACATGCCAAAGGGTTACAACATCAAATTGCTTTCCTTCAAATTCGTTTAAAGACGATTTTAATTGAATTCCCTTTTCTGAAGATAAACTTGAGGCGCTTTTATTGGGTTCCATTCCGTAAACATCCCAACCCTTTTCTTTTGCAACTTTTAAAAAATCTCCTGTTCCAGCACCAACATCCAACAAAGAACCAATTTTCTTATTCTGTTCAAAAATCAATTTAGTTTTTCTCTGAAGCGACCATTTTTTTACCAATTGATATACGCTGGAAAACAAACCGTGCTTTTCATCAGTGTGCGAAATGTAGTCTTGGCTCTCGTAATATTTCGGAAGTGCCTCAGCTTTCGGTTGTGGAAAAGTTTTCAGGAAATCTAAATCGGTGTCATAGACCAAGTCAAACGATTCACCAGAAACCAAGTAATCCTTAACTGATAAATATATTTTTTCGTGATTTTGCAAGAAAAGAAAGTTTGGTTTAAAATAAGGTTTAATTGTTGCCCTCGCTGAAAAAGCCGAAATGTTCCACGTGAAACAATGACGTTAACGCCCCATATACACTAAAAGAACCGAAACATCATTTGGAGAAACGCCGCTTATCCTCGATGCTTGTGAAACGGTAGCGGGTTTAATTTTAGTGAGTTTTTCGCGAGCTTCATAAGAAAGCGACTTTAATTTTGAATAATCAAATGAGGCGGGAATCTTTAAACCTTCTAGCCTATTTAATTTATCAGCATTGTTTTTTTCTTTTTCAATATAGCCAGAATACTTAACTTGGATCTCGGCCTGCTCAATCATTTCAGTGTCCAAATTGTTTTCTTCAATATAATTTTTTACGGAGGGAATATTCCTCATATCCTCCATAGTTACTTCGGGCCGTGAAAAGAATTTAAACATCTTGTCGCTTTGATCTACCAAGGCAGATTCGCGCAAAAGAAATATTGGATTGATTTCTTCTGGAGCTACACTGGTTTCTTTAAAAAAAGCAACGAAGGCTTCAGACTTTTCCTTTTTCATTTCCATTTTTCGCATACGCACATCTCCGGCCAAACCAATTGCATGTGCTTTTGGGGTCAACCTAAAATCTGCATTGTCTTGACGCAACAAGGTTCTGTATTCTGCACGCGAAGTAAACATTCGGTATGGCTCTTCTGTTCCTTTTGTGATAAGGTCGTCTATTAAAACCCCAATATAAGCTTCGTTTCTTTGAAGAATAAATGGTTCCTTCTCCTGGACTTTTAAATGTGCATTAACCCCAGCCATCAAACCTTGTGAAGCAGCTTCTTCATAACCCGTTGTCCCGTTTATCTGGCCTGCAAAATAGAGTCCGGAAACCAACTTGGTTTCCAGGGTGTGTTTCAATTGTGTTGGCGGAAAATAATCGTATTCTATAGCATAGCCAGGGCGGAAAAATTTCACGTTTTCGAAACCTGCAACTTGACGCAAGGCTTTAAATTGAATGTCCTCTGGCAAAGAAGTTGAAAATCCATTTATATAATATTCTACTGTATCCCACCCTTCTGGTTCCACAAAAAGCTGATGTCTATCTTTATCTGCAAAACGGTTTATTTTGTCTTCAATGGAAGGGCAATACCTAGGGCCAATACTTTTAATAGAACCATTGAACATTGGCGATCTGTCAAAACCTTCTCGCAAAATATCGTGCACCTCCAAGCTAGTATAGCTCATATGGCAAGACCGCTGTTGCGTCAAAGGCTTGGTTTCATCAGAAAATGAGAATTTTTCCGGGATTTCATCGCCAGGCTGTTCAATCATTTTTGAAAAATCCAAGGAACGCCCATCCACTCTTGGCGGAGTTCCTGTTTTCATTCTTCCTGCTTCAAAACCTAAATCGATTAAATCCTGGGTAATCCCAATGGAAGCTTTTTCACCGGCACGACCACCACCAAACTGTTTGTCTCCAATATGGATCAACCCATTTAAAAAAGTGCCATTTGTAAGCACAACGCTTTTCGCTCTTATTTCCACACCAAGGGAAGTCCTTACGCCCTTTATCTTTCCGTTTTCAACAATTATCCCAGAAATCATTTCCTGATAAAAATCGAGGTTCGGGGTTTGCTCAAGCATCAATCTCCAGGTTTCAGCAAAACGCATACGGTCACTTTGAACTCTTGGGCTCCACATTGCAGGACCCTTTGATTTGTTGAGCATTTTGAACTGAATAGCAGACTTGTCGGAAACTATACCGCTATATCCGCCCATTGCATCTATCTCGCGCACAATTTGCCCTTTTGCAATTCCTCCCATTGCGGGATTACAGCTCATTTGGGCAATTGTTTGAAGATTCATTGTAACCAACAAGGTTTTTGAACCCAAGTTCGCCGCCGCCGCCGCCGCTTCAGAACCTGCGTGACCAGCTCCAACTACAATTACATCATACTCTTTTGGAAACATATATAATATTAATTGTTCCACGTGGAACATTTGTTGTTTTTAATTTCTTTAGGGGTGCAAAATTACAATAAATAACTAATTTTAAAGTAATTAAGTTGTTGAATTAATAGATTTTAAGTAGCGGATAGCTTTTCAAGGGATTCATCTTCCTTTGCGCGCATAGAACTTTCCTCAGACTCACTTTTATCCTTATATCCGCAAAAGTGAAGAATGCCATGAATCATTACCCGGTGCAATTCATCTTGAAAATTTGTTTTGAAATCATTTGCGTTCTCTGCAACACGTTCAACGGAAATATAAATTTCGCCATTAATTTGCTTTCCTACTTTGTAATCAAAACTGATAATATCCGTCAATGTATCGTGGTTCAAATATTCAATGTTCAATTTGTGCAAATATTCATCATCACAAAAAACATAGAGTATTTCGCCAAATTCATATCCTTCAGAAAATATAATTTCTGAAATCCATTTTTTAAGTGCTATTTCATTATTTAATTCAAAATCTGTCTCAAAATTAAACTCAATCATTGTTCTCTTTAAAATATTCCTGAACTTTGTTTTTATAATCCTGGCGCAAAGGTAAGGCCTCGCGGTTTAAAATTTCAGTTGTGTTAAAGTATTTTTTTACATCCTCCGGGGAAAGTTGGGTGCTATTTTTAAAATCCTTTTTATTAGTCTGTGATTCCCTTCTGCTTTCTTGTCCTTGTTCAAGATCGGCTTTGTCAAGTTTCAATAATTCGTATTTAAGGTTGAGCATTTGTTGAAGCGTATTTTGATTAAACCCTTTATCCAGTAATTGCTGTTCTATGCCTTCCATTTTTTTCAATAAATCTCCACCATTTCCTTTTAAGCCTTCTTTGCTCAATCTATCCTGAAGTTGATTGCGCAAATCTTGTTGTTGTTTGTATATTTCGTAAATTTCGCCATTCATTTCCTCGCTGTCACCTTGCCCCTTTTCACCCTCCTTTTCATTTCCTTTCTGTCCGTCCCTTCCGTTTTCCCCATTTTGCCCATTACCATCGCCACTTCCATCGCCTTCGCCTTCGCCCTTTCCTTCACCTTCGCCTTTTTTCCCTTTTTTGCCTTTCTTCATTCCCTCTTTCATTTTTTCGCTAAGACTTTCCTGTTTCTCTATAATATCTGGCAATTGAAATCCGGAACCTGGCATAGGCTTTCCCTTTCCAGCGCCAGAACCCATTGACATCTGCATTTGCATATTGCTCAAAACATCACTCAGCATAACTGCTAAATCATTTGCTCCTGTAATTGTATATTGCTGATTTCCAATGCCTTGCCTGGTTTCATTTTGAGCCAAACGCTCCAGTGATTTATCGATATTAAATTGAATTTCAGTTAGGGAAGTGTTTATTTGTGACCCAATCATAGGCTGACGGAGTGATAGTGCAAAAATACTGTCATCTATATGTTCAAAATTCGTTTTGAGGTCATTTTGGATATTTAATTTCTTTCCAAAAATTGGATTGCCATATTCAATCTTTTTGAAAGTCTCCATTAATTCTTCTTGCTGAAAAGAAAAAACAACCAAATTATCCACAATCTGACGTAGCATTTTAACATCTTCCTCTATGGTTTCCATCTGTCCAGACTGCATCTGCATTTGCATGCCTTTGCTCATCTGTTTCATTTTTTGGCCTGCCTTTTTCTGATTTTTTCCAGCTTCACTCGGCTTTTGTTCTTCTAGTTTATCAGTGGCCTTCTGCTGTTCTTCATCTATCTGCTGCTCCGTTGGTTTATCTTCAGGGATATCCATTGGTTTTTTTAAACTTTCGTTTTCCTTTTGCAGCTCGTCCATCTGCTTTTTGTGATCTTCAAACTTTTCGTTTAGTTCCTCTTGGGCTTCTTTTGTGTTTTCCTCTTCAGGCTTGTCAGCAAGTTTTTCCTGCTCCTCTCCCAATTCATAAAGCTCCTCAGCGAGTTTTTCTGCTTTCTTTTCTACGTAATATCTTTTGGTCAACTCTAATAATTGTTCCAAGTTTTTTTCTTGGTTTTTGTTCTGTTTGGAAAGCTTTTCAAGTTTGTCTGTCAGTTCCTCTTTTTGGATTTTGTCCTGCAATTTCTCAAGTTCATCCAACAATTTTTCATTCTTTTTAAGCTGCTCTTCATTCTCTTCCAACCGTTTTTGAAGATCTTCTTTAAAAGGATCTTTCTCCTTGTTTTCCGGTTGGAAATTTTCAAGCTCCTCCTTCATTTCCTTTGAAAAATTCTTCATCATTTCCTCCTGCTTTTGTTGCCGCTGGATGAAGTTTTCAAGTTTCTTCTTGTCGTTGTAGTTAAGTTCGTTCTTTTCTTTTTGTGTACGCGAAAGTTCTTCCAGCGTTTGCTTTCGGTCCTTTAATTCTTCCAAAGACTTGTCCAGCCCTTTTATTGCGTTTTGCTGGTTTTGAAGCTGCTCATCCTCTAGTTCGCTCTTTGTCAATTTTCTGAAAGAATATATCCCCGATTTTGAGGATTTAAAGTTGTGAATGGCATCATTGTCAAAAACTTCAAAATAGTATTCATAGGAAACGCCTTCCTCCAAAGAAAGATTTCCAGGGAAAGTAAAGGTGAATTGGTCGAAATTGGTTTTGTTAAGCGGCAAAGCTTCACTTTTAGCTTTCTTTTCATCTCCTTCAGGAAAGTAGACCAGTCTGAGTTTAGTAAGCCCATAATCATCCGATATCTGTCCCAAAAAGAAAACTCTTTGTGTGTTTGTTGTATCCTGTTTTGACTGCACGTTAATTTCGGGGAATTGATCCTTCACAACATTCAAGGTAAATGCAAGGTTTTCATAATCCTTCAGTTTTTCGTTGGAAGTAGTGATTGCATAATCCAGCTTGTTGTAAATTCCTCTTTCAAAATTGAAGTTTTCTCCTTTTGCAGCAAATGAAAATGTAGTATCCGCAGTTTTTAAAGTAACTGCTTTCGTGTTTTTTGTTGCCACGTTCCACTTAACGCGAGTTCCTTCAGGGATAGTTGCGTTTCCAGTACTTTTCAAGGCTTCATCCCGCTTTCCCGTATAGGAAGGATAGTCCAAAACCATTTCGAAATTGAGCAATGAAGGAGTTTTTACAACATCCAATGTATATTCACGGGAAGTAACTTTATTGGCTTTTAAGCTGAAGTTGATAGATTCCACAGGTTGTTGAAAAGCATATTCAAAGAAACCGGGCGCAGTCTGCTGCATATAATAGGTTTCACCGTTATAATTGATACTGGCATTCTCGGGAATTGCAGTGCCCTCGGTGCGTATTTTTAAGTTGAAGGGTTTGTTTTCAATTGCGTTCAAATCGTCGTTCATCACAATAAAAGCAAAGGGTGCGGGCGGTTCAAAAGCAGTATCGTAATGGACCACACGTTTGTAACTACTGGAAAAAATATCCATTCCACCTAAAACACTAAATAGCAAAAACACTAAAACAGGAATAGCCGCGTATTTTAAATATTTGGCATTCTTTTTAAAATTTACGGCACTTTTGAAGGGAACAGGTTGCAACTCCGTAGCTTTTTGGTCAATGCTCGCGGCAAGCAATTCACTCTCTCTCTGATTTTGGTTAAGCTGAATTACGTTAAGTAGTTTATCACTTACCTGCGGAAAATGGTTCCCTATAATTTTTGAAGCTTCTTCGTAATCAATTCCTTTTTGAAGTTTGAAAAGTTTCGCGAGCGGAAAGGCGATAAACCGAACAAACAAAGCCAATTCAACAAAAATGAAGGCCCAAAAAAGAATTCGTCTGCCAATTGGGTTGAGCCAAAGAAAATATTCAATAAGTAGCGTTATCAACAAATAAAGCAATCCCATGGCGAAAAAAAGGATAGCTCCTTTTATAAGCTCATTGGTGTAGTATTTCTTGATAAACTCCTCCAGTTTTTGCTGGATGATGTTGAAAGTGCTCATAATTCAATTTCTCTTTGTAGCAAACTTCTAAAATACAATAATATTTTGTGGTGAGCACGCCGCAAATATTGCTCCAAAAAAAGAAAAAACCACATTATGCAATAACTTTAAAATGCCGTTACAGAATTGTACCTTTGCTCCTTCATAAAAAGAATGCAGATTATGTCTCAAAAAGTTCGGGTGCGTTTTGCCCCAAGTCCAACAGGGCCACTTCATATTGGTGGTGTTCGCACCGCTTTGTTCAATTATTTATTCGCAAAAAAACACGGTGGTGATTTTCTATTACGCATTGAAGATACCGACCAAAACCGTTATGTGGAAGGTGCCGAGGCATATATTATTGAAGCTTTGAATTGGTTAAATATTCCTTACGACGAAGGTCCTACTTCGACTGCGCTCAGTACAGGCTCGAAAGAAGGCGATTGCGGTCCATACCGCCAAAGCGAACGGAAAGACCTTTATAGACAGTATGCTGATGCGTTGATTGAATCCGGAAATGCATATTTCGCTTTTGATACTTCCGAAGAACTTGACGCCCACCGAAAAGACCACGAAGAAAAAGGAAAAACTTTTATATACAATTGGCACAATCGCTTAAAGCTGAAAAATTCCTTGGTTTTTTCCGCGGAAGAAACACAGCAAAAAATCAAGAATGGTGAAGAATACGTAATCCGTTTTAAATCGCCCGAAGATGAAACGCTTTATTTAAACGATATTATCCGTGGCGGAATGCAGGTGGAAACCAGTGTTCTTGATGACAAAGTTCTCTTTAAAAGTGATGGGATGCCAACCTATCATTTGGCAAATATTGTGGATGATCATTTAATGAAAATAACCCACGTTATTCGTGGCGAAGAATGGTTGCCGTCTTTGGCGCTGCACGTTTTGTTGTATCGCGCTTTTGGCTGGAATGCCCCGCAATTCGCGCATTTACCGTTGATTTTGAAACCCACGGGCAACGGAAAGCTCAGCAAACGCGATGGTGATAAAATGGGTTTTCCCGTATTTCCGCTTCAATGGAAAACTGCTGAAGGAGATCTATTTTCAGGCTATCGCGAAGATGGTTATCTACCCGAAGCCGTTGTAAATATGCTTGCCTTTTTAGGTTGGAACCCAGGAACGGAACAGGAAATTTTTAGTTTGGAGGAATTGGTTGAAGCTTTTGAATTGGAGCGCGTCCATAAAGCAGGCGCAAAATTCGATCCCGAAAAAACAAAGTGGTTTCAGCATCAGTATCTGCAGATGGTAAATGATTCAACCCTTGCGAAAGATTTTTCAAAATTTCTGAAAGATAAAAACATCTCAACTTCAACAGATGTAATGCGAATAGTTTCGTTGTTAAAAGAGCGCGCAACCTTCGTGAGCGATCTTTGGGAACAGGGAAGTTTCTTTTTTGAAGCACCCAAAACTTACGATGAAAAAGCTGCGGAAAAAGCTTTCAAACCTGAAACACCTGAATTGCTTCAAAAAGTAATTTCAATCTTGAATACTTCGGAAGACTTTTCATCAGAGAATCTTTCTGAAAAAGTGAAAGGCTGGATTACTTCAGAAAATATAGGCTTCGGAAAGGTAATGATGCCTTTGCGTTTGGCCTTGGTTGGCGAAATGAAAGGGCCAGAAGTTTTTGATATTCTATCCATTTTAGGAAGAAAAGAAAGCATTTCCCGTATTGAAAAGGCGATTGATTTTATTGGTTAAAAGTAGATCACGCCAGACACAATTATGGTGGAGCTATTGCCTTTAAAGTCATCGTTTTCCAAATCATTTCCGTTCAATCCGCCCAGCATATTTGTAAGGCCGTATTGGTACTGTGCACTTATTCTGAAATGCTCCAATCCAGTGGTAAGACCAGCGGCAAGGCGAACGTTGAATCTGGAAATATCCTGAATATCCTTTGCGGTTAGTGTATTATAACCCGTTAAAACATAATCTTCGTATTCGTCTCTGTCAAGTTTCATTTTTCCATTTATGCTGAAAACTGGGCCGAATTCAACGCTTAAATGCTTCATGACAATGTTATAGCTTCCCAAGAAATTGATCTGTGCTCCTTGAATGGTATAGCCTATACTTTGAGTGTCAGATCCCAAAGGGCTACTTCCTTCCACACCAACGGACTCACTTTGAAAACTAATTCCATATATTAAATCAAAATTATTTCTGAAACCGCCACGTGTTGTAAACCCCGCGATGAAACCCTCTTTTTGCTTGGTTACCAAATCATCTGTCTGAATGTCGAAAAAAGATAATCCGCCCTGAATTCCTAGGAAATTATAGCCTTCATAGTTGCGCTGGGCAAAGGTTTGTTGAAAAAAGAAAAGACAAAAAGAAACAAAGATCAGTTGTTTAAAATTCATAGGTGGGGATTTTTTGAGGGCGTGAAAATAGGTTTTATTTTTTGTATCTTCCACAACGTTTAATCATTAATATTTAAAAATTATGGGTGGGTTTATTTTTGTGCCGTTGCTGATTGTTGGTTTTTTTATTCTATTAGCTGGATTTTTTACTGTAAAACAGCAAACAGCTGCAGTAGTAGAACGCTTCGGAAAGTTCCTAAGTATAAGACATTCAGGTTTACAATTAAAAATTCCATTAGTTGACCGGATTGCAGGGCGTATCAATCTGAAAATCCAACAGTTGGATGTAATAGTTGAAACAAAAACCAAAGATGATGTTTTTGTTCGATTGAAAATTTCGGTACAGTTTCAGGTTTTGGAGCAGAAGGTTTATGATGCTTTTTATAAACTTCAAAACCCGCATGACCAGGTCACTTCATACGTTTTTGACGTAGTTCGCGCCGAAGTCCCAAAAATGAAACTCGATGATGTTTTTGAAAGAAAAGACGATGTTGCAATAGCGGTAAAATCGGAATTGAACGAAGCCATGAGCACTTATGGTTACGACATTATTAAAACGCTCGTTACAGACATTGATCCAGACGTACAAGTTAAGGAAGCAATGAATAGGATTAATGCAGCAGAACGCGAAAAAGTAGCGGCAGAATTTGAGGCGGAAGCAGAACGTATAAAAATAGTTGCCAAAGCTCGCGCAGAAGCAGAAAGCAAGCGTTTGCAGGGGCAAGGTATTGCAGACCAGCGTCGCGAAATTGCTCGTGGTCTGGAAGAAAGTGTGGACGTCCTTAACAATGTGGGCATCAATTCACAGGAAGCATCAGCCCTTATTGTGGTAACGCAGCATTATGATACCTTACAGAGCATTGGGGAAGCTACTAACACCAATCTTATCTTGTTGCCTAACTCACCACAAGCGGGGAGTGATATGCTGAACAATATGATAGCGAGTTTCGTGGCCAGCAACCAGATTGGTGAACAAATGAAAAAAGAAAATATTGAAAGAGGGATTGTCTCCAAAAAGAAGCCAAAACGCCAAGCTCCACCAAGGGCTGAGGAAGGGGATGATTTGAATTATTAAATTAGAATAAATATAATAACAAAGCCCTCCTAAATTTAGGAGGGCTTTGTTTATCAATCAATCGAAGTTCAAGCAATCTCTATGAGTGCTCATCATCTTCGTAGTTTTTTTTCTTCACTGGTTTTATACCTATCAGTTTGTCCACCACCTTTAAAACGAATGCCTTTTTTAATATAGAGCCTACTGTGTTTGCAATTAAATTTATAGGGGAAAAGGTTTCACTAATGGCTTCCTTGCTTTCGTGAAGGCCTAGTTTCACCTCTTCCAAGTCGATCTGCGATTTTAGGCGAAGGTATTTTAAATCGCGGTCTATTTCTTCAAAAGTAGTGTATCGCTTCATAAATCTTATTTTGAAATATTCGCTTTTCGAATAGCTTCATCCTGAAGTGTTTGTTGGTACTCCTCTAACTCTTTTTCTGCTAGAACCCTTGGGTCCAAATCGTCCTCATCGTATAACAAACGAGAGAATTTATAGAGTATTTTTCGTTCTATAATTTTTCTTCCAAATATGAACATGAAGATTAAAATGATTCCGTAGAAAGCACCAATCAACAAAAATCCAACATAGACATTTTCAAAAAAAGTGGCCAGCCAAAATGCGGCGCCAATAGAAAGAAAAAGCATTACAAACAGGGATAGACTGCCATAAACCAATAGATGTACAAGGGAAACTGCTCCCTTCATTGTAGTTTTAAACAGGCGGAGTTTGTAGTACTCCGCCATGCTCAAACTATAATCTTCTATTCTGTCGGTAACCTTGTGCAGGCTGTCCGTTAGGCCTTTGAATGCCATATTATGCTGTTACTTTTTTGGCGGCAGCTTTTGCTTTGCCAGCTTTGGAATCTATTTGAAGTTTTGCGTTTTGTCTGCGCAATGCTTCCAATTTATCTTCCATTGCCAACAAAATATCGTCAGCTTTATAGCTTGCAGAAGATAGTGTTTCGTTCAATTTTTGCTCAAAACTATATTTTGCTTGTTGTGCTTTTTCGCTTAGTGTATGGCTAGTTTCTCGAATTTGCTTATTCAATTTTTTCTGAGCTTTCTTAGCTTCTTTGCTAAGTTTTTCTCTTGTGTTTGAACCTTTATCTGGTGCATAAAGTATTCCCAATCCAGCTCCAATAGCTGCTCCGGTTAATAGTGCAATAAGGGTTTGACCTGTATTTGATGCCATGTTCTTGTTTTTTTATTAGTTAATAATAACAAAGGTAGGCAACGAGCTCTCGATTTGCTGTTAACAACCGGTTAATAGTTAATTTTTAATATATAAATTTATCTTAAAAAGAAGATATTTTAGCCAATTTCTGTTAAAAAGAGAAATATATTTACCCAAAAATGTTAATTATTCAGCCAATTTGGTCCAAGAGTCGCGTAAAGGAACAGTACGGTTGAAGACCAATTTTTCCGATGTGGAATCACGGTCAACTACAAAATAGCCCAAACGCTGAAACTGGAATTTATCTTCAGGTTTTGAACCCTTCACACTCGGTTCGGCATAGCCGGTAATTACTTGTAAGGAATCTGAGTTTACAAATTCCATAAAATCTTTTTCCTTATTGGTGTCGGGTGAAGCTTCGGTGAAGAGACGGTCGTAAAGTCGTACTTCAACAGGAAGGGCATGTGCTGCGGAAACCCAGTGCAATGTTCCTTTTACTTTTCGCAATGATGCTTCGGAACCGCTCCCGCTTTTACTATCGGGATCGTAGGTGCAGTGTATTTCTGTAATATTTCCTTCGGAATCCTTTACTGTGCTTTCGCCTTTTATAATGTAAGCGTTTTTCAATCTTACTTCCTTACCCAGTGTTAAACGGAAAAATTTGTTGTTTGCAGATTCAAGGAAATCTTCCCTTTCAATATAAAGTTCTTTTGAAAAAGGTACTTCACGGCTGCCTGCGTTTTCGTCTTCTTGATTGTTTTCAGCCTCTAACATTTCGGTTTTGTTTTCGGGATAATTATCTATTATCAACTTCACGGGATCCAAAACCACCATTATTCGCGGTGCTATTTTATTGAGATCTTCGCGAACGTTGAATTCCAAATGTGAAACATCTATCAGGTTTTCGCGTTTTCCAACGCCTATGCTTTCTGCAAAGTTCTTAATTGAATCTGGGGTGTAACCTCTTCGGCGAAGACCGGAAATTGTGGGCATTCGTGGATCATCCCAGCCTGTAACTACTCCGCTGCTCACCAATTGAGCAAGTTTTCGCTTGCTAACAACCGTATGGCTTAAGTTTCTACGCGCGAATTCACGTTGTTTTGGACGTAATTTTTTAGGATCGTACACTTGATCCAGAAACCAATCGTAAAGTTCTCTGTGTGGCAGGAATTCAAGCGTACAGAAGGAATGTGATACCTGTTCTATATAGTCACTCTCGCCGTGGGTCCAATCATACATTGGGAAGATTTTCCAATCGGTTCCCGTGCGATGGTGGTGTTTGTTGATGGTTCGGTACATAACTGGGTCGCGCATCAACATATTTGGTGATTCCATATTTATTTTGGCGCGAAGCACGTGTTCGCCTTCTTTGGTTTCGCCGTTTTTCATCTTTTCCAGCAAATCCAAATTTTCAGCAACAGAACGATCTCTATACGGACTCGGCTTTCCTGGTGTGTTCGGCGTTCCTTTTTGTTCGGCAATCATTTCTGAGGTTTGGGAATCTACATACGCCTTCCCGTCCTTTACCATTTGAACGGCCCAGTCATACAACTGCTGGAAATAATCGGAGGCATAACATTCCCTAGCCCATTCATAGCCCAACCAAGAAATATCCCTTTTTATGGCATCCACAAATTCCTGCTCTTCTTTGGCTGGGTTTGTATCGTCAAAACGAAGGTTTACTGGAGCGTTGTATCTTTCGCCCAAACCAAAATTTAAACAAATTGATGACGCGTGGCCAATGTGAAGATAGCCGTTGGGCTCTGGCGGAAAACGAAAGCACAATTGTTCCTTCGTATATCCTTTAGTAAGATCTTCTTCAATTATGTGTTCAATAAAATTAAGCGGGGCGGCTTCGTTTGTCATATATTTTTTTTAAGAATTGCAAAGGTAACCAATTAACTGAAAAGGAAGTTGTCCAAAAATAGGTTTCGGCTGTGCTCAACTGGACATTCTCTTATATCTTTGCGAAAACTAATTCCATGGGAACGATTCGTTTAAAAAACATAAAGATTTATGCCTTTCACGGCTGTTTAATTGAAGAAGGACAAATAGGCTCAGATTATATGGTGAATCTTTCGGTAAAGGCAGATTTAAAAAACGCTTCAAGCACTGACGAGCTTGCGGATACGGTGGATTATGTTTTGTTGCAAACAATTGTTAGGGAAGAAATGGCGGTACGCGCCAAACTTTTGGAACACGTTGCAAAGCGTATTATTGATACTGTTCTTTTAAAAATTGAAATGATTACCGAAGTGGAGGTTACCGTGGCCAAAAGAAATCCGCCTATTGGTGGGGATGTAGCAGAAGTTAGTGTTACAATGAAAAGGAAACGGTAATTTGCTTTTTTAATAGGAATTTTAAGTTTAATTTTTTTACATTTGCAAGCCTAATAAGGCATCGTGGCCGAGTGGCTAGGCTCAGCTCTGCAAAAGCTGCTACAGCGGTTCGAATCCGCTCGATGCCTCTGAAAACCTTCAACGTAAAGTTGGAGGTTTTTTATTTTATAGCCCAATAAAGCATTTCTGCCTGTTGATCTTTTTAGTAAATATTGAAATATCATTAGAGCC
This sequence comes from Aequorivita sp., assembly GCA_026646335.1. Classification (GTDB taxonomy): domain Bacteria; phylum Bacteroidota; class Bacteroidia; order Flavobacteriales; family Flavobacteriaceae; genus Aequorivita. Next base: position 4,388 of record JAPKFY010000014.1, on the reverse strand, counting down.
CTTCAGAAGGGGTTTCTAATGACCCATCTACTGGAGGAATTGGATTTTCAATCGGCCGTTGTTTGTTTGGAATTCTATCCAATCCTGCCTCCACTCCTTTTGGGAAGATACCTTGAATGAGCAATAAAATGCCAAAAGCAAGAATTAAAATGCTGACCCATTTTTTTGTTTTAAAAATGAAGCGCGGGGTCATTTTGTTTTTTAACCTTTTTGCTAAAATCATTTTTAAAACATCTGTGATGAAGAAGGCTGCTAGCACGGTGGCTATAAAAAGAAACACCGTTATCACTAGTGGTAAGTGCGTTTGCCATGATTAAGGTTCCAATCCAACCTGCCAAAACACCGAAGTTCACAAAATTCAAAAGAAACCCTTTGAGAAACAATCCTCCGAGATTTTTTTTCACTTTAACGGCATAATGTTCGCGAACAATTTTAAAAATAGATTTGTTTGTGCGGATGTATGAAATGATTCCATAGGCGATGAGAATTGCCCCTCCGAAGATAAGCAGGCCCGGATCGTGTTTTACTTTTTCAAGAATTCTATTGGTGCTGAAAAAAGCTATTAAAATAAAGATTACGTCAGCAAACATGGCGCCGAGATCAAAGAAGATTGCGGCTCGAATACCTTTGGTAATTGCTGTCTCAATCAATGTGAAAAACACTGGGCCGACGGCAAATGCCAATAAAAATCCGTAAAATGCAGCGTAGAGTAAACCGTCAAACATAATAAGGTAAAAATACAAATTACTTTTACCCAATTACGGTAAAATTTTAATTTTTAGTCTTTACTATTTCAATTTTCCCGCCAGCGAGTTTTTTCTTTTTTACATCTTTCGGATTTCCATGAACAGTTATATAACCTCCTGCAGTAACTTTTGCATCCACAATGTTAGTGGCGAAAATTGTTGCAGATCCACCAGCTGTAACGTTAACATAGGTTTCCTTTGAAACAAGGTTTTCGGCTTCATAAGCACCCCCTGAGTTTATGTTGATGTCTTGTCTTTGGGTAGTCCCTTTTACATCAACAACACCACCCGAAACCGATTTAATATTCAAATTTTGAGTTGCTACAAAAATGTCAATTTTTCCGCCTTCTTGAGTTTTTAGTTCTAAGGAAGCTACTTTTATTTCGGCATCTGAATAAATTCTAGAGCCTTCGTTGGCATCAATAATGGCAATGCTTTTGAAGAAAAGGGTTACGGTAGTAGCATCCCCATCAAAGCGTTCTTCCAATTCCATGCGAATTTTCAATACGCCGTTATCATTGATCGTTTTTACATATTCTGTATTCTTACCAGCAATGACCACTTTATTTTCCTTGGATGGAACAAGTTTTACGGTTATCAGATCGTAAACCTTTAGTTCACTAAAATCCCCAACTTCCGTATTGATTTCTTCTTGAGAAAAAGCAAAAGCATTTATAAAAAGGACGGTTATAAAAATCAGTTTTTTCATCTCTATTAAATTTTAGTTTTTATAATCTTTTTGATGCCCCAGCATTGTAAAATCTAAATGTTTCTTTACCAAATCAGCGTTCTTCACTTTTACGTAAACTTCATCGCCCAGTTGATAAACGTTTTTGGTGCGCTGGCCTATTACGGCGTATTCTTCCCTGTCAAATTCATAACGGTCATCGCTTAAATCTTGCAAACGAACCATTCCTTCGCATTTATTTGATATAATTTCCACATAAATTCCCCATTCGGTAACGCCAGAAATTACACCCAAAAAGTCTTGGTCTTGATGGTCTTGCATATACTTCACCTGCATGTATTTTATGCTATCGCGTTCGGCATTGGTGGCAAGGTTTTCCATGTCGCTGCTGTGGCCACATTTTTCTTCGTATTCTTCTTCTTTGGCAGATTTTCCGTTGTCCAAATAATGCTGTAGAAGTCGGTGGACCATCACGTCGGGATAACGCCGAATTGGGGAAGTGAAATGCGTGTAATAATCAAATGCCAAACCGTAGTGACCGATGTTGTGGGTTGTGTACATTGCCTTGCTCATACTTCGGATAGCAAGCGTATCAATTAAATTTTGTTCCTTTTTACCGTGAACATCCTTTAAAAGTTTATTCATTGAAGTAGCAGTGGAATGGCGGTCTTTGGTATTTAGTTTATACCCAAAACGCTTGATTATATTTTCCAAGGCAGCTATTTTTTCATCATCCGGTTCATCGTGAACACGGTACACAAAGGTCTTTTTTGGTTCTTGTTTTCCTATGAATTCAGCCACGCTTCTGTTTGCTAAAAGCATAAATTCCTCAATCAGTTTGTTGGCATCCTTGCTTTCTTTGAAATAGACTCCTTCTGGGTTGCTTTTTTCATCGAGGATGAATTTTACTTCCACTTTATCAAAGGAAATTGCACCGGCACGCATACGTTTTGTACGTAGGGTTTTGGCTAAGCGATCCATTTCGAGAATGGCAGCTGCTATTTCTTGTTTAACTGTGTATTCCTTATCAGTGATTGAAATATTTGCAGGAATAGTATGGGTTTCTTTCTTTGGATTTTCAATTATGTGTTGTGCTTCTTCATAAGCAAAACGGGCATCGCTGTATGTTACCGTTCTTCCAAACCATTTTTTTACAACTTCCGCTTTTTGGTTCATTTCGAAGACTGCGGAAAAAGTATACTTTTCTTCATTTGGACGAAGCGAACAGGCATTGTTTGAAAGAATCTCTGGAAGCATTGGTACTACTCTATCTACCAAATAGACTGAGGTTGCGCGTTCGTAAGCTTCGTCATCCAGTTCATTTCCTGGAGTTAGGTAATGTGAAACGTCTGCAATATGGATTCCTATTTCATAATTTCCGTTCTGCATTTTTTCAAAGGAAAGGGCATCATCAAAATCCTTTGCATCTTTTGGATCTATTGTAAAAGTTAAAGCTTCGCGCATATCGCGGCGTTTCTTAATTTCAGAAGCTTGTATTGAAGTGTCTATGTTATTTGCATAATCCTCTACTTCTCTTGGAAATTCATACGGTAGGCCGTATTGCGCCAATATCGAGTGGATTTCAGTATTGTGTTCGCCCGGCATTCCGAGCACTTTAATAACGCTTCCGAATGGAGAATCTGCCTTTTCAGGCCAATCTTCCATGGCTACCAGTACTTTTTCTCCATTTTTAGCACCGTTTATTTTATTCTTTGGAATAAAAATATCTGTGTACATTTTATAATCGGTAACATCCACAAAGGCAAAGTTTTCCTGCACTTGAATAGTACCTACAAATTCTGTTCGTTTTCTTTCAATAATTTTGGTTACTTCTCCTTCGGTCTTGCCACCTTTTTTGCGTTTAAAAACATAAACTTCAACAATGTCGCCATTTAAGGCTTTGTTTAGGTTTTTACTGCTTACGTAGATATCATCTTCTAAATCCTCAACAATAATATAACCTTGGCCACGGCCAGCTATATCTACTCTTCCGGTGTAATAATTTTGTGATGGGGTAAGTATATATTTACCGCGTTCAATTTCCTGAATGGTTCCCTTGCCTTGCAGATCTTTTAGTTTTTTTACTATTTGGTTCCTGCTGCTGGGATCGTCCAGTTGGAGTTTTGCGGCAATTTGTTTGTAGTTGAAAGCTTGTGAATGATCTTTCCACAGGCCGTGCGCGAGGCGCTGAAGGGCATCGCCGACATCGAACGCATCGCCGGCCGCGTCGCCCTCTTCTCGGCCCGTCCGCGCGACCTCTCCGGCCTGCGCGACGGCCTCGCCCGGCTGGCGGCGCTGCGCGCGCCGCTGGCCACCTTGGACACGCCGCTGCTGGCCGAACTGCACGCGCAACTGGCAACGCCGGAGAACGTGCTCGACCGGCTCACCCGCGCCATCGCCGCCGAGCCCTCGACCAACCTGCGCGACGGCGGCGTCATCGCCCCCGGCTACGACGCCGATCTCGACGAATTGCGCGGCATCCAGGACAACTGCGGCGAGTTCCTGCTGGCGCTCGAGGCGCGCGAGAAGGAGCGCACCGGCATCAATAGCCTCAAGGTCGAGTACAACCGCGTGCATGGTTTCTACATCGAGGTCACGCACGCCAATGTCGACAGGATTCCCGAGGACTACCGCCGCCGGCAGACGCTGAAGAACGCCGAGCGTTACATCACGCCCGAGCTGAAGGCCTTCGAGGACAAGGCGCTTTCGGCGCAGGACCGGGCGCTGGCGCGCGAGAAACTGCTCTGGGACGAAGTGCTGACCGCGCTGCAGCCGGAGGTTCCGCGTCTGCTGGAGATTGCCCGCGCCGTGGCGCTGACCGACCTGCTGGCCGCCTTCGCCGACGTTGCCGCCAGGCGCGACTACCGCAGGCCGGAATTCTCGGAGGAGCCCGGCCTGCTGATCGAGGGCGGCCGCCATCCGGTGGTCGAGAACCAGATCGCCGCCGAGGGCGA